>NZ_JBIKHV010000080.1:0-9989 GCF_044361985.1 Limnohabitans sp. | reverse complement strand
ACCACCCCCAGCCACTCGGACTTGCGGCGCAAGGCCAGGCGCAAATCGCGTCGCAACAAGCCGCCCATGGCTTGCCAGGGGCTTAAGCCCATGGGTGAACCTGTGCTGATGTTCATGACAAATGCGCCCTGCCGCCCAGGCTGTAAAAGGCGCCAGGGCCTTGCAAGAGCACATCATGGTGGCTGGTCATGACCACCGCGCCGCCCCGGCTCAGATGCGATTGCAGCAAGGTCCTGGCAGCGGCTGTGGCCTGAGCGTCCAGGCCGACCAGCGGTTCGTCCAGCACCCAGAGCGGCGCCGGGCTGGTGCGCAAGCGTGCCAGGGCAACGCCTTGACGCTGCCCCTGTGACAAAACACGAACCGGTAAATCGGCCCGACTTTTCAGGCCTTGCGCTGCCAGCGCGCTCAGGGCTTGCTCTCGGCTGAGCGCCAGACCGCTGACCTGGGCATCTAGGCACAGGTTTTCACAAGCGGTCAAATCCGGTTTGAGGCCCAGCGCATGGCCGATGTAATGCAGCACCGAGCGGTCGGGCCTGGGGGATGGCGATTCTTGCGCCTCAAGGTGGGCAGCAGGCCAGAGCACTTGGCCATGGGCCGCAGGCGCCAGACCACACAAAATGCGCAACAGGCTGGTTTTGCCACAACCATTGCCCCCTTCGATGTGCAGCCAACTGCCAGGTGCCACAGAAAAGCTGACGCCTTCGAACAAGGTTCGATGGGCCTTTTGGCAGGCCAGGTCCATCGCTTTCATTACCCAAGACGCCATTGCGGGGCTTTCCAGTCGGTTGAAGACACGGCAAAGTGTAACGACAGATTGACACTTTGTGTATTCAAAGCCCGCGATATTCCGGGCAAATCAGGGTAAGCCCCAGGCAGGCGCAGCCACTTGCCCCATTTCGCCGCACCAACGCACGAAAAAAAACCGCCCGAGGGCGGTTGGAGGACTCAACAGGCCTGGGCCTGTTCAGCACCCGTGGGGCATCAGGCCTTTTTGGCCCAAGCCGAGCACCAGCCTTTGGCAGCCACTTGTTTGCCCGCAAACAAGGGGCAGCCACCCGCCGCCGCGCCAGCTTTGGCCTGGAACAAGGCACAGTTAGCGCAGTTGTTGCCCGCTGCAAACTTGGGGTTCTTGGCCTTGTCGACTTTGCTGCCGTCGGCTTTGTAAGCCAAGCCAACCGCTTGGGGGTCTTTTTCGTCGACCATGGCTTGGGCCGAAGCTTCGCTCACGGCCATCACGGCGGTGGCGGCAGTAGCCACTTGCATCATGAACACGCGGCGATTGGAGAGGACTGAAGAAAAACGGGACATGCACGTCTCCTGTTAAATGAAGGAGCCAGAAAATACTGGACGGTTCATTGTGCGTCAGAACAGTCACTTTGTCATTTTCTGCGTGATACCTGAGCAATTCACACGGAAAAGCCCGGGCTTATCAATGTCAACCGCGATGGACAGGCCCATGTCAGAATGCGTCCTTGATTCCACACCCTTCCATTGCCCAAAGGTATTGACATGCTGCAACTGCTCATCGGTCTGACGCTATTTTTGGGCATACACGCCCTGCAAAGCCTGGCACCCAAGTGGCGGCAAAACTGGATCCAGCGTCGGGGTGCACTGGTTTACAAGGGCGTTTATGCGGCGGTTTCGCTGCTGGGCCTGTACCTTTTGGTGCAGGGTTATGCCCAGGCCCGCCTTGAGCCGATGCTGCTTTGGACGCCGCCGCGCGGCATGCAGCACGCCACCATTTTGCTGATGTGGGTGGCCATGGTGTTGTTGGTCGCCACGTATGTGCCTGGCAACCAGATCAAGGCCAAACTGCGTCACCCCATGACCTTGTCGGTGAAGGTTTGGGCGCTGGGTCACTTGCTGTCAAACGGCAACCTGGCCGACGTGATTTTGTTTGGCGGTTTCCTGGTCTGGTCGGTGCTGGTGTTCCGTGCCGCCCGACAGCGTGACCGCATGAGCCTGCATTCTGTGCCCGAGGGCAAGTTGCTGGGCACTTTGTTGGCCGTGGTGCTGGGCACAGGCATTTGGGCCGCCTTTTTGATGGGCGGCTTGCACCTTTGGTTGGTGGGCGTGATGCCCTTTACCCGCGCCGTTTGAAACCAGGTCAGCCGTGCTGGAGGAGCGCCAAACCGCCGGGCCAGCAGACCCGGCCCCCAACCGCAAGCTGTGCACCGATTGCGGTCTGTCGCGCACCAGCGACCCCAAGCGTTGCGGCCAGGCCTGCCAGTTCATCCAGCCCGATTACCCCGGGCTGGAGCAACGGGTGCATGGCCGCCAGCGCCAACAAAACACCACGCAGGCCGATGAGCTTTTTTTCGGGCCTTACCAGCAGATCCTGAGCGCCCGCCTGGACCCGCCCACCCAGGGCGCGCAATGGACCGGCATCACCACCCGCTTGGCCGAAGTGCTGCTGGAAAAAGGCCTGGTCGATGCGGTGATCGCCATGGCGGCCGACCCAAACGACCGCTGGCGCCCACGCCCAGTGGTGGTGACACGCGCCCAGGACATGCAGCAATGCCGAGGCATGCGCATGGGCTATGCCCCCTTGCTCAGCTTGGTCGAGCCAGCGTTGGCACAAGGCCACAAACGTCTGGCCGTGATTGGCATCCCCTGCCAAATTTATGCTTTGCGTGCCATCCAGCCGCAGCTGGAAAGGGAGCAAGGCCTGGAGCAGCTTTATGTGATCGGCACGCCCTGCTCGGACAACACCACCACTGAAAACTTCCACCAGTTTTTGGGCCTGATCTCGGACCGCCCGCAAGACATCAGCTACGTCGAGTTCCGGGCCGATTACAAGGTCGAGGTGCGCACCGACCAGGGCGGCAAGCGCCTGATCCCTTTTTTGAACTTGCCCTTGTCCACCTTGCCGCCAGACTTTTTCCCGCTGACATGCCGAACCTGTGTGGATTACACCAATGTGCTGTCCGACATCACCGTGGGCTACATGGGCGGCCACGGCCAGCAGTGGCTGTTGGTGCGCAACGCCAAGGGACAGGCACTGCTGGACGGGCTTCAGGGCCAGTTGGTCACCAGCGCCCCCATCAGCAAAGGCCGGCGCGAGGGCCCGGTGCGTGGCTTCATGGCCAACACCGAGCGTGCCGCCGGCGGCCTGCCCTTGCGGCGCATGCCCAGCTGGATCAAGCCGCTGGTCAATTGGCTTATGCCCCGTGTGGGGCCGCGTGGCCTGGAGTTTGCCCGAGCGCGGGTCGAGATGAAGGCCATTGAGTCAATCTTGCACCTGCGCCGCGAAGCCCCCGCACGCATCAAGAACATGCTGCCCAAGCACGTCTGGGACCTGGCGGCCCGCTACGGTCTGAAACCCGAATCTGACAAAGTGGACACACGGGCCGACAAACTGTAAATTTAACTTGACACTTCGGCGCGTCTTTTGGATGATGGCCCGAGAACAGTTTTGCGGAACGCCCCATGGCTTTGACCTTCCCTTTCGCGGCCATCGTTGGCCAAGATGAAATGACCCTCGCCATCCAGGTGGTGGCGGTCGACCCCTCGATTGGCGGTGTGCTGGTCCTGGGTGACCGGGGCACCGGCAAATCAACCGCCGTGCGCGCCTTGGCCGATCTGCTGCCGCCGATCAAGGTGGTCAAGGGTTGCCCCTACCGCTGCGACCCCGACCAAACCGCAGGCGCCTGCCCGATCTGTCAAGCCAAACAGGCCAAAGACCCGAAAAGCAAAATCGTCAGCGAGCGCCAACCCGTGGCGGTGGTCGACCTGCCTTTGGGGGCCACCGAAGACCGTGTGGTCGGTGCCCTTGACCTCGAAAAAGCCCTGTCTGAGGGCATCAAGCAATTCGCGCCCGGCCTGCTGGCCCAGGCGCACCGGGGTTTTTTGTACATCGACGAAGTCAACTTGCTGGACGACCACCTGGTGGACCTGCTGATCGATGTGGCGGCTTCGGGTGAAAACCTGGTGGAACGTGAAGGCCTGAGCGTGCGCCACCCCGCCCGCTTTGTGCTGGTGGGCAGCGGCAACCCCGAAGAAGGCGAGCTGCGCCCGCAGTTGCTCGACCGCTTTGGCCTGTCGGTACAAGTGCGCACCCCGCAAGACCTGGCGCTGCGGGTGAACATCATCAAGCGCCGTGACGCGTTCGACAAAGACCCTGCCGCCTTCAAGGCGCTGTGGCAAAAAGACAACCAGAAACTGCAAAAAAGCATCGTCAAGGCACGTGAACGGCTCAGCCAAGTGCAGGTGAGCGACGATATGCTGATGCTGTGCGCCCGGCTGTGCCAACAACTGGGCACAGATGGCCTGCGGGCCGAGCTGACGCTGTTGCGCGCCACCCGCGCCTTTGCCGCGCTGCAAGGCCATTTGGCCGTGAAGCCCGAACATTTGCAAAGCATGGCCCCGCTGGCGCTGCGCCACCGCCTGCGCCGCAACCCGCTGGACGACACCGACTCGGGTGCCCGTGTGCAGCGCAGTTTGCAAGAAGTGCTGGCCGCTTGAAGTAGGCCTGCCCGTATGAACCCCAAACCCGGCACGCCCAGCGCTGACAGCACGCCCTTTGAGCGTTGGGCAGACGCGCTGACCACGCTGCAGCTGCTGCAGCTGGACCCGCAGGGCTTTGGTGGCATTTGCCTGCGCGCACCGCATGGCCCGGTGCGCGATGGCTGGCTGGGCGCCTTGGCCAAGCTGGGACTGGCGATGGTCAAGGTGCCAGGCTCGGTGGACACCGAACGCCTGCTGGGCGGCATCGACCTGGCCCACACCCTGCAAACCGGACAACTGCACACACAAGCGGGCTTGCTGCAACAAGCTGACCAAGGCCTGGTGCTGTTGCCCATGGCCGAGCGCCTGCCGCCTGCCCTGATGGCGCCCTTGGTGCAAGCCCTCGAACAAGGCCAGGTGCCACCCACCCGGCACAGCGGTGCACCTGCCGCCACCCGCTTTGGGGTGATTGCACTGGACGAATCCCTGCCGGACGAGCCCGGCGTGGGCCCCGCCTTGCAAGAACGCCTGGGCATATGGCTCGATCTGCACGAACTCTCACCCTCGGACATCCATGCAGACTGGCAGGATGGCCCCGAAGCCGAGTCGGACGCACTGCACATCCAACTCAGTCCAGCAGCACTGGCCCGCGCCCGCCAAGGCTTGCCACAGGTGCTGGCCACCGATGCACAAGTTCAGGCACTTTGCGCGGCCGCCTTGGGCCTGGGCATCGGCTCTTTGCGGGTGCCCAGCCTGGCGCTGCGTGTGGCCTGCGGCCATGCCGCACTCAACGGACGCAGCACCGTGCAAGATGAAGACTTAGGCTTTGCCGCTCGCTGCGTGCTGGCTCCGCGCGCCACCCAGTGGCCTGCCGAACCCACTGCACAAGAAGCCACACCGCAAACTGCACCGCCCGAGGGCGCCCCCCCAAGCCCTGAAGCACCGGCACAAGACCCGGGTGAAATGCCTGAGGATTCGGCGGGGGATCCAAGCGACGATTCAAGGGACGACTCCCAAGACGATGCAGCAAGCCAAGCACCCGAGCCCAGCGCCGAAGAGCTGCAAGAGATGATGGTCGCGGCCGCCCTGGCCAGCCTGCCCCCGCACATGCTGGACGCGCTGATGACCCGACAAGGCGCGGCCAGCCAAAACAGCTCGGGCCGCAGCGGCCAAACCCGCACGGGCCAGCAACGCGGCCGTCCTTTGCCGCCTCGACCGGGCCGCCCTGGTGGTCAGGCCAGGCTGCACGTGCTGGCCACCTTGCGTGCCGCAGCGCCAAAGCAAAGGCTGCGCCTGGCCCAGCCGGTGCATGCGCTGAACGCACAGATCAGACAGACGGCACAAAACCCGGCAGGCACGCCAAAACCGCCTTCCGCCTGGCCCCGGGGCCGCGTGGCGATCCGTGCCGAAGACTTCCATGTCCAGCGCTACCAGCAACGCTCGTCGAGTTGCCTGATCCTGGCGTTGGATGCCTCAGGCTCGGCCGCTTTGCAGCGCCTGGCAGAAGCCAAGGGCGCCGTCGAGTTGCTGCTGCAGCAGTCTTATGCCCGACGCGACAGCGTGTGCATCGTGGCCTTCCGCGGCGCGCAAGCGCAGTTGCTGCTGCCCATGACGCGCTCGCTGGTGCGGGCCAAACGCGCCATGACGGGCTTGCCCGGTGGCGGTGGTACGCCGCTGGCGCTGGCCCTCAAAATGGCGCACGAACAAGCCGCACAGTTGCAGCGTCAAGGCATCACGCCGATTTTGGTGGTGCTGAGCGACGGCCGCGCCAACGTGACCCTGCAAGGTCTGGGCGGCCGTGCGCAGGCGCAGACCGATGCGCAAAGCTGGGGCCAGCAATGGCGCCTCAGCGGGCACCGGTCCTTGTGGATCGACACCTCCCTGCAGCCCGACGCACAAGCCCAGCAACTGGCCACCACCATGGGCGCCAGCTACCTGCCCATGCCACAGGTGCAGGCCCAGCGCATGGCGCATGCGATGGCGCTGGTGCGCAGCCCCAGCGCATGAACCACCCCATGCGCCCAAGCCCCTGGACCGCCCCATCCCATCGTCGGCAAGCCCACCATGTTTGAAAGCTTTTACCCCGGCATGTCCTGGGCCGATCACCGGGCCCATTGGCCGCACGCCCAACACAGCCGTTTTGTGCAAGCGGGCGGCATTCAGTGGCATGTACAAAGCCTGGGCCAAGGCCCCTGCATGCTGCTTTTGCACGGCACCGGCTCGGGCAGCTTCAGCTGGCGCGGCTTGCTGCCCGCGCTGGCGCAACATTTCACGGTGATCGCGCCCGACCTGCCTGGCCATGCATTCACCAGCCGGGGGCCAGAGCATGCCCTGTCGCTGCCGGGCATGAGCGAGGGGCTGCGGGCCCTGATGCTGCAACTGCAATTGACACCCCAGGTTATTGTGGGCCACTCTGCCGGTGCGGCCATTGCCGCACACATGGCCTTGCACTTCGAGAGCATGTCGCGCAGCACCCTGATTGGACTGAACCCAGCCTGGCTGCCATTGCCCGGCGTGGCTTCTTGGTTGTTTGGTCCTGCGGCCAAAGTGGCCGCCCTGAACCCTTTGTCAGCCTGGGCCACCGGCAAAATGGCGGCCAAGCCGGGTGCCGTGGCCGACTGGCTGTCGCGCACTGGCTCCACCCTCGACGCTGAAGGGCTTTCGCTTTATGCGCGCGTGCTGAGCGACTCGGGGCATGTGCATGGCGTGCTGTCGATGATGGCGGCCTGGCGCCTGAAGCCCCTGGCCGCTCGCCTGCATGAGCTGCGCAACCCGGTTTTCATGGCGATCGGAGCGAACGACCAGACTGTGCCACCGGCTCTGGCCGATGAAGCTTGTCGTCGTTTGCAGCAAGCCCAGAAAACAACTCAACCCGGACTGGGTCATCTGGCCCACGAAGAAGACCCCTCCGGTACGGTTCAACACATCTTGCGCTGGTGTGCTGAAGGATGAGGTCTGGCTTTGCCAAAAGACAACAAGGCGGGTGAGGCAAAAGTACCTACTGTTCGGTTGCCTGCTGGTCGGTTGCCAGCGGGTCCGTGGCCGTCGGGCTAGGCTGACCGAATCAGTTGCTTGACGGCGCCAACCGCCCCTCGCGCGTCGGTGAAAATCGCATCGGCACCCAAAGTCTGCGGGTTGAAGTCTTTCAGCAAGAAAATCGGGCCCCCCAGCACCACCTTGACTTTGGGATTGCCCGAGTTTGCCCTCAGCTGCTGAATCAAGGCAGGCAGGTTCTGCAACTGTGTTTCCAGCGCCACAGAAATGCCAACCACGTCAAACCATTCATTGGCCACTGCACGCGACAATTCGGACGCTGTCGATGCAATTTCGAGCACCACATCGGCACCCGCCTTGCGGAAAAAGTCAGCCACGATCGTCAGCCCCAGAAAATGCTGGGAGCCTGGGGCGCAAGCCAACATGACCCTTTCCCTTTCCCCCCCATCATGCGGGCCGGCCTGAGACTCGTAACCCAGCCGGTAAATCATCTGGTGCATCATGGCCAAACCGCAAGTCACCTGCGTGAAGTCACACAAGTCCTGATCCCACAAAACACCCAGATGGCGTGCAGCCGGGGTGATCAGTTCCAAAAAAATACGGTCTTGTGCCAGTCCTCTGGCCATCAGCGCATCGACGATGCGGTTGGCACTGAGGGCATCGCCAGAAACGCAATGCTGCGTGAATGCCAAAAATTCAGGCTGCGAATCAACTTCCAAATCCTCAGCAGGGGCTTTGGACTTGACGGGGAAGAATTGCTGCACATTCAGCAATCTGGGAATGATTTGCTTTTCAATCACGGCCAAGAGTGACTCTTTGCAATCATCTTGCAGGTTGCCAACCTGTTTGAAGCTTTGTGATTGCCCCCCCAAACCATTGAACTCAGACATGCGCGTTCCTAGCAACATGAGCGTACCACCCTTGGGGAAGGTGAAAACCGGGGCGACTATCCGCCAGCGACATAGCATGCCGGTCCGCTGCTGCAGATTGGTTTATAAAATCATTACCCTTTGGCGGCAAGCATGAGAAACCCTAGATTGACAAACCCAAAAGGCTAGGTTATTACCAATCAGTTCAGTTTGAATATCAAGGGTCTGGATTCCATAGTCTCTTGGCCATGGTGCCTCACTTCAACCCAAAACCCCCGCAAAAGGCGCGTTGAGTTGAACGGTCTCCCAGTTCAATACCGCAGCAATGCTGACCCAGACCCAATAAGTGGTCAGCAGCAAACTGGCCCATCGGGACAGGTGCCACAAGCCAACGATCAGGGCCACGATAGACAGCCACAGAAAAACGACCTCGTACAAGGCCCAGTCCGGGCGCTGCAATTTGAAATAAAGGGCGCTCCACAAAATATTGAGCAGCGCGTTCACGCCAAAAAGCCAAGCGACACGCCGCTTCAACGCAGGGGTTTCGGCCGCTTGCCAAGCCAGCCAAGCACTGACGGCACACAAGGTGAAAATGGTGGTCCAAATCACGCCGAAGGCGGCATCGGGCGGTTTCCAAGCGGGGTGGCGCAAGGCAAAGTACCACGGCCCCAGATCGGTCAGGGCCCCTCCGATGCCTGCCGTGGCGTAGCTCAAGACGATGGCCAGTGCCAGTCGGATGAGGGATTGTCGGCTCCAGAGTGGATTCATGAACGCCATCGCTTGCTAGGCATGAGACGCATTGCACCGGGGCTTGTTGCGCTGCCCAGCCGGCTCATGTTCGCGCCAGACCCAGCAGGTGGGCCATGTCCTTGAGGAAGATGCGCACATGCGCCATTGGGTCTTTGCGCGCCAACTCCTTGTTCATGTAGGACTCAAAGGTCAGGCGCTGCACATCGCGGTCTTCGCAAATCTTGACAAATTTTTCGCGGCGGCGGTCGTTCTGGTACCAGAAATACTGCATCACCCCCAAAATCCAGAACACACGGCCGTGCTGTTTCATGAAGCTTTTGCGGCCCTGCTTGAGGCAGGCGCTGTTGCCGGTCTGCAAAGCCTGGTGGGCCGCTTTGGCCACGCGCCGGGCGCAGTCCATGGCGTAATAAATGCCTTCGCCCGAAGACGGTGCCACCACCCCGGCGGCATCGCCCACCACAACCACATCACGGCCGTTGTCCCATTGCGGCAAGGGCTTGAGGGGAATCGGCGCGCCTTCACGGCGCAATGTGGGCGCGTGGGTCAAGCCCGCAATGGCACGCAAACGCGCCGTGGCGCTGCGCAACGAATACCCTTTGTCGGCACTGCCCATGCCCACGCTCATGGTCTTGCCGTGCGGAAACACCCAGCCATAAAAATCGGGTGAGACTTCGCCTTGGTAATAAACATCGCAACGTGCCGCGTCGTAACCCGGCTGCCCCACAGGGGCTTCGATGATCTCGTGGTAGGCGAACACGTATTTGGTTTTGTGCGCATTCGGAATGGCCTGGCGCGCCACTTCCGACCTTGCACCATCGGCCCCCACGACCATGCGGGTGCTGACCTTTAAGGGTTTGGCGTGCTCGCTGGCCGCGTGTTCTTTGGACGTCACCGGGGTGTAGTGCACCCACAACTGACCGCTGTCGTCGT
>NZ_JBIKHV010000176.1:0-3031 GCF_044361985.1 Limnohabitans sp. | reverse complement strand
AGCTGGCAAAGACGGCGGCATTGCTGGGACCAAACGATTCGAGGTCAATGCGTTGATGGGTGCTGGGGTCGAGCAGGGTCAGGCGGCCATCGGTGCGCCCAATCAACAGAAAAGGGCCATCGCCACTGATTTTTTCGCGGTGGCGCTCTCTGGCCAGGGCGCGTAAGCTGCTGCGCAAAAAGCCTTGTTCACCCGTGAAGCTGGCCACTTGCCGGCCTGTGCTCTGGTCGAGCACGGCGATGTCGCCACCGGGCAGGTCACGAAACTGTAAGGCACGTTGCCACTGCACGGCGGCGTCAGGGCTGCGGGGGTCCAGCCCTGACCACCTGGCCAGACCGATGGCCACCAGCAGAGCCAGCAGCAGCACGCCGATCCAGGCCATGGAGCGGTTCAGGCTCAGGCGCTGGTTCTGGGTGGACCAATGTGTCTTGGGCAAGGTGTTCATGCCAGCATGCCTTGTTGGTGAGGGGCTTGGGAAGCAGGCGCTGAGGATGCATCGGCCATGCGCAGGCTTTCCCCAGCGCGTTCTGCGCGCCACAAGTTCAGCAGTTGTTCACCCACCTGCGCACCATTGGGCACACAACGCAAGGTGGGTTGGGGCTGGCTGATATGCCAGGCACGCTGGTGCGGCCACAGGTGCGCCCAGCCAATGCGGTCTTCGGGGTTCAGGGCCAGGGCGATGTCACCCATGCCACGTGCATGGGGCTTGAGGGAGGCGGCTGCGATGCGTTTGAAGGGCAGGTTGAAAGTCAGCGTCAGCACGATGCCAATGCGCATCACCACCCGCTTGTTGGTCAGGGTATACAGCGTGCTGCGCGCTGACAACCAGGCGGTGCCCAACAGCAGCGCCAAGGCCAGGGCATAAAAGCTGGCCGCCACCACCATCGGCTTCCAGTCGACAGCGCCTTCAGGCGCCGTCAGGTTGATGGCTTGCACCGCCAGCATCAGGGCAAAGTAAAGGGCCACTTTGCGCACATGAAAGGCGTGGATGGCCAGGCTGCGCCAGTCTGGCGCACCTTGCCAGACCATGCGCTCGCCCTTGGGCAAAGCGCTGGGCAAGCCGGGAGCGGCTTCCCATTCGTGTTCGTGGGTGGCTTTCATATGATGGGTTCCTGGCGCTCAGGTGTCGCGTACAAGGTGCCTGCACCGTAATAGGCGGTGATTTTTTCTTCTTCGAGCAAGGTGATCTGCTCATTCGATTTTGTCTGGGGCACGTTGACAAACTGGTGGCCGAGGATGGCTTGCACGTGCGTGCCGTCTTTTTTGATGCGCGCAAAGGTCATGGGCAGCAAGACGCGTTTATCGGAGCCGGCCAGTTGCACTTCGGCGTAGCGAAACAGCATCTCCATGCGGTCTACCCAGAGTTCGCACACGGTGCCTGCGATCACTTTGTCAGCACCCCAGACGGGCAGGCCGCGGGGGTCTACATCCTGCTTGGCCACCGAGTGGTCCGTGGCGATGCGCAAGGGCACGATCTTGGGGTGGCCGTGCGGGTCCATGTCGGGCGTGTCGGCGCGCATGGCCCAAGCGCCAGGCCCCACGCCAGCCAGCAACGGGTCGCCTATAGGCTCAAGCGGCGCACCGTTCCAGCCGTGTGTGGGCTGGCCGCTGTATTCGCCATCAGGGCGGGCCAGATCGGGCGAGAGGTAGGTGTGGCCATCTTGTGTCTTGAAGACCTTGGGCTCGGGCACGGGTGGCCAGCCGTCGATCTTGGGGCCGTTTTCGCGGCCAGAGTCCATCGGGTAGCCTTCGCGGTGGTTTTCACGCAAGAGGTAATAAATCAGCCCCGCGAAGAACGCCCAGAACATGTACAAAACGATTTGGGCCACATCGATGTACTGTGTGATTGCGCCTGTTTCCATGGCTGTGCTCCTTCAAAAAAAATGGTCAATCGTCAGCTTGGCAGTTGCGCCAGGCCAAACGGGGTGGGTGGGTTGCTGCTGGCTGCACGGGCGGCCAGGCGGCTGGATCGCAACATGGGGCCCAAGGCCACCAGCACGACAAACAACAAATAAATTTCGAGGTGGTAGACAAAGCTGTAGGCCGTGATGGGCGTGACCAGGGCCTCGCCCATGGCGCCCGACATGGCCAGCACCGACACACCGTCGCGCAGTGCACCGCCCAGCGCCATGGCCGCACCGGCGCTGGTGGCTTGCACGGCGCCCCAGGTGCCGATGACCAGACCGCCCAGCTCACTCAGTCGGTTGCCGTCCTGGGCCATGCCCATGGCCGTGACCAGCATGCCGACTGAAAACAGGCCGCCGCTGAAGCCGATCAGGCCCACGCCGCAGCGGAACAGCCAGGCCGCTTCGAGGGGGCCAGAAAAAATCACCATCGCAAAAGCAGGCAAGCCCAACAGCACGCCCAGACTGGCCAGGCGACAGGCATGCAGCCCACCCGACAGCCAGCGGGCTGAGACCATGAAGGCCAGCAAGGCACCGCCTGAACTCAGGGCGGTGAGGGCACTGGTCATGCCCACGTCGAGCCGCAAAATCTCGGCGGCGTAGGGTTCCAACACGATGTCTTGCATGTTGAAGGCAAAGGTGCCCAAACCCAGTGTCCACATGAAGCGACGCATCTGGGGTTGCGCCATCAGTTCGCGCCAGCTGTGGGCAAAACCGCCTGCAGCGCGGCGACCACGTTTGGCTTGCCTGGCCTCTTGCTTCCACAGCGAGGTCAGGTTCATCACCGCCACCAGCACGGCACAGCCTTGCACCAGCTGAATCAGTTTTTGTGGAGTGAAGTCATCGAGCACCAGCCCAAACACCGTGCTGCTGGCGATCATGCCGATCAGCAGCATGCTGTAGAGCAAGGCGACCACACGGGGGCGCTTGTCGTCGGTGGCCAGGTCGTGGGCCAATGCCATGCCGGCAGTTTGCGTGACCTGGATGCCCGCACCCACCAGCACAAAGGCCAGGCATGCACCGATCTGGCCCACCCACAGGTTGGGGCTTTCTGGTTCTGACAGCAGCAGCAGGGCAAAGGGCATGATGGACAGACCACCAAACAACAGCAAGGTGCCCGTCCACAT
>NZ_JBIKHV010000175.1:0-3048 GCF_044361985.1 Limnohabitans sp. | reverse complement strand
GCATGGCCATCACCATGGCCGCACAAGCCAACTCTTCTTTGCTGGTGAAGTGCTTGTACAGGCTGGCCTTGGCAATGCCCACTTCGGCGGCCACTTCGTCCACCGTCATGGCATCAAAACCCTTTTCAGCCAACAAGCGGTTCACAGACTGAATGATGGCCGTCTCCCTGGCCGCCAACATTTGGATCTTGAAAGACTTTTTAGGCGGCGTCTGTGCGTTGGTATTCATGAACAGATTCTAGTCTGACCGACCAAAAAAAAACCACTCAGTCACGCCCAATCCCGATGAATTCAAGATGCCCCAGCGCCGTTTGTTTTTGCTGGCCCCATGCGCGTCAGGTCTTTTGTAACCCTGCCACGCCGGATCGGATGGCCCACTGCGCCTGAGTCTTGAACACCCCATCGGCCTGAGCCGGGTTGGGGGTGGTTCGAAATTCAGCGTTGATGCCCTCGGGCCTGACCTCCAGCAAGGTGTAGCCGCGCTCATCGGCGCGCGCGTGCAGGATGTCCGGGTTGCTGTCGCGAATCTGGGCGAGCAATTTTTCAGACAGCCCGCGTGACGTGATCGAGGTGGTCACCACCTCGCTGGCCACGATGGGCGAGCGCTCGTCGTTGGGCTGCACGCGCAACTGGGCGGCCACATTCATGTGCACATCACCGCCCAGCAACAGCACGTTTTGCACCCCGGCTTGGGCCACCGTCCGCAGCAGTCTGGCGCGGGCTTGCGGATAACCGTCCCAGCCATCGGTGAAAGCGCTGCGGCCCAAGGGCGTGTTGACGCCACTTGAACTCATCTGGGTCGACTGTGCGACCAGCTTCCAGCGTTTGGTGCTGCCCGTCAGCCCCTCAGAAAACCACCGCTCTTGTGCCATGCCCAGCATGCTGCGCGAGGGGTCGGCCAAGGCATCGCATCCCACCACGACACGACCGCCACCGCGCATCGGGTCTGGGCAGGCCTGGTGATCACGGTATTGACGGCCATCGAGCGTCCAGAGATCGGCCAGTCGCCCCCAAGCCATGCGGTCATGAATGCGCATCTGGCTGGTGTTGGCAGGGTCGGGCCCCAAACGCACCGGCATGTGCTCAAAATAGGCCTGGTAAGCCGCAGCACGGCGCCGCAAAAATACCTGCGGATCGGTGTAACTGCGGTCCAGATCGTTGGCGTAATCGTTCACCACCTCGTGGTCATCCCAGGTCATGACCCAGGTGTGCGCGGCGTGGCAAGCCTGCAGATCGGCATCGGTTTTGTATTGCGCATGCCGGTCACGGTATTCGTCCAGCAACTTGGGCACGCCCCCCAGGTGCTTGCGCAGCATGTGCTGCGCGTTGGAGCTTTCGTAAATGTAGTCCCCTACAAACAGCACCAAGTCCAGCTCGCTCTGGGCCATTTCGCGGTGGGCAGCAAAGTAGCCTTGCTCGTAATGCTGGCAAGAAGCCAATGCGATGCGCAGGCGATCCACCGGGTCATCGGTCGCCGGGCTGGTGCGGGCACGGCCCACCGGGCTGCTGGCAGAGCCGCACACAAAACGGTACCAATAAGGGCGCCCGGCTTGCAAGCCATTCGCCACCACATGCACGCTGTGCGCCCGGACCGCGTCGGTCTGCACGCGCCACTGGCGCACGGGCTGGCGCAAGGCCGCATCGGCAAACACCTCGCACAGCACCGCCACGGGCTGTGCCCTCATCGCGGCATCGGCCTCAGCAATGCGCAGACGCGTCCACAGCACCACGCTGCCCGGCTGAGGTTGGCCGCTGGCCAGGCCCAGGCTGAAAGGGTCGACTTGCCAGCGCGGACCTTCGGCAGCGCCTGCAGCGCGCGTCAATGCCTGCGCCTGTGCGGCAGGCGTGAGCCAGGGCGCCATGGCCAGGGCCAAGGCCATGCGGTGCCACTCGCGCCGGGACACCCCCGACGGCAGGTCGTTGATCGCTGAGTTGTCAAATTTTTTCATGGGCAAACGCGTGCAAGGGCGCGGCAAGGCGCAGGTTGTTGGCATGTTACCCGTGCGCATGGCCCCATGACCTCAGGAGACAGGCCACCGAGCCGGAGCACGGCACAATGCCCGACATGAATTTGCGCAAAGACAATCTGGACGGTTTGGCCGTGGGCATGCTGCTGGCATGCTGCATGTTTTGGGGCTTGCAACAAGTGCTGGTCAAGGCCGTCGTGTTGGAAGTGGCGCCACTGTTTCAGGCCAGCCTGCGCTGCATCGGTGCCAGTGTGCTGTTGTTGATTTGGTGCCGCGTGCGCGGTGTGCGCCTGTTTGAGGGCGATGGCAGCCTTTGGGCCGGGCTGCTGGCGGGCGGGCTGTTTGCGGCCGAATTTGCCTGCATCTATCTGGGTCTGCTGCACACCTCGGCATCGCGCCTGACAGTGTTTCTTTACACCGCGCCATTTTGGGTGGCGGCGCTGGTGCCCCTGTTTGTCAAATCCGAACGCCTTCGCCCCATGCAGTGGCTGGGCCTGGCTTGCGCTTTTGTCGCCGTGGTCTTTGCCATGCGCGAGGGCATGGGCGCCCACGCCGGTGAGGGTTTGGCAGGCGACCTGCTGGGGCTGGCGGCCGGTGCACTGTGGGGCCTGACCACCGTGAGCATTCGGGCCAACAACCTCACCCGCGTTGCCCCTGAAAAACTGTTGCTTTACCAAATCGGCACCACGGCGCTGACGCTGCCCTGGCTTTCTTTGGCCTTGGGTGAAAGCTGGTCATTCGACTGGAGCCCCATGGCCTGGGGCTCGATGCTGGCGCAAACCGTGGTGGGCGCGTTTGCCAGCTACTTGGCCTGGATGTGGATGCTGGGCCGCTACCCGGCCACCAAGATTTCGGTGTTCGTGTTTTTGACCCCGCTGTTTGCCCTGCTGTTTGGCACCCTGATGCTGGGCGAAACCGCCTCACCGACCCTGCTGGCCGCATTGGGCTTGGTGGTGGTCGGCATTGTGCTGGTCAACCGCAAGCCCACATGAGCGATTCGAACGCTGCAAACGCTCACGCCGTCACCGCCCGTTTTTAGACACCTGCATTGTCCCTGCCACCCCACAAAAGGAACCCCATG
>NZ_JBIKHV010000174.1:0-3068 GCF_044361985.1 Limnohabitans sp. | reverse complement strand
AGGAAGGCTGTTTTCATGCTCAGGCTCCTTGCTTGGCTTGGTTGCCGTAGGCGGTGCCCCAGCCCCAGACTTCGGCACCCTTGCCGCGCTGAATCACACGGCCCCGCAGGATGTCGGCCACCACATCGCCGTCACCGGCGAGCAGGGCTTTGGTAGAGCACATTTCGGCGCAGGCAGGCAGCTTGCCTTCGGCCAATCGGTTGCGTCCGTACTTGTCGAACTCGGCTTGGCTGCCGTGCTCTTCTGGACCACCCGCACAGAAAGTGCACTTGTCCATCTTGCCGCGCACGCCAAAGGTGCCCTGCGAGGGGAATTGTGGTGCACCAAACGGGCAGGCGTAAGAGCAGTAGCCACAGCCGATGCAAATGTCCTTGTCGTGCAACACCACGCCTTCGTCGGTTTTGTAAAAGCAGTTGACGGGGCAGACCGCCATGCAAGGTGCATCCGAGCAATGCATGCAGGCCACCGAGATCGACTTTTCACCGGGAACGCCATCGTTCAAGGTGACTACGCGGCGGCGGTTCACGCCCCAAGGGACTTCATGTTCGTTTTTGCAAGCCGTGACGCAGCCGTTGCATTCGATACAGCGCTCTGCATCGCAGATAAATTTCATTCGTGCCATCGTGTTCTCCTTGAGCGCTTAGGCTCTTTCGATGTTGCAAACGGTGGTTTTGGACTCTTGCATCATGGTGACGCTGTCATAACCGTAGGTGGTGGCGGTGTTGACCGCCTCGCCGCGAACGATGGGCGCTGCACCTTTGGGGTAATGCGCCAGCATGTCGGCACCTTGCCAACGGCCCGAAAAGTGGAAGGGCATCCACACAGTGCCGGTGTCCACGCGTTCAGTCACCATGGCCTGCACGTTCAGGCGTGCGCCCGTGGCGCCCAACAACCAAACACGGTCACCGTCACGCACGCCGCGTTCAGCCGCTGTTTTGGGGTTGATCTCGACATAGGCCTCTTGCTGCAATTCGGCCAGCCAGGGATTGGAGCGGGTTTCTTCCCCCCCACCTTCGTACTCGACCAAGCGACCCGAGGTCAGGATGAGCGGGTACTTCTCATGCACCTTGTCGGCGATGTTTTTGTCTTGCACGGTTTTGAACAAGGTCGGCAGTCGCCAGAAAGCTTTTCTGTCGTCGTGTGTGGGGTACTTGGCCATCAGGTCTGGCCGCGTGCCATACAAAGGTTCGCGGTGCTGCGGAATCGGGTCTGGGAAGTTCCAGACCACAGCACGCGCCTTGGCGTTGCCAAACGGGTGACAGCCGTGCTCCTTCATGAACACACGGATCATGCCGCCCGACGAATCGGTCTTCCAGTTCTTGCCTTCAGCCTTGGCTTTTTCAGCCTCACTCAACTCGTCCCACCAACCCAATTTTTTCAGCAGGATGTGGTCCAGCTCAGGGTAACCCGTGGTGATATCAGCGCCCATCGAGTGCGAGCCGTCTTCGGCCAGCAAGCTCTTGCCTTCACGCTCCACACCGAAGTTGGCGCGGAAGTTACCCCCGCCCTCCATGACGTGCTTGGAGGTGTCGTACAAGTTGGGCGAGCCGGGGTGCTTGAGTTCGGGCGTGCCGTAGCAAGGCCAAGGCAGACCAAAGTAATCACCCGTGAAGTCGTAGCCGGTTTCCTTGTCTTTGCCACCTTTGGCCTTCAGGGTTTTCACGTCGAACAAGTTCATGTTCTTCATGTGGGCCTTGAGGCGCTCAGGGCTTTGGCCGGTGTAGCCAATGGTCCAGACGCACTTATTAATTTCGCGCAGGATATCCTCGGGCACAGGTTCGTCCAGGCCCTTGATCTTTTGCATTTTGTAATTCTTGCTCAGCTCTTTCGCAAAGCCCAGTTTCTCAGCCAACTGGTGCATGATCATGTGGTCCGAGCGGCTCTCCCACAAAGGATCGATGACCTTCTCGCGCCATTGCAATGAGCGGTTGGAGGCGGTGCAGGAACCACTGGTTTCAAACTGAGTGGCAGCAGGCAACAGGTACACGGCTCGGTTGGGGTTCAGGTCTTCGGCCTTGCCGGGCATCGCGGCCATGGCGGCCGTGGCCGATGGATACGGATCCACCACCACCAGCAAATCGAGCTTGTCCATGGCGCGCTTCATGTCGAGGCCACGGGTTTGCGAGTTGGGGGCATGACCCCAATAAAAGACTCCGCGCAGGTTGCTGTCTTGGTCGATCAGTTCATTGTTCTCGAGCACGCCATCGATCCAGCGGGAAACGGTGATGCCGTTCTTGCCCATCATGGCGGGGCTGGCGAATTGCTTTTTAATCCACTCGAAATCCACGCCCCAAGTGTTGGCGAAATGCTTCCAGGAGCCTTCGGCCAGGCCGTAGTAGCCCGGCAGTGAATCGGGGTTGGGGCCCACATCGGTTGCGCCCTGAACGTTGTCGTGGCCACGGAAAATGTTGGTGCCGCCGCCGCTCTTGCCGACATTGCCCAAGGCCAGTTGCAAGATGCAAGAGGCACGCACCATGGCGTTGCCAATGGTGTGCTGGGTCTGGCCCATACACCAGACAATGGTGCCGGGATTGTGGTCGTGCAGCATCTTGGCGACCTTGAACATCTGGTCTTCTTTGATGCCGCAGGCTTCCTCGACCTTGTCGGGCGTCCACTTGGCCAACACATCGGCCTTGACGGCTTCCATGCCATACACACGGTCGTTGATGTATTTTTTGTCTTCCCAGCCATTTTTGAAGATGTGGTACAGCAAGCCAAAAAGGAAAGGGATGTCAGTGCCGGAACGGATTCGCACGAACTCGTCGGCCTTGGCCGCTGTGCGCGTGAAGCGTGGATCGACCACGATCATCTTGCAACCGTTCTCCTTGGCATGCAGCATGTGCAGCATGGACACGGGGTGGGCTTCGGCGGCGTTGGAGCCGATGTACAACGCGACTTTGCTGTTTTGCATGTCGTTGTACGAGTTGGTCATGGCGCCATAACCCCAGGTGTTGGCCACACCCGCAACGGTGGTGGAGTGGCAAATACGGGCCTGGTGGTCGCAGTTGTTGGTGCCCCAGAAGCTGACAAACTTGCGCAGCAAATAAGCTTGCTCGTTGTTGTGTTTG
>NZ_JBIKHV010000015.1:0-36443 GCF_044361985.1 Limnohabitans sp. | reverse complement strand
TCCTTGGAAGCGTAGGCGTCAGGGCCCATCCAGAACCAGACCATGTGTGCCACGGGCAGGTAACTGAAAGTGAACCACAGCACCATGAAGGCCAACACAGCAGAGAACTTGATGCGTTCGGCAAAGGCACCAACGATCAGGGCGCAAGTGATGCCTGCGAACGTGGCCTGAAAAGCCGCGAACGTAATTTCAGGAATCACAACGCCTTTGCTGAACGTGGCCGCGTTGGCGAAGGTGCCACCCACGTTGTCCCAGATGCCCTTCATGAACAGGCGGTCAAAACCACCGATGTAGGCATTGCCTTCGGTAAAGGCCAGGCTGTAGCCGTAGATGAACCACAGCACGGTGATCATCGAGAACGTGACCACCACCTGCATCAGCACGGACAGCATGTTTTTGCTGCGCACCAGACCGCCATAAAACAGGGCCAGGCCAGGAATGACCATCAGAATCACCAAGATGGTGGACACCATCATCCAGGCGGTATCGCCTTTGTTGGGCACCAGCACAGGTGCAGCCTCTGCAGCTGCAGGCGCGGCAGAAGGCGCAGTGGCCGGAGCAGCAGCATCGGCCGGTTTGGCCTCAGCAGGGGTTGCGGCAGCAGGGGCCGACACGGCGGCAGGTGCAGTCTGGGCGGTGGCGACAGATGCCGCACCGAACACACCGAAACCCAAAGTCAGGCCCAAGGCCAGAGTAGCAAGTAGTTTTTTCATGTTTCGACTCTCTTGTTGATGCATCAAAGGGCTTCGCCACCGGTCTCACCGGTGCGGATGCGAACCACTTGCTCGAGGTCGTACACGAAGATCTTGCCGTCACCGATTTTGCCGGTGCGGGCACCGGCTTCGATGGCTTCGATCACGCGCTCGACCAGCTCGTCGGACACGGCCGCCTCGATCTTCACTTTGGGCAAGAAATCGACGACGTATTCCGCACCGCGATACAGCTCGGTGTGGCCCTTTTGACGACCAAAGCCTTTGACTTCGGTCACGGTGATGCCCTGCACGCCGATGCCCGAAAGTGCTTCACGCACTTCGTCCAGCTTGAAGGGTTTGATGATGGCGGTCACCAGTTTCATGATGGTTCCTTGGTTGGAATGTGGGAAATCAGAAGGCGTATTTCAGGCCAACGACCAGGCCGGACTTGCCGTTGAACTTGTCTTTCAAGGTGTAAAAGACCTTGTCTGCATCGGTCCCCACGATTGCAGCAGACGCAGACAGCCCATTACCCAAGTCTTTGCTCAGCGTCAGCGCGTAATCTGTATACGTACCGGCATCATTGTTCTTGACCATCTGATGGCCCACGTGCGGCACCAAAGTAAACCCATTGCCCATATCAAAGGCAGCACTCAGGTCAAGGTAATAGCTGTTTTTACTGTTAGGGGTACCAAACACATTCGTCAGTGAATGCGAATACTTGGCAGTTACCAAGCCAAAGGTGGCTGCCCCGTAGACCTCGCTGGTGTTGGCATTTGCATACAAAGGGACTTCTCCAAGCTTGTTTCCAACGTATTCATACCGCAAGAATCCCACGTCGTAGGCCACATCGCCCACAGCACCTTTGTAACCACCATACAAGTCAAGCTCGACGTTGCCTTTAGAGGCGCCAGAATCTTTGATGAACTTGATGGTTGAACCCCAAGCACCCACATAGAAACCACTCTTGTCCGCGTAATCCAAGCCGCCTTGCAAGGCAGGCTGCAGGCGTGACTGGGAAATGCCGCGGTAGCGGTAATCGCTCACAGCGCCGACGTTGAAAGACAGGCTGCTCGCAGGAGCTGCTGCCTGGGCTTGGGCCAGACCGCTCACGGAACCCAAAGCCAGGGCAATCAGGGTAGGAACGAGGATTTTTTTCATGCAGAACTCCAAGGAAGTTAATAAAGGACATAGACCTTATGCAGGGAGCGTGCCAACCTGCATTCACCCGGGCATCTGAGGGCATTTACCAGTGCTTTTTTACTCTCTTCATGCTTGAATAGCATTCCAACAAATTCTGCATCCCACGTCCGGGTGCCAGAGCACACACCATGCACCAGCGTGGGGCAGGGAGAGGGTATGAGTCTCAGTTTGGTGCACAGCCGAGCGCTGGTCGGCCTGCAAGCGCCCGCAGTCACCGTGGAGGTGCATCTGGCCAATGGCCTGCCCAGCTTCACCTTGGTGGGACTGGCGGATGTCGAAGTCAAAGAGGCACGCGAACGCGTGCGTTCGGCCCTGCAAAACAGCGGGCTGGACTTTCCGCACAACAAACGCATCACGGTCAACCTGGCCCCGGCCGACTTGCCCAAAGACTCGGGGCGGCTCGACTTGCCCATCGCGCTGGGCATCCTGGCCGCCAGCGGTCAAATTGACGCCAGCAAACTGGCAGGCTACGAATTTGCAGGCGAGCTGTCTTTGTCGGGCCTGTTGCGTCCGGTGCGCGGCGCGCTGGCCATGAGCCTAGCGCTGCGCCAGCAACAAGTACGCACCCGGCTGGTGCTGCCGCCGGGCAGCGCCGAAGAAGCTGCGCTGGTGCCCGATGCCGAAGTCTTTCGGGCCCAGCACTTGCTCGATGTGGTGCAGCAATTCCTGCCGCCATCGAACGAGCCGCCACCCGAACCCAGCGATGGTTGGGCGCGCATGGCACCCACCACGCCCAGCGCGCCGCCACGCTACGCCGATCTGGCCGACGTGAAAGGCCAGGCCGGCGTGAAACGGGTGTTAGAAATTGCCGCCGCTGGCGGACACTCTTTGCTCATGGTGGGCCCGCCCGGGTCGGGCAAGTCGATGCTGGCGCAGCGCTTTGCCGGCTTGCTGCCGCCCATGTCCATCGAAGATGCGCTGGAGTCGGCCGCCATCGCCAGCTTGGCTGGGCGTTTTGACTTGTCGCGCTGGGCGCAACGCCCAACCGGCCAGCCTCACCACTCGGCCAGCGCCGTGGCACTGGTCGGTGGCGGCTCACCGCCCCGCCCAGGCGAAATCTCTCTGGCGCACCACGGCGTGCTGTTTTTGGATGAACTTCCGGAGTTTCCAAGAGCCGCACTGGAAGCCCTGCGTGAGCCCCTGGAAACTGGCACCATCACCATCGCCAGGGCGGCCAGGCGGGCCGAATTTCCAGCACGTTTTCAATTGATCGCCGCCATGAACCCCTGCCCCTGCGGCTATCTGGGCAGCCCCCACCGTGCTTGCCGCTGCTCGCCCGACCAGGTCAGCCGCTACCAGGGCAAACTCAGCGGCCCGTTGCTGGACCGGATCGACCTGCACATCGAGGTGCCCAGTCTGCCCGCGCAAGACCTGCTGAATGCCCCGCCGGGCGAAAGCACCCGCGCCATTGCGGTCCGCAGCAGGGTGGCCCGCGAGCGTGCACTGGACCGTCAGGCTTGCACCAATGCTGACTTGCAAGGCCAGGCCATCGACACGCAGGCCCGGCTGGACGACAACGCCCGCGCCTTGCTGCAAAAAGCCGCCACCCGGCTGGGGTGGAGCGGCCGCAGCACCCACCGCAGCCTGAAGGTGGCCCGCACCATTGCCGATCTGGCTGGCAGTGACACCATTCAGACAGCGCATGTGGCCGAGGCGGTGCAATACCGCCGGGTGCTCAAGGAACACTGAAAGCGGCCAATACACAAGGGCTTACATCTGAAGCTGGTTCTGGAGATTTCTTGTCAACGGCGACCACAGGGCGGCGTTATGGGTGGACACCTGTCAATCATGAGGCGCCCTGTGAAAAAAATTCTTGGTATTTTGGTCATTGCACTGTCCGCTGGTGCTCTCAGCACACACGCTCTGGCAGGCGGCCCGCACGGGCATCCACCACGCCACAAGATCGTGCACCAGCCACGCGCTTCGGATTGGCTGGGGCCATTGATTGTCCTGGGCATTGCAGGCGCAGCGATCAGCGCTGCCGCCAGCCAGCCCAGCTATGCGCCACCGCCGCAGGTGACTTATGTGAACCCTCCCGCTGTTGTCATGCCGCCACCTCAGCCCGTCGGCGCCAGTTACTTTTGCAGCTCAGTCGGGCAGTTTTACCCTTACACCGGCTATTGCCCTGAGGGCTGGCAACTGGTTTACCCCGCGCGCTGATCCAGGTCTAGTTCGCGCCCAAGCCGACGTTCAGTGCTGAAGAAAGTCACTGTAGTTGCTCTGCGTCACTGAGGGTGCTGTTTTCCAGCGGCAATGTGTATAGGTCTGCTTGAGGCTGGAAGCAGTCGTTCACGGATCATCGACTGACCGGCAGCATCCGACCCAAAGCGGACTGTCGCTGCAAACGCCTAAATCAATGCAAAAAAGTAAAGCAGTCAGTGGAAGTCTCCAAAATTTGCGCACTTTGTTCCTTCGATTTTGTACGGCTCAAAGGGGGCAGGTCACTCTATAGCTGCCATTCACGGATGTCGGCGGATGGATCTTTGAATTTGAATAGATTTGATGCTCCATACCGATCACTCTGGAGTTGCCACAAATGACCCGCAGCCGAAGTCTAGCTTCCAGGCACATCTGATGACCTAAGCCAATTTGGCTTGGGCTTGCTTGCGGATTAATTTACCCGCAGCACCTCAAATTGCTGTCGGATTGGAGCTACCTGTATCCACACCTCATCACCCTCGTGTTTACCCAGCATGGCCCTCCCCAAAGGGGCTTCGCTGCTGATGACCTGAATGAGCTGTGCGCCGCTGACCAACTTCATGCTGCCCCCATCCGGCCCGAGAAAGAGCAGTTGCTGTTTGTCGTCGGAATTGACTAGGCAGACCAGCGCGCCGAGCTGTATACCTTTGCTGGCGTCATAGGCACGCGGGC
This sequence comes from Limnohabitans sp., assembly GCF_044361985.1. GTDB lineage: Bacteria > Pseudomonadota > Gammaproteobacteria > Burkholderiales > Burkholderiaceae_C > Limnohabitans_A. The sequence continues at coordinate 31,677 of NZ_JBIKHV010000015.1, read as the reverse complement.
GGAATTGGCGCCAATTGGCCATCGCCTGGCGAAGGTCTTCAGCGCGCCGAGCCTGGCCGGTGGCCAGGTAGGCGGCTTCGAGTCCCAATGTGTCGTATTTGTTTTCGGCAATGTTTTCTTCGTGTGTCGCCGTTTCATGGGCCGCACGCACTGCCTGTTCGGCTTGCAGAAGGTTTTCGGCGAGCCGATCCAGCACCAGCTGCTGTAGCAAGAGTTTATCCATGATGAAAGGTAGGCATCTCGAAAAGCAGAGGGGAGGGGTTAGATTATGAAGTGCCTTACCAGCCTTAGACGCTTCTGTTGCCACAACCGCATCGTCCGCTTAGTGGCCGGTTGATGTCAGTCAGCACGTCTGATCCGGTGACGGCAATCGCTGCAAACCGGTCCATTTGACTGCCGCCTTGGGCGCGCAGAAAGATCAAATCGTGATCCTTAGAGAAAATTGCAACTGCAATGACGCATTGATAGCACGTACTGTGACGAAAATTTCAGTTCGCCTATAAAAATCAACAACTTACAAACCTAGGGTTAGCAACTTCAAGGACGTTCCGCAAATGCGGCTTGGCCTGATCCCACACCCACCGGAATGCCCGCTCCTTTTGAGCGGCAGGTATGCTCTGATGGATGCATCTCCTGGCATCCTCTGTTCAGCGCCCCCGCATTTGTTCAGCTTGCACGTTTTTTTGCGCACCAAGCTGTGATTTTTCAGGTGCCTTTCTGTTGTGAACGCACCGCGCTTGCCCTCCTTTTGCTTTTGGCTATCCCTGCCCCAGCTCATCACCTGGGGCAGCGTTTTTTACACCTTCTCCTTGTTGATGACCCCTTTGGAGGCCGCTCTTGGCATGAGCCGGGCAGAGTCGTCTCTGGCCTTCAGCCTGGCGCTGCTGGCCGAAGGCCTGATGGCTTACCTGGTCGGGCGCTGGATCGATGCCGGGCACGAGCGTGTGGTGATGAGCCTGGGCTCACTCTGGGTGGGTGCAGGCTTGGTGGCGCACGGCTTTGTCGAGTCTGTTGCCGGGTTTTACGCCGTGTGGGTCTGGCTGGGTCTGGGCCTGGCCGCCACGCTTTACACCCCCGCCTTTGCAGTGGTCACGCGGCGATTTCCAGAAGATTTTCGGCGCGCCATCATCATCCTCACTTTTTTGGGTGGGCTGGCCAGCACCGTGTTCATTCCACTGTTTGCTTGGTGGATGGACCTGTGGGGCTGGCGGCACGCGCTGTGGGCCTTGGCCGCTTTGCAGTTGTTGGTCTGCGCCCCGCTGCACGGCTGGTTGCTGCGCGGTGCACCGCACTCAGACAGCCACGACAGGCCCCCCGAGGAATTGCCAAAACGCAGCGCTGTCCCGGTGCGAGAGCACCTGCGCAAAACACCTTTCTGGCTGTTGGCCCTGTTCATGGTGCTGATGATGTCGGTGACGTCTGCCTTGCCGGCCCACATGATCGCGCTTTTGCAAGAGTCGGGTTTGTCGCCTGCATGGGTCATCGCCATTCCGGCGGCCATAGGTGCCATTCAGGTGGTGGGGCGCCTGGTGTTGTTCGTTTTTGAGCGCTACTGGGACGTGCACACCGCCAACCGCTGGATTCCCATGCTGATCCCGGCTGGCCTGCTGGTGCTGCTGCTGGGTGGGCTCAACCCGGTCGCCTCACTGGTGTTTGTGGTGCTCTATGGCTTGGGCAATGGCATGAACACCATCGTCAAAGGCACGGCCATGGCGCAATACGTCAGCCAAGCGCATGTCGGACAGCTCAACGGCTTGCTGGGCCTGCCGATTGCGCTGGCGCGCGCTGCTGCGCCCTTGACCCTGGGCCTGCTCTGGTCCCCTGCGCAGGGCTACACCTTGGCGCTTTGGTGGCTGCTGACTGCCAGCGTGTTGGGCACGGCGGCCCTGTGGATGGCCCAAAACCGGGCCATGGCTGAACGGCATTGACATGCCCTGTCGGAGCCAAAGTCCGGCCTGGTCAAGCCAGACACCTCTTCTTTATATCCATACGGCATATCAAACCAACTAAATAATCGTTTGCTTGTCTGAGTTGAATGGTCACAATCCGGCATCTTTCCAAAAATTCCCTCCACGGATCACCCCACCATGAAGAACCTCACCACCCTGCTTCTGGGCTTGGCCTTGTCGGCCGCAGCGACCGCCCCTTTCGCTGCCCAGCCCCTGCTGAGCCCGGCCGAACTGCAAGCCAAATTGTCGGATGCCAGCGTCCGCGTGATCGACATCCGTGACGCCAAGTCGTATGCGGCCAACCACATTCCGGGTGCCATCAACGCGCCCTATGGCGCCTGGCGTGGCCCAGCCCACAACCCCGGCGAACTGCCTGAACTCCCCAAGCTGACTGCGCTGGTGCAGAGCCTGGGCTTGACGCCCGTCACCCACGCCGTGGTCGTTTCCAGCGGCGCTGATGCCACCGACTTTGGCGCTTCAGCCCGGGTCTACTGGACGCTCAAGGTGCTGGGGCTGAAAGAACTGTCGGTGCTCAACGGTGGCCTCAAGGCCTGGACCCTCGCCGCTTTGCCGCAGAACAACCAAGCCGTCAAAGTAGCGGCCAGCAATTTTCAGCCGCAGATTGACAAGAGCCTGGTGGCCACCAAAGAAGAGCTGGTAGCCCGTGTGAAATCAGGCGATGCCGCCTTGATCGACGCCCGCCCAGCCGACTTCTTCAAGGGCGATACCCGCCATGTGGCCGCCAGCGTGCCCGGCACATTGCAAGGCGCCGTCAATGTAGAACACGACAAGTGGTTTGCCCCCGGCAGTTCGACTTTTGTGAACGCCGAGCAGGCCCAAAAAGTGGCGGCCGCCAGCCCCATTGATCCCGCCAAAGAGACGGTGTCCTTTTGCAACACCGGCCACTGGGCGGCAACCAACTGGTTTGCCATGTCCGAGGTGCTGGGCCAGAAAAATGTCAAGCTGTATGCGGGTTCGATGGTCGAGTGGTCCAAGGACCCCAACGGTCTGCCCATGGCCAACGTGCCCAGCCGCCCGAAACAACTCTTGATCGACGCCAAGTTCTGGGCCGAGAAAACCTTCAAATAAACTTTGGCTATGAAACGCCTGCCAATGGCGGCCTTGCTGGCCGCCTTTTTCATCTTTTTAGCGCTGTCCGTGTCCATCCGCCAAGCCGTGCTGATGGGGGTGGGCGTGGGCATGGGCGCAGTTTTGGCAGGTGCCCGCTTTGGTTTCACCACCGGTTGGCGTCAGCTCATTGAGCAGCGCAACCCACAAGGTGTGAGCGGCCAGGTGCTACTGCTGGCACTGGCCAGTCTGGCGGCGCTGCCGCTGCTGGGGCAGTTTTCTGAACTGCACGCCGCTTTAGGGCCACCCAGCGTGAGCTTGCTGGTGGGCGCTTTCGTGTTCGGCCTAACCATGCAAATTGCCGACGGCTGCGGCTCGGGCACTTTGTACAAAGCGGGGCTGGGCGTGCCGCTCAACATGGGCATATTGCCGTTGTTCGCCTTGGGCAGCTTCTTGGGCTCGGTGCATCTGGACAGCTGGCTGTCACTTGGCCAGATGGCCCCGGTCAGCTTCTCCGCCAGTTTGGGCACGGGCGGCGCTTTGGCCTTGACGCTGGCCCTGCTGGCCGCCGTGCTGGTGGCGGTGCGACTGTGGGTGGGCACAGGCCAGACTTGGCTGGACAAACGCTGGCTCTGGGGCGCCGTGGCGCTGGCCGTGTTGGCCACCCTCAACCTGCTGCTGGCTGGGCAACCCTGGGGCGTGGTCTACGGCTTTGGCCTGTGGGCCGCCAAAGGCGCCGTGGCGCTGGGCTTGTTTGACCCCAGTGCCAACGCCTTCTGGGGCCAGACCGGCAATGCGCAACGCCTGACGCAAACCGTGTTCATGGACGTGACCACCATCACCAACATCGGTATTCTGGGCGGTGCGCTGTGGGTGTCGGCCAAGGCGCCAGCAGACAGCAAGCCACTCACCACACAGCAATGGGTGATCGGCCTGGTCGCCGGTTTCGTCATGGGCTACAGCTCGCGTTTGGCCTTTGGCTGCAACATTGGCGCCATGCTCAGCGGTATCTCGACCGGCAGCCTGCACGGCTGGATCTGGGTGCCCATGGCGTTTGCCGGCACCTTGATCGGCGTGCGTGTGCGTCGCCACTACCAATTCTGAGGAAGGCAGCATGCACAAAACACAGCAACTGCAGGCCATTTTCTGGCTGGGCCTGGCGGCCTTTCTGGTCTGGGACTTTCAGGCATCGGCCCCCGTGGATCTGCGCAACGAACCGCCCCTGATCGCAGCCGGTTCAGGCCAGGCGAGCAGCGGTGGGCATTGCTCGATGGCCAAATAATCAACTTCACATCAACACGTCAGCGCGTCAACCAGCGCCGCGCCGCAAAGCTGAGCGCATCCACGCAAACCACCATCAGCAGCATGGCCGCCAAGATGGTGGCGGTCTTGTTCATGTGAAACAGGCCCATGTGAAACGACAGCAACTGGCCCAGGCCGCCCGCGCCCACCACGCCCAACACAGCGGCGGCACGAATGTTGTTTTCCCAGCGGTACAGCGTGTAGCTCATGAGTTGTGGCAGCACCTGGGGCAAGGTGGCATAGGCGAACACGCGCAGCGGCCCCACACCCTGAGTGCGCAAGGCGTCGCCCGGCCCGGTGGGCACGTTTTCCATGGCCTCGGCAAACAAGCGGCCCAGCACGCCGCTGGTGTGCAGGGCCAGCGCCAATGTGCCCGCCATGGGCCCAAGTCCGGCCGAGATCAACAGCAAGGCCGCCCACACCAGCTCAGGGATGGCGCGCAGCGCGTTCAATACCCATCGTGTGGGACTGCGCAACCAAGCTGGGTCTTGGCTTGACAAACGGCTGGCGGGCACGGCCAGCGCCAAACCCAGCACCGCTGCAATGGCTGTGCCCAAGGCCGACATGGCCAGGGTTTCCCAGGCGGCCCAAACCACCTTGTTGACAAACACGGGTGACAAGTCGGGCGGAAAAAACTCGGCCACAAAGCGGCCCATGCTGCGCGCCGATTCCACCGATGCAAAAGCCGCCCAGTCCAGCTCCAGCGAGACAAAACTGGCCACCACCAGCACCAGCAATAACGCCATGAACCAACATGCACGGCAGCGTGCATTGAACAGTGGCGGCGGCAATTTGTAAGGCGGGTTGGCCGCTTCACGAAACAATGCTTGGCTGAGCGGCTTCATGCCAGCGCCTTTCTCAGCCAGGCGCTCACGCGGTCGGCCAGCGCCACCAGTGCAATGAACACCAGCAACAAGGTCGCCACCTCGCCGCCGTTGAACATCTTCATGGAGTTGTCCAGTTGCTGGCCCAGACCGCCCGCGCCCACAAAGCCCAGCACCACGGAAGAGCGGATGGCGCATTCCCAGCGGTACACCGTGTACGAGGCCAGTTCGGCCGCGTGGCTGGGCAGCAGCGCGTACACAAAGGCTTGCAGGCGACCACTGCCGTTGCGCATCAGCGTCTGCGTAGCGTGGCTCTCGCCGCTTTCAAGAATCTCGGCATACACCTTGCCCAGCATGCCGCCATAGGTCAGCGCAATGGCCAGTACGCCAGCGGTGGGCCCCAAGCCCACCACGCGCACAAACACCAGCGCCCAGATCAGTTCAGGAATGCTGCGCAGCACAATCAAGGTGCCCCGCACGCACCAGCGCAGCACGGCTGGCAAGCGGTCCATGTGGCCCGATAAGGCCGACAAGGACAAAACCCGCGTGGCCAGAAAACTCAAGGGCAGGGCCAGCACCAGCGCCAGTGTGACGCCGGCGGTGGCCATGGCCACAGTGCGCCAGGTTTCGCGCACCACCATTTGCATGAATTCGGCGTTGTGCACCAGGGGCCAAAAGCTGGCCAAAAAGTCGGCCGTGACTTTGCGGTTCTCAGGCGCCCACAACACCCACAAACGAAACTCGGTGGCCACAGCCAGCGGCCACAAGAGGACCAGCGCCAGGCTCAACCAAAACACCCGCGCGGCAAAGGCCGGGTCGCGCGCGGGAGCGTGTGGATGCGGCTGGGCAGTAGGCAAGGGTGAAACTGAGGCGGACATGTGCGGTGCGCGTGGCGTGAAAGACCTGGCCGCGTCAGCGGCAATGCATCACCACAGGCGCAGGTGTTGTCAGAGCGGCCTCTTGCAGCACCAAAGGCAGCGCCTCACCGCGCAACTCGTGTTCGTACTGGTCGTACAAATTCGCCAGGCGCTCGGGGCTGACCTGCGCAGCCGGCAAGTCAAACACCATCTGCCCATCGCGCAGGCCGATGATGCGTGGGAAGTGCGCCAACGCCATGTCCACCTGGTGCAGCGTGGCCACCAATGTGACTTTGCGCTCGGCCGCCAGGCCCACCAATGCGGCCATGGCCATGCGGGCGCGCATAGGGTCGAGCGCCGACAGCGGCTCATCGATCAGCCACAGGCTGGCCGGGGCCAGCAAGGCGCGGGCCAGGCCCACGCGCTGGCGCTCGCCACCCGACAAGCGGTCTACACGTTCGAACAATTTTTCGCCCAGGTCAAAGTGCAGCAGCGCTTGGTAAGCCGACGGGATGTCAGCCGGGTAAAACAGCGAGCGCAAACTGGCCCATAGGCCCATGGCGGGCAAACGCCCGGCCAGCACCGCGGTCACCACGCGTTGGCGCGGCGGCAGCGGTGGCACTTGCGGGGCCAGAAACAACTGGCCACGCAAACGGCGCAGCGCCCGAGCGGGCAATGTCCAGGGGTTCACGCCCGCCAACTGCAGCCGGCCTTGCGTGGGCGGCTGCGCGCAGGCCAGCACCTGCAACAAGGTCGTCTTGCCCGCGCCAGACGGGCCAATGATGGCCACCTGTTCGCCTGCGGCCAGCCGCAGGTTCAGCGCGCGCAAAGCCGGTGCCGTGCCAGGCAGCGCGGCCGGGTGCCGGGCCTCCAGGGCCAAAAGCTCGATGTTCAAGCCGATGTGCTCCAGCGATTCAAAGCAAGCCCAAGTTTCTAGCTGCTGCTTCTAATTCTTTGTAGTTTTCAGGCTTGGTTTCGATGTAACGCGTGGCACGGTTCAGACGAAGAATTTCAGCGTGTTCAGGGTTAGCCGGGTTAAGAGCAAGCAGCGCAGCCTTGATCTTGTTCTGCAGTGAAACTGGCATGTCAGCGTGTACCGACCAGTTGTAATTGAAGTACGTTGGCGTTGTAAAAAACACATTCACAGCCTGAGTGTCCACCTTGTTTTCTGCGACAAACTTTTTCCACACCGTGATGTCCAGCGCAGCCGCATCGACTTTGCCACTGACCACCGAGGCAATCGTGGCGTCGTGCGCACCGCTGTAGGCGATGCGCTTAAAGTCTTTTTCAGGGTTGATCCCAGCTTGCACCAGTACACCTCTTGGCATGGCGTGCCCAGATGTACTGCTGGCAGAACCAAAGGAGATTTGCTTGCCCTTCATGTCAGCCAGCGTCTTGATGCCCGAATCGGTCTTGGCAATGAACACCGATTGAAAACGCGTGTCTTCTTCGCGCTGGGCCAAAGGCACCACCTTGTCACCAGAGCGGAGCTTGGCCTGAACGTAGGTGAAGCCACCAAACCAGACCAAGTCCACCTTTTTGTTGACAAGTGACTCCACCGCAGCGGGGTAATCGGTGACCGGCGTGAACAGCACCTTCATGCCCAATTGCTTTTCGAGGTAGTTGGCCAGAGGCGTGAACTTGCGCACTTGTTCGGTAGCGGCCTCTTCAGGAATGGTGGTGACACGCAGCGTGGTTTGGGCACTGGCTGCAAACGCAGCAGACAGCGCCAAGAGGCCCGTGATGGCAAAGGGCAGGACCCTGGCAACAAAAGAATTCAACATTGAAAAGTTCCTCCAAAAACAAACAGCTTGGATTAAACCCTGAAATGCATCGGCACAAGCGCTCAGGGGCTAAAACCAGACCCTGAAACGAGACGCCATGCGCGAAATTTTTAGCAGCGAGGGGCTTGTACCCGCCTGCCACGGGGCGACCGCACTGGCTTAAGATGCCCGCATGAGCGCCCCCCAATTCATTCAGATTTACCACCCACATGCCGGCCATGTGGCGCAAGAACTCCTGCAGGGCCTGATGGCCCCTCAGGCCTTCACATCGCCCAAATACCTTTATGACGCGCTGGGCTCGCGCCTGTTTGAAGCCATCACTGAGTTGCCAGAGTACGACCTCACACGAACCGAAGCCCGTGTGATGCAGCAGCATAGCGCTGACATGGCCAGTCACCTGCCGGCTGACGCTTGCTGGATCGACCTGGGCGCAGGCAATTGCGAAAAAGCTTCGCACTTGCTGGGCCCAATGGCGGCAGGGCGGTATGTGGCAGTCGACATATCGGTGGACTTTGTGCGTGCGGCCCTGCAAGACCTGCAGCACCAACATCCAGGTTTGCCCATGATGGGTCTGGGCATCGACTTTTCGGCGGGTCTTCATTTACCTGCCGACCTCGCGCTGGATCCAGCTCAGCCCCGTGTGCTGTTTTATCCAGGCTCGAGCATCGGCAATTTCACACCCGATCAGGCTGTGGGCTTTTTACGCAGCCTGCACACTGCGTGCGGCAGCGCCAGGCACAGCGGTCTGCTGATCGGGGTGGACCTGGTGAAAGATGTGGCCGAACTCGAAGCCGCTTACGACGATGCGCTGGGCGTCACAGCCGCCTTCAACCTGAACTTGCTCTTGCACATCAACCGCCTGGTGGGCAGTGACTTTGCAGTGCGTGACTGGCGCCACCTGTCGCGTTTCAATGCCGAACAATCGCGGGTAGAAATGCACCTGCAAGCCCGCCAGGCCCTGCGGGTGCAATGGCCCGGTGGTGGGCGCCATTTTGCAGCGGGCGAAACCATTCACACCGAAAACGCCTGCAAATGGACAGTGCCAGGCTTTGACACCTTGTTGCGCACAGCAGGCTTCACGGCCATCCGGACATGGACAGACCCAGCCACACGCTTTGCCGTGTTCTGGGCAAGCGCCTGAGCTTGTCACCTACTTGATTGGGCGTCACGGCGAGCCTGCCCATAATGAATCGGCCCCAGCGCTCATGCTGTGTGCAGATGCATCTACCAGGAGACTTGCATGTTGAACGATCTGAAAGACAAAGTAGTTTTGATCACCGGCTCCAGCACCGGCATCGGGGCCGCGGCTGCCGTCGCTTTTGGCAAACTGGGTGCTCGCGTGGCGGTGCACTACAACAGCAGCAAAGGACCGGCTGAAGAGGTGCTCAAAGCGGTCAAAGCCACTGGCGCACAGGCCGTGTTGCTGCAAGGCGACGTGATGGAATCGACCCAGTGCCAGCGCCTGGTCGATGACACCGTGAAAGCCTTTGGCCGCATCGACATCCTGATCAACAATGCCGGCGCATTGGTCCAGCGGGTACCGATCGAAGAAATCACCGATGCGCTGTTTGACAACGTGGTCTACCTGAATGTGCGTTCGGCCATGATGTGCACCGCTGCAGCGGTGGCCGCCATGCGCAAGCAAGGCCAAGGCGGCGGCATCATCAACGTGACGTCGGTGGCGGCACGGCACGGCGGCGGGGCTGGCGCATCGCTCTATGCTGGCTCCAAGGGTTTTGTCTCAACCATGACGCGGGGCCTGGCCAAAGAACTGGTCAAGGACAAGATCCGCGTCAACGCCGTGGCGCCTGGTGTCATCACCACGCCGTTTCATGAACGTTTTTCGACCCCGCAAATGCTGGAAGGCTTCAAGGCCACGATTCCGATGAACCGACTGGGTACCGCCGAGGAATGTGCAGGTGCTTTTGTGTACCTGGCTTCTGAGCAAATGTCAGGCTATGTGACCGGCCAGATCATCGAAGTCAACGGCGGCCAGTACATGCCTTGAGGGTCAGTGGCCAGAAGGGTAGAGCACGGTCACGCGCCACAAGCTGCGGGGCCGCGTCAGATCGATCAGGGGCGCGCTGTGCAGCAGCAAAGCGTTGTCCCAGACGATAACGTCGCCGTTTTCATAGTTGTTGGTGTAACAGTATTTGTCTTGTGTGGCGTGCGCCGCGAGTTCACGCAACAGCGCCAGCGCCTCGTCGTCATCCATGCCCTCGATGCCGAAGGAACTGCCGCTCACGGCATACAAGGCGGGCTGGCCGGTGAACGGGTGCTTTTTGACGAGCGGATGATGCACCCAGTTGACCCGTTTGGCCTGGTCCGGGTTGAGCACCGAGGCCACGGTCCTGGATTGATGGTCCAGGTCATCACGGTTGCCATAGTGGTGCTTCACCACCAGGCCCTGAATTTTTTCCTGCATGCTGCGCGGCAGGTCGGCATAGGCTTTGGCTTGGTTGGCAAAGGTCGTGCCGTTGGGTGAATGGGGCACGTCTTGCGCGTGCAAGATGGTGCAGCGCGCTACATCGTCCAGGTAAGAGTAGTCGGTGTGGAAATAGGTGCCGGCATCCACCAGCCCGGTGGGTTTGCCGTCCTTGAAAACATTCGACAGCATCAGGATATTGGCATCTTCCGGGTGGTGAAAGCTGTCAATGACATGGGGCGAAGGCCGCCCCCATTGCTTGGCAAAAGTCACCATCTGCGCGGCCGTGAGCGACTGGTTCTTCAACACGATGAAGCCATGGCGGTGCAAGGCATCGGCCAGCCATTTTTTTTGCCCCTCATCCAAAGGGTGTGAAAGATCCAAGCCCTGAACCTGGGCGCCTAAAACATCACTCAAAGGCGTCAGTTGCTGCATGGCTCAGTTGATCATTTCTGGTGAAAAAAGGCGCGGCAAGAACAAGGCAATTTCAGGGAACACGATGACCGCAAGAAGTACAAACAACATGGGAACCACCATGATCATGGTGTCCTTCAAAGCAAAGCGCAGGGGCACTTTGGCCACAGCACACGAAATCATCAGGCACATGCCATAAGGCGGCGTGACCAAGCCAAAGGCCAAAGCCAAGATGCCCACAATGGCAAAGTGCACCGGGTGCATGCCGACCGATTGGGCCAAGGGCTGCAAGGTGGTGCCCACAATGATGATGGCAGGAATCGCATCCAGAAAGCAGCCCACCACCAGGAATGCAGCCGCAATGAACAAGCCGACGCCGATGACGCCCATGCCCCAAGTTTGCACGTTGGACAACAAGGCCTTGGGGATTTGGTAGTAAGCCAGCAACCAACCAAAAACCGAGGCTGTGCCCACGCAAAACAGCGCAACGGCCGACAGCTTGCCTGAATCCAGCACAGCCGCAATGAATTGCTTGAACCCCATCTCACGGTAGAAAAACAGCGACAAGCCCGCTGCATACAACACGGCTGCGGCAGCAGATTCGGTTGCCGTGAACCAGCCCAGCAAAATACCGCCCACGATGATCACCGGCGTCATCAATGCGGGTATGGCGACACCCGCCGACTTGACCAATTCAGCCATATCGGCGCGAGGATAGACCGGGTAGTTGCGCCGGACAGCATAGGCATGCACCGTGGCCATTTGGGCCAAGCCCAGCAACAATCCCGGCACGATGCCCGCCAAGTACATGGCGCCAATAGAAGTTGAAATCACACCGCCCCACACCACCATCAAAATAGAGGGTGGAATGATCACTGCCAGCACGGCAGAAACTGCCGTCACAGCAATGGAGAACGACAGGTCATACCCCTCCTTGACCTGTGCCTCAATGAACAGCTTTCCCTGCCCTGCAGCATCGGCACTGGCAGAACCTGAAATGCCTGCAAAAAAAACAGACAGCAGCACATTGATCTGTGCCAGGCCACCCGGGAAATGGCCCACCAGTGCTCTGGACAAGCGCATTATCCGCTCGGTAATCCCCCCCGCATTCATGAGGTTTGCAGTCAATAAAAAGAAGGGGACCGCCAACAAAATAAAGGAGTTGTAGGTCTTGAATGTTTCATTGAACAAGACCATGGGTGAAAGCCTGGGCTCAAGCACCAAAACCGGCAACGACGCCAGGCCCAGTGCAAAGGCCACCGGGACCCTGATGGCCAATAACAAGAAAAAACAACCGAAGAGAACGAGTGCTGCCTCGCTCGGAGAAAACAATGCAGAGCTCAAACCACTGACTCCTGGTTCACACTTTCATCGCCTGACGATGCGGTGAACATATGGTGCAACAAAAAAACAATCCACAGAAAACCAGAGATAGGCCAGGCAATGAAAATCCACCACATGGGCATGTCAGCCAGCTCGGAGGTCTGGTTCCATCCGAATTGCGTGAACTCGATGCCCCAGTAAAAAATCACACCTGAAAAAACAAGCATGAAAAACTGGCAGATAAACAGCAGAAAACGATTGGCCTTGGCCGACAACTGCGGCAGGAAATCCACGTCAAAGTGCATTTTTTCCCGCACACCCAAGGTGGCACCCAGCATGATCAACCAAATGAAGAAGAACCGGCTCATTTCCTCTGTCCACATGTAACGCGGTATGAAATCGGTGTATCTGGAAAATATCTGCAAGCTCACCGGAACCAACAAAAGCAACAGCGTTACGACAAGAAGAAACGACAACAAGCCATCAATCAACAACAATAATTTTTTCATCGGTAATGGATGGTTCATCCTGAGGGGTGTTTGCGAACAAACACCCCTGAAAGGCAATTATTTCAATGAATTGATCTTGGCAAAGATGGCATCAGCACCCACCTCTTTGGCATAAGCAGCCATCACCGGATCAACCAGTTTTTGCATCTCGGCGCGCTGTGTGAATGGGACTTGCTTGAGCTTGCCTTCCTTGGCGTACTTGTCGAGCTTGGCCTGGTCTTCAGACGACTCGATTTGTCGGCCATAAGCACCTGCCTCTTTGCCTGCCTTGACAATGGCAGCCTGCAAATCAGCAGGGAGTTTTTTCAGGGTCTTGACCGAAAAACACAGGGGGCGAATGGTGATGGCATGGCGCGTCATCAAAATGCTGGGTGCCACTTCGTAGAACTTCATGGCTTCCACACCTGCCGCTTCGTTTTCACCCGCGTTGATCACACCGTTTTGAATGGCGTTGTACACCTCGTTGTAGGCGATCACGGTGGGGGTCATGCCTACAGCGCTGAAAGTGCGGCTCCAGATGGGTGCACCTTGCACACGCACCTTCAGGTTTTTAAGCTCAGCCAGATTGCCAGCAGCCTTGTTGGCAAAAATATTGCGCACGCCACCACCGGCATAACCGATCAAACGGACTTCGGCTTTCTGCTCCACCTCATCGGCAATCGGCTTGAGCACATCCTGATCGAGCACCTTGTTCCAGTGAGTCAAGTCGCTGAACAAAAACGGCGCATCAATGAAAGGTGCTGCCTTGGAGAAGGTGGACATGTGGGCTGGCGAAACGATCGCGTAATCCACGGCTTTGCCCTGGTTCATGTAGGCGAAGTAATCTTTTTCAAGGCCCAATTCGCTGTTTTTGTGCAACACAAAATTAACGGGCTTGCCGTAGTATTTTTTGACCAGCTCTTCAAAGCGCACCATGGCTTTGGTGAAGGCGTGGTCATCGCCAAACTGCGATGCGCCATGCAAAGTGATGGGCGCTTGCTGCGCTTGTGCGCTCAAGGCCATGACCGAAGAAAGAACCACGCCTAACAATGGCTTCAAAAATTTCATGTCTGTGTCTCCTGTATTGATCGTGACAACAACTTGTCTGTGTTGTTGTTTTTTTACTTTAGGCCAAAGCCCTCTGAACCCTCTTGGGGTAAACCATGCTTTGGACGGCGTGCTGTCGCCAAAGTGTCCGGCCGCGCTGGCCCCAGAAGTGGCCTCAGTGATACCTTGAACTGCAACATGGAAGGCAGCAAGCCGTCATTTCGCACCGACCTGGTGCCGCCGGGCCTGAACTTCGGAACTTTTTCATTCATCACACGAAAGAAGCACATGAAACACATTGGTTTTATCGGTGCCTCAGGGCTCATGGGCCACGGCATCGCCAAGAATTTGCTGGCCAAAGGCTTTCAGGTCTCTTTGACCGCGCATTCCAGACGCGAGCCTTTGCAAGATTTGCTGGCCGCAGGCGCCAAGCTCGTGGGCTCCCATGCTGAACTGGCCGCTTGTGATGCAGTCATCATTTGCGTGACCGGCTCGCCTCAGGTCGAGGCCGCACTGGAAGGCCCACAAGGTCTGCTGAGCCAAGCCCGCGCTGGCCTGATCGTGGTGGATGCGTCCACCAGCGAGCCCGACTCCACCCGCCGTCTTGCGGCACGCTGCCAAGCTGCAGGCATGACCCTGGTGGATGCGCCCCTGGCACGCTCACCCGCTGAGGCCGAAGCGGGCAAACTCAATACCATGGTGGGCTCAGCACCAGAAGTCTTTGCCCGCTTGGAGCCGATGTTCAAGGCCTATTGCGAAAACATTTTCCATGTGGGCGAAATCGGCTCGGCCCACGTCATCAAACTCTTGAACAATTTTTTAGCTCAAAGCATAACTACGGCCACGGCAGAGGCCTTTGCGGTGGGGGCCAAAGCGGGCATCGATGTGGCACAGCTGGTGCGCGTGGTGTCGGCAGGCGCGGTCAATTCCGGCCTGTTTCAGGCCATGGCCAAAACGCTGGAGGGCGATTACACCGGCCTCAAATTCGAGTTGAACAATGCGTCGAAAGATTTGCGCTATTACGTGCACCTGACAGAAAGCGTCAAGGCGCCATCTCTGGTGGGCACCAGCGTGCACCAAAGTCTGGTGACAGCCTGCGCCCTGGGCTACGGGGCAGAGCTGGTGCCTTCACTGGTCAAGGCGCAGGCGCAAATCAACCAGGTCAAAATCGGCCAAGGCAGCTGACACATGGCCGCACGCATGGGCATGGCGCTGGTGGGCCTGGGTGCGGCCGCGTTGCCGCACCTGCGCAGTTTGCAAGACCTCGCCGACCGCATCGACTTGCGCTATGCGGTCACCCGCCAGCCGCATGCCGACCGCATTCGTCCTTACACGGGGCCGGTGCAGTTGGTGGACTCGCTCGACCTTGTTTTGCAAGACCCTATCGTGCAGGCGGTCATTGTGGCCACGCCACCCTCCACCCACCTGGACATTTGTCAGCGTTGCTTCGCTGCGGGCAAACACGTTTTGCTGGAAAAGCCACTGGAACTCAACCTGGACCGATCCGCCCGACTGGTGGAACTGGCCAGCGCGTCAGGGCTGAACTTGGGGGTGGTGCTGCAACACCGCTTTCGCGCGGCGGCCATCACCTTGCAACAACTCATGGACGAAGGCCGCTTGGGCGAGGTCCAGGCTGCCTCCGTGCGCGTGCCTTGGTGGCGCACACAAGCCTATTACAAGGAACCAGGGCGTGGCACGTTGGCGCGCGACGGTGGCGGCGTTTTGCTGACCCAGGCCATCCACACGCTGGACCTGTTTCGGGCGCTGGTGGGCGTGCAGTCGGTCAAAGCGGCGACGGTGCGTCAAACGCGACTGCACCAGATGGAGACCGAAGACCATGTGACTGCGCTGATGGTATTGGGCAACGGTGCGCCCGGCGACTTGATGGCCACCACAGCCATGTACCCCGGCTATCCCGAAACAATTGACATCATCGGCACGCTGGGCAGCGCCCGTTTGAGTGGGGCCAACCTGCAAGTGCACTTTTTGGAAGGTGCACCGCTGAGCGTGAGCAGCGAAGGCGGTACGGGCAGCGGCGCCAACATCATGGATTTTTCCCATGAGCCACACCGTGATCTGCTGACCGATTTCATGGAGTCAATCACGCAAAACCGCGCCCCTCGGGTGAACGGGGCGGATACGCTGAAAACCCATGTCCTGATCGACGAGTTGCTGCGCATGGGGGTGTCCACACACTGAGCAATGCGCAGTCTGTGGGCGAATTTTTACGCCAACACCTTACAAGCTCGCCGACCGAAAACCGGCAAAAATATCGCGCCGCTGCGGCAAGAAAAAATTGCGATAGCGCACGTCCACAAGATGCAGCGATGTGGCGGCGCAGGCGCCGCGCAGCACGCGATGGTGATGCCACCAGGGGGCAGAATAGTCGCGGTAAGGGTGCGCCACAAAACCCGGATAAGGCTCAAAGGGGCTGGCCGTCCATTCCCAGACTTGGCCCCAGGCAAAATCTGGCGCGTGCGCCGCACATTCCCATTCGGCCTCGGTGGGCAAACGGCGACCTGCCCATTGACACCAAGCCTGCGCATCGTATGCGCTCACATGCACGGCCGGCGCGTTCAGGTCCATGGCCTGCCAATGGCCAAAGCGCTGCACTTGCCAGTGGCCTTGCACAGACCGAACGTGGGGCGGCAATGCGTGGCCTGTCGCTTGCAAAAATGGCACGTAGCGCGAC
Organism: Limnohabitans sp.; assembly: GCF_044361985.1. Taxonomy (GTDB): domain Bacteria; phylum Pseudomonadota; class Gammaproteobacteria; order Burkholderiales; family Burkholderiaceae_C; genus Limnohabitans_A. The sequence continues at coordinate 15,504 of NZ_JBIKHV010000015.1, read as the reverse complement.
CAGGTCACAGTCCCCGCATCGATGCTGAAATTCGCCAGCGACAAGGGGTGCGCGGCGCATTCGTTGTCAAAGGCAAAACCGGTTTCACGCTGGCCCAACGTCCAGGTTTGGGCAGGCAGCCGAATTTGAAAGTCGGCTTCTGCGTTTATGGCAGAGGCCGCAGGCAGCGGCTGTGCAGTGACTAAAGGCCTGGCGTCCAAAACCCCATCGCCGCTGCGAAGCGCCTCAGGCATAGACAGGCCCAAGGCCTGCGCCATACAGACCGAAGCTTCGTTGTGCATGGCTTCGTGTTGCAACGCGAGCCGCCAGAAATACAAGGTCTCATCCGTTTCATCGGGTACATCCTGCAAATTTGCCAAACTCCGCTGCATGACCTCGGCCAGATAGCTTTGGGTGTGCGCCAAATCAGGCAAGGACAAGGTCCAACGGCTTTCGTGCGCGACTTCGCTGGAATTGAACAGGGCATCGGCCTGGGGCAAAACTGAGGCGTCAAAAGCGTCACCATCGAACGCGCTTTTTGTCCCCAGGTGCCGCTGTCGGTTACGCACCGTCCACCACTCCTGAAACCAGGCAATATGGCCCCACTCCCAAAGCGGCGGATTCAACTCGGCCTGGGGGGGCACCGACAAATCAGGCAAGTCGGCATGCCAAGCTTGCATGAGCGCCAAGCTGCGGCTGCGGGTGGCTTGCAGGGCCTGCGCCAAGGTCTGTGGTCCGGCAGTGCGAACAGCACTGCGCACCGGGCCCTTGAACCGGCCAAAAGGCAGGCCATTAAAAAGGCCCAAGGGGGTCCGCCCTGCACCCGCCGGGGTACTGCCATTCATGTATAAATCGCTCATGCAAAAACTTCGAGTGGTCATTGTCAGTCCCGCCCTGGCCGATGCCAACAACGGGAACTGGCAAACGGCGCGCCGCTGGCAACGTTTGCTGTCCCCACATTCTGCCCGCATCGTGCGACAGTGGCCGGATGCCCAGGCCGGGCAAGACGACGTCATGCTGGCGCTGCACGCGCGGCGCTCGGCCGACTCGGTACAGGCCTGGCATGCCACGCACGGCCAGCGTGGCTTGGGGCTGGCCCTGACCGGAACCGACTTGTACCGCGACATCGAGTCCGACCTTCAAGCCCAACACTCTCTAGCTTTGGCATCGTCTTTGGTGGTGTTGCAAAGTCTGGGCAAAGAGGCCTTGCCCAGCCTGCACCACAGCAAGACCCGGGTGATCTTTCAGTCCACCGGCATGCGTCAGGCGCTGCCCAAATCACAGCGCCAAATGCGTGTGGTGATGGTGGGCCACTTGCGCGAAGAAAAAGACCCCTTGACACTGATGGCCGCCGCACGGCTGTTGCCCAAAGGCTGCGGCATCTTAATCGATCACATTGGTGCCGCGTTGGACCCGGCTCTCGGTCAGGCGGCTCAGGCCACACAAGCACAATGCCCCCACTACAGGTGGCTGGGCGCTTTACCGCACCCACAAACCCGGCAGCGCATTCAGCGCGCGCACCTGCTGGTGCACACCAGTCGCCTGGAAGGTGGCGCCCATGTGCTGATGGAGGCGATCTGCAGCGGCACCCCCGTGCTGGCCTCACGCATTGACGGCAACCTGGGGCTTTTGGGCAACGATTACACGGGTATTTTTGAGCCGGGTGATGCACAGGGCTTGGCCGATTTGTTGCTGGCTTGCAGAGATCCACAAAAGCATCCTGGCCTGATGGCACACTTGGGGCACCAGTGCGCCTTGCGCGCACCCTTGTTTGAACCGCAGGCCGAACGTGCTGCCTTGCACCGCTGGGTGCAAGACCTCTGGACAATTTGATGCAACTTTCTGAACAACCTGTGCTGCGCGACCTGGTGCTGGTCGGCGGCGGACACAGCCATGTGGGCGTTCTGCACATGTTCGCCATGAATCCCGAGCCCGGGGTGCGCATCACCGTGATTTGCACCGACATCGACACGCCTTATTCAGGCATGCTGCCAGGCTATATTTCGGGCCATTACAGCTTTGACGAAGTCCACATCGACCTGGGCCGCCTGTGCGCCTTTGCCGGTGCACGCCTTTACCGCGATGAGGTGGTGGGCATTGACCGCCAAAATCACAAAGTCATTTGCCGCAACCGGCCTGCCGTGGCCTACGATGTGCTGTCCATCAACATCGGCTCGACACCTCAAGTGCAACAGGTTGCGGGCGCTCAGGCGCTGGCCATACCGGTCAAGCCCATCGCACAGTTCAACCAGCGCTGGCTGGCACTGCTGGAAAAAGCCCGGCAATGGCCGTCGTACCGAGGCCGCATGACGATTGCAGTGGTTGGCGGTGGTGCTGGCGGCGTAGAGCTGCTGCTGTCCATGCAGTACCGCTTGCGCCATGAATTTAAGGCGCTGGGGCGCAGCCCTGAAACCCTGAAATTTGTGCTGCTCACCTCGGGTGAGACGATCTTGCCCACACACAACCCCGGCGTGCGCGAACGCTTTGCCCGGGTTCTGCGAGATCGCGACATCGACGTGCACACCCAGGCCGAGGTGGTGCAGGTTTCTCCTGGCTGCCTGCACACCAAAAACGGCCGCACTTATGACGCCGATGAAACCATGTGGGTCACACAAGCGGGCGGTCCGACCTGGCTGCAAAGCACTGGGCTACAACTGGATGCCCATGGTTTCATTCTGGTCACCCCTCAACTGCAAAGCCTGAACGACCCGTTAGTGTTTGCCGCAGGCGACATTGCCTCCTTCAGCGAGCGTCCGCTGGAAAAAGCAGGGGTTTTCGCCGTGCGCATGGCCAAGCCACTGGCGACCAATTTACGCCGTACCCTGCGTGGCCAAAAGTTGCTGGCCTACCAGCCACAGCGACATTGGCTGGCATTGATCTCTACTGGCAACCGTTACGCGGTGGGTTCTCGCGGGCGATGGGGTTTTGCTGGTGAATGGGTGTGGCGCTGGAAAGACCGGATTGACCGCCAATTCATGCAGCGCTTCACCGAACTGCCCGCGATGGACCCCACTCAGCCGGGGATCAATGCCAGAACGGCGATTCATTCGATGGGGCAGTTGCTCAGAGACATCCGAGCCCAAGGCAAAGCGCCGGCCACCCGCTTGACACTGAGCTCTGAAGAATCCCTGCAAGCCATCTCGGCCTTGGCCATGCGCTGCGGCGGCTGCGGCGCCAAGGTGGGTGCCAATGTCTTGTCGCGTGCCCTGGGCAGCTTGAAGCCGGTCGAACGGGCCGATGTGCTGATTGGCCTGCACGCGCCTGACGATGCGGCCGTGGTGCGTGTGCCGCCGGGCATGGCCATGGTGCACACCGTGGATTTTTTCCGGGCCTTCATAGACGACCCTTACTTGTTTGGCAAGGTGGCTGCCAATCACGCGCTGGGCGACATTTTTGCCATGGGCGCCGAAGCCCAGACCGCCACGGCGGTGGTCACCGTGCCGCCAGGTCTTGAAAGCAAGGTCGAAGACCTGTTGATGCAAATGATGGGCGGCGCCATCGAGGTGCTCAACGCTGCAGGCTGCGCCCTGGTGGGTGGCCACACCGGTGAAGGCCATGAACTGGCGCTGGGTTTTGCCATCAATGGTCTGATCGACGAGAAGATGGACGGCCTGATGCGCAAGGGCGGCATGCAACCAGGCGATGTGTTGTTGCTGACCAAGCCCATCGGCACTGGCACCTTGTTTGCAGCGCACGCACGGCACGCCGCCAAAGGCCGCTGGATCGATGCGGCCTTGCAATCGATGGTTCAATCCAACCAACTGGGCGCCCAGGTTTTGCGCACCCATGGCGCCACCGCCTGCACCGACCTGACCGGTTTTGGCCTGCTGGGCCATCTGGTCGAAATGACGCGCCCCTCCGGCGTGGATGCCGAGCTGCAGATGAGCACCCTGCCGCTGCTGGACGGCGCTGTGGAATGCGTCAAGGCGGGCATCGTCAGTTCCTTGCAACCCGCCAATGTGCGCCTGCGCCGCGCACTGCGCAACGCCGATGAATTTGTGCACGACCCACGCTACCCCTTGCTGTTTGACCCCCAAACTGCAGGCGGCCTTTTGGCCAGCGTGCCTGCAGCGCAGGCACAAGCTTGTGTGCAGGCCCTGCAGGCCGCAGGTTATGTGCACACTGCCATCATTGGGCGCATCACGGTGCAAGGCGAGGCCCTGGAACCTGTGCTGCTGAAAACCTGAGCATCCAATACTCGCCCACCAACATCGCGAACCCATGTCCATGTCCATGCTCCCCCTGAACGCCGACCTGAGCCAACGCTGTGTCGTTGAGGGCAACACCCTCGAGTGGGTTGCGTCGCCTGCAGCGGGCGTATCGCGGCGCATGCTCGAGCGCGATGGCGGCGAAATAGCGCGGGCCACATCCATCGTGCGCTATGCACCGGGCTCGGCATTTGCGTCCCACACGCACGGTGGAGGTGAAGAAATTTTGGTGCTCGACGGCACGCTGCATGACGAACACGGCGTGTACGGCCCTGGCAGTTACATCAAAAACCCAGTCGGTTCCTCGCACGCGCCATCGTCGCCCGAAGGCTGCACCCTATTCGTCAAACTGCGCCACTTAGATCGGCGTGACAGCGAACGCATCGTCATCGACACGCAGCGCAGCGACTGGCACCAAGGCCTGGTCCCAGGCCTGAAGGTCTTGCCACTGAACACCTTTGAAAGCCAAAACACAGCCCTTGTGCGCTGGGCGCCGGAGACGTTTTTCAGCCCCCACCGACATTGGGGCGGCGAAGAGATATTTGTGGTCGAAGGCGTTTTTTCGGACGAACACGGCAACTACCCCGCCGGCAGCTGGCTGCGCAGCCCGCACATGAGCCAGCACCAGCCCTTCAGCCGCGAAGGCTGCTTGATTCTGGTGAAAACCGGGCACCTGGTGTAAGCCCCCTCAAGCACATCGACATGGACGCACTGAGTTCAGTCTTGTCGCGAATCGCTTTGCGGGCGGGTGTTTTTTACAGCGGCAACATCTGTGGCCTGCATGACTTTGAGCACGACGTGTTCAAGCCATCCGCGCAGGCACGACCATTGCTGATGCCAAGCTGGCCGCGCTGTACGCCATGACAAGCACCATGGTCAAGACCAACGGCCAGCCCGACCCGACTGCCGTACAGGCCTTTTTGGCAGCGGGCTACCAAGAAAGCGACCTGCTTTACATCGTTCTGGCCATATCGGTCAAAGTGCTCAGCAACTTCTCCAACCACGCCTTTGGCACTGTGGTGGACGAGCGCTTTGCGGCCTACAAAGTCGCCTAAGGCTCAAGCCTAAGACCCGGCCATAAGGCCCGACATCCACGACAATCAAGGCCTATCATCCGATCTTTGCCGCATGACACCTACACACGTTCCCGAACAATTCGAGCGCACCATGGGTTGCACCGCAGTCGAGCTGATCAGTTGGCTGCCGCGCTCCTTGCCGCATGCCCAATTGGCGGTGGACACAGCGCTTGGGTGCTGTGTGGCATCCTGGCCAGAGGGCTCGCTCAACCTTCAGTGGTCCACGCTGCCCGATCGCTGCATCGCGCTGCTGCGCATTCCGCAGTTGCAAGTGCACTTCGCGTACCAGGGTCTAAACGATGCTGCCCGTTACACACGGCAAAAATTCTTTGATCTGCACACCCACCGAGGAGGCGGTTAAACCATGGCCATCAAGATCGTGGTGTTCGATGCCTACGGAACGCTGTTCGATGTGTACTCGATCAGCGCTTTGGCTGAACAGCTCTACCCTGGCCAGGGCGCGGCCCTGTCGGTTCTGTGGCGCGACAAGCAGATCGATTACACGCGACTGATCTCGCTGAGTGACCCGAGCGAACAAGGCAGTCGACATTACCAATCGTTTTGGGACATCACCCGTGCGGCGTTGCGTTATGCGCTGGCCCGTTTGGGTTTGGTGCACACGGGCGCAAACGAAGACGCGCTGATGGCCCAATATGCCAAGCTCACGGCTTTTTCAGAAAATTTGGGCGTGCTGCAAAGCCTGCGCCATCACGGCGTGGCCACGGCCATTTTGTCCAACGGCAGTCCCGAGATGCTGGCATCGGCCGTGCACAGTGCGGGCATGGATGATTGGCTAGACGCCGTGCTGTCGGTGGACCGTGTGCGCCAGTTCAAGACCACGCCCAGCAGCTACCAAATGGTGCAGGATCACTTTGGCGTCGCCCCGGCCGATGTGCTGTTTGTCTCCAGCAACGCGTGGGACGCGCTGGGGGCCACCTGGTTTGGCTTCACCACACTCTGGGTCAACCGCCAGGGCCTGCCGCCCGAGACCATTGGCCCAGCACCACACCACACGGGCTGCGACTTGAGCGAGGTGCTGAAGGTGCTGAGCCTAGACTGACGGCGCACAAGCTCAGTGCACGATGATGAGGTCTTTGCTGTCCTTGTCGTGCACCGCAAATTTGTCGACCAGCGTCGCGCTGGCTTCGTTCAAACCACGCACCTCCACCTCGGCGCCCTCACGGCGTAACTTCAGCACCACCTTGTCCAAAGCGCTCACAGCCGTGATGTCCCAAAAGTGGGCGCGGCTCACGTCGATCACCACCTGAGCCACGACTTCGTCAAAGTCAAAAGCATCGATGAAGCGGTCGGCACTGGCAAAGAAAACTTGGCCCACGACCTCATAGGTATGCACCTCAGGGGTTCTGGTGGAATGAACCCACAAAATTTGGCCGATTTTGTGCGCAAAGAAAAAGCCTGATAGCAAGACGCCGGTAAGAACGCCTCGTGCCAAGTCGTGGGTGAACACCGTCACGGCCACGGTGGCCAACATGACTACGCTGGAGCTTTTGGGGTGCTCGCGCATATTGCCAATGGAAGCCCAGTTGAAGGTGCCGATCGACACCATGATCATCACCGCCACCAGGGCGGCCATGGGAATCTGGCTCACCCAGTCACCCAGAAAAACCACCAACACCAGCAACATCACACCGGCCACCAAAGTGGACAAACGGCCGCGGCCACCAGACTTCACATTGATAACCGACTGGCCGATCATGGCGCAACCGGCCATGCCGCCAATGAAGCCGGTAGCGATGTTGGCCACCCCTTGGCCTACACATTCGCGGCTCTTGTCGCTCTTGGTGTCAGTCATGTCATCCACGATGGTCGCTGTCATGAGCGACTCCAGCAAACCCACCACCATGAGCGTGGCCGAGTAGGGCAAGATGATCATCAATGTGTCCCAGTTCAAAGGCACATCCGGCATCAAAAACATGGGCAGGCTGTCGGGCAACTCACCCATGTCGCCCACGGTACGAATATTCAGGCCGAGCGCCATAGACACCGCGGTAAGCACCACGATGGTGACCAGCGGCGAAGGCACGACTTTGGTGATGTAAGGCAAGCCATAAATGATGGCCAAGCCCGCGGCGGTCATGGCGTAGACATGCCAGGTCACGCCCGCAGTGGCAGGGTTGAGCTCAGGCAGTTGGGCCATGAAGATCAGAATGGCCAGCGCATTCACAAAACCCGTGACCACCGAGCGCGAGACAAATCGCATCAGACTCCCCAAGTGCAGCCAGCCCGCGAACACTTGCAACACGCCCGTGAGCACGGTAGCGGCCAACAAGTATTGCAAACCGTGGTCTTTGACCAAGGAGGCAATCACCAGCGCCATGGCCCCCGTGGCAGCCGAAATCATGCCAGGGCGTCCGCCGGCAAATGCAATGATGGTGGCGATCGAAAACGAGGCGTAGAGCCCCACTTTGGGGTCGACGCCAGCGATGATGGAAAACGCAATCGCTTCAGGAATAAGAGCCAGCGCGACCACCAGGCCGGCGAGCACATCGTTGCGCACGTTGAACAACCAGATTTGGCGAAAAAAACTGGGTGTCATGTGGGATGGCAACCCCACTGAAAAGCTGAATAAAAGCATTGAATGGTCATGGCTGGATTGTAGGGTTGTCCTCCTCATGTTGGGCCTGGCTGACCCAATCTGGCTAAACTGGTTGGCACAACGGACGCCCCGACCATGCCCAGCATCGCACCCTCTACATCCACGACACGCCCACTCGACCACATCACCGTGGTGGCCTTGGAACATGCGATTGCTGCCCCTTTTTGCACCCGTCAGCTGGCCGACCTGGGGGCGCGCGTCATCAAGGTCGAGCGGCCTGGCACGGGGGACTTTGCCCGCGCTTATGACCAGCGTGCTCGGGGGCTGTCATCCCATTTTGTCTGGGTTAATCGCTCCAAGGAAAGCTTGGCGCTGGACCTTAAAGTGCCGCAGCACCTGGCTGTGCTCAAAGCCCTGGTGGCCAAAGCCGACGTGCTGGTGCAAAACCTGGCACCCGGGGCCACCGCCCGCATGGGACTGGATGCAGCCACCCTGCGCGCGCACAACCCACGACTGATCGTGTGCGACATCTCAGGCTATGGCAACGATGGGCCTTACCGTGACAAAAAAGCCTACGACTTGCTGATTCAAAGCGAAGCCGGTTATTTGAGTGTGACCGGCACACCCGAGCAGCCCAGCAAAAGCGGCAACTCGATCGCCGACATTGCCGCAGGCATGTACGCCTACAGCAATATTTTGTCCGCCCTGTTGCAGCGAGAAAAAACCGGTGAGGGTTCGCACATCGATGTGTCCATGCTCGAAGCCTTGACCGAGTGGATGGGCTTTCCGATGTATTACGCGATGGATGGCGCATCCCCGCCAACGCGCAACGCTGCGGCCCATGCCACCATACACCCCTATGGGCCATTTCAGGTCGGCGGCCAGCTAGGCGTGCATGGCGAGCACATTGGCACCGTGATGCTGGGCCTGCAAAACGAACGCGAATGGGTGCAGTTCTGCCAGCATGTGCTGGTCCAGCCCACCCTGGCAGGCGATCCACGCTTTCACAGCAATGCACAGCGCAACGACAACCGCCTGGACTTGCAAAGCATCATCCTGGACACCTTTGCGCAGCTGACACTGGAGCAGGTGACCGAGCGGCTGGAGCGGGCGCAAATAGCCAACGCCCGCATGAACAACATGGCCGACGTTTGGGCGCACCCGCAGTTGCAGGCCCGCCAGCGCTGGACGCAGGTGGCCTCACCCGCGGGCGAGCTGCCTGCCCTGCTCCCGCCTGGTCGACAAACTGCTTTCAACTACCGAATGGACCCGATTCCGCAAGTGGGCGAACATACAGCGTCGATCCTGAGCGAGCTGGGGATGTGTTTGTAATGGGCAACTTCGCGAAGCAATTGGGTTCAATGCGGCTTATGTTGCGCGCTCAACGCCCGGCCATTCAAGAACCCTTGCCTCCTGCCGATACCAAGATGTGGTTTTCTATACTGGACACACCGTGCGTGAAATATTGATGAAAAACTGGCGCTTTTCCCTGCTTGGCATTGTCTCGATGCTGAGCGTGGCGAGCCTGCCCGTTCAGGCCCAGCCCAAAGCACGTGCCGGCGGGTGCCTGGTCTCTGAATTCAGGTCACTGGCCCTGCTGACACATGATGTGGCGGAGCGCATTGCCAAAGTGACCGATTGGTTAAATCAACACAGTGGAAAGTGCAGCCAGGCGCAATTGACAGCCATTGCCTCCAACCGCGCAACTTGGCTGGGAACAGCCGACACGATCGAAATGGCAGGAAAAGTTGATGGTTTGATGGAAGCAAAAATTGCCAACGACCCAGATTTGATGGCGGCGATGTACACCTCCAAAGGCAAAGAAACACGCGCTTCGGTTGAAGTCACCAAGCCCCCTGCTGCACCCGCGCCCGTGGTGCCAGCGCCTGCTGCCGGCTTGGCTGGTGGCCCGCAGGGCAACATGATGCAGCCCGTCATCGTGCAAGCTGCTGGGGCCGAACCCGCAGAAAAACCCAAGGCGCCTGAAGCACCTGATGGTTTTCTGGGCAGACGGCAGAAAGCCCAGATCACTGAGTTTTTTGAAGAAAACCGGGGGACTGATGAGTGCCCCAAAGGACTGGTCAAACGCGGCACCAAGTGTGAAGCCCAGTTCAAGGAACGGGATTGGAAGCTTCGTCAACCTTTGCCCGCCTCTGAAAGGCCAGAAGATTTGCCCTTGCCCCTCTTGGTCAAGCTGGGCCCCCCGCCACCCGATCACCAGTACAAAAGAGTGGGCGCCGATATTTTGCTGCTGAAGGGGGCACAAAACATCGTGGTCGATGCTGTGCTGGACCTTGGCGGCGTCAGCGTCAAAGTCGCCTCCAAGAGCCCCTAAAACAAAGCTTGCTTGACACGGCTCCGGCGCTTTGACTGCCGCATTCGCGCTTCATTGAACCCAGTCCAGCGCCTTGACCCAGCCCACACTGCGGCTCCCCGTGTTGTCGCTGTCTGCGCCGATCAACACTGCGCGCGCCTGAGGTGCGCTTGAGCCTGCGGGTGATTCGTCAGCAAACAGTTGGGCAAAGTCAGCGGCCACATCGCGGGATTCGTTTTGCCATTGCCCAAGGGGCGCGCCCTTGCCTTGCAGGGTGATGAAACGCACCCGTTTGGTATACGGGTTGGCGCCTTGCAGTCCCGCCGGGTACACGCTGTCCCAGACGTAGCAAAGGGTCGCGGCCGGCAGGTCTTCACCACTCACGCGCCGGGCAATGCGCAGCAAGCTGCGTTCAACAAAAGGCAGGCGCTGCAACGGGTGGTCAAACATCACACACACCTTGAGCGCCGCATCATCACCCGCTTTGGTCAGGATATCGGGCGCCAGCTTGCTGCCAATGAGTGCTTGGTCAAGGCGCCAGCGCCACTCCAATCGGCCCGCAGCCATGGGTGCATGCTCGTGCACCAGCGTGCCATACGACGATTGCGTACTGACTTTGAGCGCACGCTCAGCTTGCACCTCGGCCAGCTCAAAGCGTGTGGCAGGAATATCGGCTTTGGACTTGGGAAACCCCACAAATCGCCAGGATGACGAGGCAAGGCCCTCTGCGGGAACCAAAGGTGCGAGCACCTGGGCATGCACGGCAGCCGACAGCGCCCATGCTGCGACCCCCAGGGTCAGCAAAGCCCGGCGGCACACGCAAGCCGCTGGAATATCAACGCGCCTTTTGCTCATCCGCGCCGCCAATCGTGAAACTTCTTGGCCCAGGCCAACAACTTTTGCGGCGCGTGGGCCCGCTTCCATTCACCGGCGGCGTATTTGTTGGCCTCGGCCAGCGTCGGGTAGGTGTGGATGGTGCCTAAAATTTTATTCAGCCCCAGGCCATGCTTCATGGCCAGCACGTATTCGGCCAGCAAATCACCTGCATGCGTGCCCACAATGGTCACGCCCAAAATGCGGTCTTTGCCGGGCACGGTGAGCACCTTCACAAAGCCCCGCGCCTCGCTGTCGGCAATGGCCCGGTCCAGGTCGTCGATGCCGTACTTGGTCACTTCATACGGGATGTTCTTTTCTTTGGCTTCTTGCTCGTTCAGGCCCACACGCGCCACCTCGGGGTCGATGAAGGTGGCCCACGGGATCACGCGGTAGTCGACCTTGAAAGATTTGAAGTCACCAAACAAGGCGTTGACTGCCGCATACCAGGCTTGGTGCGCCGCCGTGTGGGTGAACTGGTAAGGCCCGGCCACATCGCCTGCGGCGTAGATGTTGGGGTAAAGCGTTTGCAAATATTCATTGGTCTCGACGGTGCGGTGCGTGGGCACGCCGATGTCTTCCAAGCCATAGCCTTGCAGGCGGGCCACACGGCCCACGGCGCAGACCAGGGCGTCAAACACAATTTCGACCTCTTGACCTTGCCCTTCTCCTTGTTGATTGACCACCAAAATTTTGTCATCCCCCCGGCGCTTGCAACGAAGCGCTTTGTGCCCGGTGAGCACCTGCACACCATCGGCCTGCAAAGCCTCTCGCGCCAACACAGAGACCTCTTCGTCCTCGCGCACCATGATGCGATCACCCATCTCGACCTGCGTGACCTGTGCGCCCAAGCGGGCAAAGCTTTGCGCCAGCTCGCAGCCAATCGGCCCACCTCCCAGCACCACCAAACGTTTAGGCACTTCATCCAGCTTCGCAAATTCGTCCCACAGGGTGTCGCTGGTGACGTAGCCCACCTCTTCCAGGCCTGGCAAGGGCGGCACGATCGGCCGTGCGCCAGCGGCAATCACGATGCTGCGCGCTGTTAAGCGCTGGCGGGTGCCGTCGTTCAAGGCTACCTCCACCGTCCACGGGTTCACCAGCTTGCCGTAGCCCTGCAGCACCTCCACGCCAAGCCCGTTGTAGCGCTCGACACTGTCGTGCGGCTCGATGGCTTTGATCACGTCGTGCACACGCTGCATCACGGCCTTGAAGCTGAAGCTGGGCGCGGTGTCGCTCAAACCGTATTGCGCACCGTGGCGCATCTGGTGCGCCAACTTGGCGCTTTTGATCAAGGCTTTGCTGGGCACGCAACCGTAGTTCAGGCAGTCGCCACCCATCTTGTGCGACTCGATCAAGGTCACTTTGGCTTTCACGGCGGCGGCAATGTAGGCCGACACCAGGCCCGCCGCACCGCCACCGATCACGATCAGGTTGCGGTCAAAGGTCTTGGGGCGCACGCTTGCCCAGCGGGCATAGACTTGGCGCTTTTGAATGGCCGCCACCCCGCGCCGCGCCAACAGCGGGAAGATGCCCAGCAACACAAAGCTGCCCAAGAGCGCCGGGCTCAAGATGCCCTGTACCGAATCGAGCTGCGCCAGTTGCGTGCCGGCATTCACATACACCGCAGTGCCCGCCAGCATGCCGAGCTGACTGACCCAGTAATACGTCCAGGTCTTCATGCGGGTCAGGCCCATCAGCAAGTTGATGAGAAAAAATGGCACCACCGGAATCAAGCGCAAAGTGAACAGGTAAAACGCCCCTTCTTTGTCCACCCCCGCGTTGATGTCGGCCAGGCGCTGGCCAAAGCGGGATTCCACCCAGTCACGCAGGACAAAGCGGGACGCCAAAAATGCCAAGGTGGCGCCGAGGGTGGACGCGAACGACACGATCAACAACCCCCACCACAAGCCAAACACCGCCCCACCGGCCAAGGTGATGATGACTGCGCCCGGAAAGGACAAAGCCGTGGCCACGACATAGACCCCAAAGTAAACCGCCGCCACCACGAGCGGTTGCTGCGCGTAGAGCTGGTTAAAACTGGCCTGGCTGGCCTTGAGTTGCTCAAAGCTCAAGTAACGCCCCAAGTCCAGCGCCACAAAAGCGCCGATGACCAAGGCCAACAAGAGCAGCAAAACAATTTGACGAAGACGCATGAAAAACTCCAAAGTGGTCTAGGCCCGGCAAAGAGCACCCTTAAGGCGACTTGAACCGTAACCGCAGATACCTGTTTATTCGGCGAGATAGCGGAATAAGTTACAACTGCCGCCTTCCTTAAAAGAATCCACCAGCCCCTTGAAGGCTTGAGCGATAAGCAAACCCTTAATTTTTCTAGGAGCACCCCGTGGGCGATGGGCGTGGCGCACGCCCTACATCAACCACGAATAGGCTGTATTGCGCCCGCCACCTTCGAGGCGGCGCAATACACCACGCGCTAACAAATCATTGATATCGCGCAGCGCCGTGTCGGCCGAACATTTTCCGATGGTGGCCCACTTGGCGTTGGTCAACTGGCCGTCCATGCCATCGAGCACGCGATTGAGCACCGAAATCTGGCGTGGGTTCAGGGGTGTGCCAGACCAGCGTTGCCAGAACTGTGCTTTGTCCAAAACCCCTGCTAAGAGGTCATCCGCACCCTGCACGGCGCGCAACAAACAAGCGGAAAACCATTCCAGCCATGGCGTCACGTCCATCGTGCCGCGCTGGCTGGCTTCGAGTTGCTCGTAATACTGTTTGCGCTCGCGCTGAATTTGCGCACTGAGGCTGTAAAACCGTTGTGCAGCGCCTTCTGCTCGGGCCAAGGCCATATCGCCCACGGCTCGGCTGATGCGGCCATTGCCGTCGTCAAACGGGTGCAAGGTCACCAGCCACAAATGTGCCAACCCAGCGTGCACCAGCGCATCACACACCGGCCCGGCGTTGAACCATTCCAAAAACGCGGCTGTTTGTGCGGACAGTGTGTGGGCGGGCGGTGCCTCAAAGTGCACCTTTTCGCGACCCACCGGGCCTGAGACCACTTGCATCGGACCCGCTGCGTCGTTGCGCCAGGCGCCGACCTGAATCCTCAGACGGCCGCTAAAGCCAGTGGGAAACAGCGCCGCATGCCAGCCAAACAAGCGCTCGGCCGTGAGCGGTTGGGCGTGTTGCTGGGTGGCGTCCAGCACCATGTCCACCACGCCATCCACATGGCGGTCAGCGGGCGCGAGCGCGCCAATGTCCACCCCCAACTTGCGGGCAATGGACGAGCGCACAGCCTCCAAGTTGAGCGTTTCGCCCTCAATGGCGCTGGTGGTGATGACCTCTTGCGTCAAAACCTGCAAAGTCGCCAGATCGCGCTGCGCCAACCCCAAATGCGCCATTCGACCGGCCAACTCACCTTGCGCGCGGTGCAACTGTGCCAAAGGCCCCACCAGCGCAGTCGCGTCATATCGCCACTGCGGCCAGTCGGGGCGCTGCCACAGGTAAGTGCGTTTACGGGGAGGCTTGTCGGCAAACATGCGGTGATTATGCGCTCTATTCGCCGCATATATTGCGGTGAATTATGAAGTGATTCACCGCACCAGAAGGCATGTTTGGGATCGGCAGCGGCTCCCTCAGCCAGCTTTGGTTTGGATCAAGGGTGGGTTTAAGGGTGCGCACGCGAGTTGGGTACGCAAAAAGTTTTGTAGCTGATTTTTCGTATTTAGTCGCTCCTGCAAAACCCCTGCAACCCGCATGAATGCTTGTGATCTGGGGTGAATCCGGATGGTCAGAACTCTCAAATAAATATCCAATGGAGCCTGTTTTCTGGGAGTTTTTGAAAGCAGCGCCATGACCGATGACTTTTTCCGCAACCGCCTGGACCAGATGATCGATTTGCGCCACCCGCTGGCGGTGCTGGCCAACCGCATGCCTTGGCAAGCGATCGAAGCTTCCTTGGCCCAGCGCTGGGCACGCCAGGTCAAGGCTGGCAAGAAGATCGAAGACCTGGACTTGTTTGGCCCGCTCTCGGGCGTTGCCGGTGGCGGCGTCTCCAATGCCGGTCGTCCTCGTTTGCCCACCCGTTTGATGGTGGCGCTGCTGTACCTCAAGCATGCGTTCAACGAGAGCGATGAGGATGTGATCCAACGCTGGGGTGAGACCCCCACCTGGCAATACTTTTCTGGCAACGAATATTTTGAGCACCAGTGGCCTTGCGACCCGACACAACTGGGGCGCTTCCGCAAAGCACTTGGCGAAGAAGGCGTGGAAGAGCTGCTCGCCCGCACCATGGAGGTGGCGGTCACGCTCAAGCTGATCGCCAAGAAGGAATTGACCCGTGTGATCGTGGACTCCACGGTGCAAGAAAAAGCCGTGGCTCACCCCACCGACAGCAAATTGCTGGAGACGGCCCGCCCGAGTTCGACACCAAATCACAATTTCCCCCTTTTTTGCCCATCCGGTCTCAATAAAATCAAGCACTTACAGCTGATGCTCTGATTTTTCTGTAGTGGCAATATTGTTACCAATAAGTGTGGGCAA
>NZ_JBIKHV010000173.1:0-3085 GCF_044361985.1 Limnohabitans sp. | reverse complement strand
GTGAAGCCCAGCGTCACTTGGCCCGAAGGCCAGGCAATGACTGGGCGTTTAATGCTGCTGGCATGTTCCTGCATGATTTTTTTAGCGCTGGCGCTGTCGTTCACTTGGGCTTGCACAGCGGCGTCCAGTTTTCGCCAGGTGGTGCCTTTGCGGTTCAGTAGTGCCTCCCAGCCCACTGCAGCTAGCCAAATGTCCAGTTCGGCAGCGGGGACACCTTGTTTCTTGAAGTCATGGAAGGTGGCGTTCAAGCCGTGGTCAGCCAGCCAGATTCGGGCTTTCTTGACGGTGTCGCAGTTGGGAATGCCGTAAACAATGGGGTCCATGGGGTTTGCTGAAGAGTGAAGTGAACAAGACTGGGTGACAATCGCCGCCTATGAAGACTCTACAGGAATGGCTCGACTGGTGCGAGCAGTTACACCCCGTGGCCATTGACATGGGGCTGGACCGGGTGAGAACCGTCGCAGGCCGCATGGCGCTGCGCTTTGACTGCCCGGTCATCACCGTGGCGGGCACCAATGGCAAGGGCTCGACGTGCGCCATGCTGGAGGCAGTTTTGCTGCAAGCCGGCTACCGCACGGGCGTCTACACCTCGCCGCATTTGGTGCATTTTGAAGAGCGCTGCCGGCTGCATGGCGAGTCGGCCTCTGCTGCAACCTTTGCCGAGGCGTTTGCGGCCGTCGAGGCGGTGCGTGGTGATGTCAGCCTGACCTATTTTGAATTCAGCACCCTGGCCATCCTGCACCTGATGGCCCAGGCCAAGCTGGACGTGGCCATTTTGGAGGTGGGTATGGGCGGACGGCTGGATGCGGTCAATATCATCGACGCCGACTGCGCCGTGATCACCAGCATCGACATCGACCACACCGCTATTTTGGGCAAAGACCGTGAAAGCATTGGCTTTGAAAAGGCGGGCATCATGCGCGCCGGGCGACCGGTGATCGTAAGCGACCCTGTGCCGCCGCAAAGTGTGATCGACCATGCCACTTCCATCGGGGCTCAGTTGTGGCAGTTTGGCCGTGATTTCAATTTTTCTGGCGACAAACAACAATGGGCCTGGGCCGGGCGAGATCGTCGATACAGCGGAATGGCCTATCCGGCCTTGCGTGGTGCCAACCAGTTGATCAATGCCTCGGGCGTCTTGGCGGCGCTGGAGGCCTTGCGCCAGCAAATTCCGGTGACCGCCCAGGCCGTGCGCAATGGTCTGGCCATGGTGGAGTTGCCGGGGCGCTTTCAAATCGTGCCGGGTCAGCCTGTGCTGGTGCTGGATGTGGCCCACAACCCCCATTCAGTGGCGGCCTTGGCGGTCAATCTCGATGCGATGGGTTTTTACCCAACGACCCACGCCGTGTTGGGCGCCATGGCTGACAAAGACCTGTTGCCCATGCTGCAGCGGGTCAACCCGATGGTGGACCGATGGTATTTCACCGACTTGCCCCTGCCCCGGGCCGCCAAGGCGGCTGATTTACAGCAAATGTGGCAGGCCCAAAACACCCGATCTGACACCGCTTCAAGCATTCACGCCACCCCCATGCTGGCCCTTCAAGCGGCCATGAAGGCCTCAGACCCGGCTGATAGAATCGTGGTCTTTGGCTCCTTCTATACCGTGGGCGGTGTTTTGAAAGACGGCATTCCGCGTCTGCAAGCCAAACACCTCAGCCCGTGAGCACCACGTCATGGCCTTTTTCAAGTTCCGATTTCCTGGTCAAACCGCCTCCACAGAGGCCTTGACTTCTGGCCCCAACGAAAACCTAGAAGTCGTCCGCCGTCGTGCGCGCCACCGGTTGATGGGCTCGGTGGTGCTGGTGTTGGTTGCCGTGGTGGGTTTTCCGTTGCTGTTTGACACCCAGCCCCGGCCCGTTGCGGTCGACACCCCCATCGTGATCCCTGACCGTCAAAGCACCTCGCCCCTGACCAGTGCAACGCCTGTGCCTGCAAACCAAGCACCCGCCAAACCCTTGCTGCCTTCGCCCGGTGCGGTACCCACGCAAGCCAGCCTCGATCAGCGTGAAGAAGTGGTGCTGCCTGCAGCCCCAATGGCCCTGACCCCCAAGCCTGAAACTGAAAAAATCGCACCCGCTGCAGAAAAGAGCCCTGACAAAGCCGCGGTAGCCAAACAGGAACCCCAAGCAGCGCCGCCCGTGAAGGCCGAAAAACCTGCTGCGGTGGCCAAACCTAAAGACGACGGCGGCAAAGCCCAGGCGCTGTTGGACGGCAAGTCTGCCAAGGCGACAGCGGGTCGTGTGGTGATTCAGGTGGGCGCCTTCAGTGATCCAGCCAAAGTTCGCGATGTCCGCAGCAAACTGGAACAGGCTGGGCTGAAAACATACACCCAGGTGGTGGAAAAAGACGGCAAAAGCACCACGCGAATCCGTGTGGGCCCCTTCGAAACACGTGAAGAGGCAGACAAAGTAGCCGCCCGCATCCGCAAGCTCGATTTGCCCGTGTCTGTCTTCAAGATCTGACATGGCGATCGCCCTCACCGATTGGATCTTGCTGGGCGTATTGCTCGCTTCCATGGTGATGGGGCTTTGGCGTGGACTGGTCTACGAGGTCTTGTCGCTGGCGGGCTGGGTAGTGGCTTTTGTGGTCGCTCAGTGGCTGGCCCCCGATGTGGTGGGGTGGCTGCCCTTGATCAAGGATGCCCCCAATTCGGTGCAGTACGCCGTGGCTTTTGCGGTGGTCTTTGTGGCCACTGTGTTTGTGGCGGGCATGGTGTCCTGGCTGATCAAGAAATTGTTGGAAACCGTGGGCCTGCGGCCGGTAGACCGCACATTGGGAGGGGCATTCGGCTTGGCGCGCGGGGTGGTTTTGCTGTTGGCATTGACGGTGGTCTTGCAACTGACAGGACTTTCCCGTGAGGCCTGGTGGTCAACGGCCCAAGGTCCGGTTTGGCTGGAGCTTGTCCTCACAGGCTTAAAACCGCTTTTGCCCCAGACCTTTGTGGAATATTTGCCCTGAATTTTTCGGGGCAGTTCGAATTTTGAACGGGAAAAAGAATGTGTGGAATTGTCGGCATTGTGAGCAGTGCACCTGTTAACCAGTTGATCTATGACGCCTTGTTGTTGCTGCAGCACCGGGGCCAGGA
>NZ_JBIKHV010000079.1:0-10215 GCF_044361985.1 Limnohabitans sp. | reverse complement strand
ACTCGCCAACAGCGTACAAACCGTTCACAACAGCGTTGTTATCGGTGGCGTTTTGTGTGACCACTTGGCCGTTGATGTTGGTCGGGATACCGCCCATTTGGTAATGGATGGTGGGCACCACGGGAATCGGCTCTTTGGTGATGTCGACGTTGGCAAAGTTGACGCCGATTTCGTACACCGAAGGCAGGCGCTTGTGAATCGTGTCGGCGCCCAGGTGATCGAGCTTGAGCAACACGTAGTCCTTGTTGGGACCGCAGCCACGGCCTTCCTTGATCTCTTGGTCCATGCAGCGTGACACGAAATCACGCGGGGCCAGATCTTTCAGGGTGGGCGCATAGCGCTCCATGAAGCGTTCGCCGTTGCTGTTCAGTAAGATGGCACCTTCGCCGCGGCAGCCTTCGGTCAAGAGCACACCCGCACCGGCCACGCCGGTGGGGTGAAATTGCCAGAACTCCATGTCTTCCAGCGGGATGCCTGCACGAGCAGCCATGCCCAAGCCGTCACCTGTGTTGATGAAAGCGTTGGTCGAGGCGGCATAAATGCGGCCTGCGCCACCCGTGGCCATCAGCACGGTCTTGGCATGCAAGACGTGCAGGTCACCGGTTTCCATTTCGAGCGCGGTGACGCCGACCACGTCGCCTTCGGCGTCACGGATCAGGTCAAGGGCCATCCACTCCACGAAAAAGCTGGTTTTAGCCGCCACGTTTTGCTGGTAAAGCGTGTGCAGCATGGCGTGGCCTGTGCGGTCGGCGGCAGCGCAAGCGCGTTGCACAGGCTTTTCGCCATAGTTGGCGGTGTGGCCGCCAAAGGGCCGCTGGTAAATGGTGCCGTCTGGGTTGCGGTCGAAGGGCATGCCCATGTGCTCCAGGTCGTACACGACCTTGGGCGCTTCACGGCACATGAATTCGATGGCATCTTGGTCGCCAAGCCAGTCGGAGCCCTTGATGGTGTCGTAAAAGTGATAGTGCCAGTTGTCGTCGGACATGTTGCCCAGAGAGGCACCGATGCCACCTTGGGCGGCCACAGTGTGCGAACGGGTAGGAAACACTTTGGACAGCACGGCCACGTTGAGGCCAGCGCGGGCCAGTTGCAGCGAGGCACGCATGCCCGAACCACCGGCGCCGACGATCACGACATCAAACTTGCGGGTGGTGATTTTGTCTTTGGTATAGCTCATGGTTTATCTAAGTTGGGGTGAGTTCAGTGCAATGACAAGCAGTCTCAGGCATTCACAGACGCCAGAGCGACTGAACGGCCCAGCCTGCACAGCTGACCAGCCAGACCAAGGTGAAAACGTGCAAAACCAGGCGCACAGCCAGGGGTTTGACGTAATCCATCCAGATGTCACGCATGCCCACCCAGACGTGGTACAGCAATGAAAGAATGACAGAGAAGGTCAGGACCTTCATCCATTGGGAGGCAAAAATGCCTGCCCATTCTTCGTAGCCGATAGGGCCGGCCGTGAAGATGACCTGAGCCAGCAGGATCAGGGTAAAAAGAGCCATCAGACTGGCGGTCACGCGTTGAGCGAGCCAGTCACGAAAGCCATAACCAGCACCGGTCACGATGCGTTTGGAGCCGTAATTCACGGACATAAGTCAGTTTCCTTGTTTCTTATGGGGGCTGATCAGTACAGACCGAACAGCTTGGCACCGAGCACGGCGGTCAGTCCGATGCTGAGAACCAGAGTGACGATGGCTGAGGATTTGCCGAATTCTTTGGTCACAGCGTGACAGATGTCCATGTACAAATGGCGCAGACCCGCAATGAAATGGTGCAAATAGGCCCAGATCAGAGCCAATGCGACCAATTTCATGAACCAGCCAGGCACAAATCCCAGGCCGACGTTGAAAGCAGCCGCGAGTTTGGCGTAAGAAATCTCGGAAGTGATGGAACTGTCAAACAGCCAGATGATGAGTGGCATCAGCAAAAACATCAGGAAACCGCTGATGCGGTGCAAGATCGAGACGATGCCTGCCGCTGGCAAGCGGTAAGACGGCAAGTCTTTCAAGGCATTGATGTTGCGGAATTCAGGCCGCTTTCGGGCGAGTTCAGTCATGTGTGTACTTTCTGGGTGTAACGCGTTCGTAATCTCAATGGCAAGCCGGTGAATTCTATTGCAACGCAGCAAACTGACATGAGCATTGCACACGGGGGGCGCAGGGAGATTTTTCAATCGTTCTTAGTGGGTCAACTCAAAGCGTTGTGATAGTGGTGACTTTCGGTGCGATAAAAGCCGCGCCGCAACTCCATCGGGGTGTCGTTGTAGGTGTAGGCAATGCGCTCCACACTGAGTAAAGGGGTTCCTTTCGCAACCTGAAGCAGTTGGCTTTGGGTCTCATCGGGCATCACAGCCCGGATTTTTTCGTCAGCGCGCACCATGCGCACGCCAAATTCAGTTTCAAAAAGAGCGTACATGGCCCCTTGGTAACCGGCCAGCCGCTCGGAAGTCAAGCCTTTGAAGGGGCCGCCGGGCAACCACAAGTCTTCCAGAATAGTCGGCACACCCGCAAAAGACAGCACACGCCTGACCTGCAAAACGGTATCGCCAGTCCGTAGTGCCAATGTGCGGGCGATGTCGGCTGTGGCACGCAAGCGTTTGCAGTCCACGATTTCACGTTGGGCGGGTCCTTCGGAGTCCAGATTGCCAGTGTCTGGCACCAATTTCAGGAATCTGTACTGAACATGGTGTTCGGCATGCGTGGCGACAAAGGTGCCTTTGCCTTGTCTGCGCACAAGCAGGTGGTCGCTGGCCAACTCGTCGATGGCTTTTCGGACCGTGCCTTGGCTGACCCGGTAGCGCGCAGCCAGATCCATTTCGCTGGGGATGGACTCGCCGGGCTTCCATTCGCCCGATTGCAGGTTTTGCAGAATCAGGCTTTTGATTTGCTGGTAGAGCGGGCTGAACGCAGGCGTGGGCACGGACGTGTTGGCTGCAGAAGAACTTTGGTCAGCCAATGGAGAAGTGTTGTTCATGGGTAGATTTTGGCGAGCGGGTCAGTTGCGCGTCAGGTAGCACATCTTATCTTATATAAGACATAAGACAAATTGACGAGTCAGGGTTTTCGCGAGTACACTTCCAAGCTGTTTGCTTGCATTTCGGGCTCATTTGCATGGGTTCGCAGCGCAAGTCCGGTACGCTGGACAGACCTGCTGACTAACTTGTCGGCCATGGGCTGCGACCCTTGTTTTCAACACTTCGGAGTTTTCCACCATGAGCAAAAAGCCCGTCCGCGTTGCCGTCACCGGCGCAGCAGGTCAAATCGGTTACGCATTGTTGTTCCGCATCGCTTCCGGCGAAATGCTGGGCAAAGACCAGCCTGTCATTTTGCAACTGCTCGAAGTACCCGTCGAGGGGCCGCAAAAGGCGCTCAAGGGCGTGATGATGGAACTCGAAGACTGCGCATTCCCCTTGCTGGTCGGCATGCAAGCCCATGGCGACCCGATGACCGCTTTCAAAGACGTTGACTACGCCCTGCTGGTCGGCTCGCGCCCACGCGGCCCTGGCATGGAGCGTGCTGAATTGCTCGCCATCAATGGTGCCATCTTCACTGCACAGGGCAAGGCCCTGAACGCAGTGGCTTCACGCGACGTCAAAGTGCTGGTGGTGGGCAACCCCGCCAACACCAACGCCTACATCGCCATGAAGGCCGCGCCTGACTTGAAGCCAAGCAATTTCACGGCCATGCTGCGTCTGGACCACAACCGCGCTCTGTCGCAAATCGCTGCCAAAACTGGCAAGGCCGTGGCTGACATCGAAAAACTGTGCGTGTGGGGCAACCACTCGCCCACCATGTACGCTGATTACCGCTTTGCCACCATCCAGGGCGAGTCGGTCAAGACCATGATCAACGACCAGGAATGGAACGCCAACGTGTTCTTGCCCACCGTCGGCAAGCGCGGCGCGGCCATCATCGAAGCCCGTGGCCTGTCTTCGGCAGCCTCGGCTGCCAACGCAGCCATTGACCACATGCGTGACTGGGCCCTCGGCACTCACGGCAAGTGGGTCACCATGGGGATACCTTCGCAAGGCTGGTACGGCATTCCCAAGGACGTCATGTTTGGTTTCCCTGTGACTTGCGAAAACGGCGAGTACAAAGTCGTTGAGGGCTTGGAAATCGACGCGTTCAGCCAAGCTTGCATCGACAAGACCCTGAAAGAGTTGACCGACGAGCAGGCGGGCGTGGCCCATTTGATCTGACGCTCCGCAGAGAAACAGAGTGAGCCATCCGCGCGAAATTTTGCTGGGGGCGCAAGCCGGTAGCGTTCAGCTGCCGGTATGTGACCATTACAGTGGGGTGGAAGCGCGGATGCGCAAAAGCCTGCAATTGCAGGCTGAAATGACGCAAGAGTTCGGCACATGTGTCTTTGATGTCACCCTGGATTGCGAAGATGGCGCTCCAGTCGGTGGCGAAGCCGAACACGCTGCACTGGTCACGGAAATGGCGCTCGCCACGACCGCTGCCACGCCGGATGCTCGCATTGCGGTGCGCGTTCACCCTGTAGACCACCCCAGTTTTGATGCCGACATGGCGCACATTGCAGGCCGTGCGGGCCAGGTTTTGACGCACATCATGGTGCCCAAAGTTGAAACCGTGGCCGACGTCAACCGCGCCCAGGATGCACTGATCAACGCAGGTGCCGCAGATTTGCCTTTGCACGTGCTGATCGAGTCGCCCGCTGCCGTGCACCGTGCGTTTGACATCGCCGCACACCCCCGTGTGCAGTCCATCAGCTTTGGCCTGATGGACTTTGTCTCCGCCCATGGTGGTGCGATAACAGCTGATGCCATGGGCACAGGTTTGGGGCAAAACCCTTCGGTTTTGGGGCAGTTCACGCACCCACTGGTGCTGCGCGCCAAGCTCGAAATCGCCAGCGCCTGCCACGCCCACGGCAAAGTGCCCTCACACTGTGTCGTCACCGAATTCAAGAACATCGATGCCATCCGCATGGCCGCACAAAAAGCCGCCCGCGAACTGGGTTACACCAGAATGTGGAGCATCCACCCAGACCAGATCCGCCCGATTTTGCAGGCCATGGCCCCCAGCGAAGCGCAAATCGAGCAGGCCAGTGAGATCATTTTGGCCGCTCAGGCTGCCCAATGGGCGCCCATCAGCCATGCGGGTCAATTGCACGACCGGGCCAGTTACCGGTTTTTCTGGCAATTGATCGAACGCGCGCACCAGACCGGTCGACATTTGCCGCAAGAGATTCATTCGTTTTTTGCAGGTATTCCGAAGAACGTGCGGTTTGTTGCATGATGAAAACCGTTCAGTTGAAGGGTCTTGACATGCTGAAAATGACCGCATTCTGGGTGATCTCTTTGTTGACCTTGTCCGCATGGGCGCAAGCGCCTGCGAGCCCCTCCAAAGCGACCTCAAGTAAAGCGGTGCAGAGCAAGCCGGCGCAGGCCAATGCCAATGCCAATGCGAAGCAGAACGCTGTTAAAACCGGCCCAAAACCCAAAACTCAACGGCCGACCCCACTTGCACCCGAGACCCCGATGGGGCCCGATGAGCTGGCCATCGCCGATCGTGTGCACCAAGGGCACTTGCCTTGTGAACTGGGCGCTTCGGTGCGAATGGAAGCCGATGATTCGCAGCCAGGCTATTTCTATTTGCATGGCAAAGGTTTTCGCTACCGCATGCACCCTGTGGCCACGACCACTGGCGCGATCCGCCTGGAAGACCGTAAAGCTGGTGCGGTTTGGCTGCAATTGGCCAACAAGTCCATGCTGATGGACCAGAACAAAGGCCGCCGCTTGGCCGATGAATGTGCCAATGCCGAGCAAGTGGCCTTTGCAGAGGACATGAAAACCACCCCCCCGCCCAGCCTGATCGACACGACAGGTATGGGGCGATAAATCTTGAAACTTTGACTGACAGGAGAAAAAACCATGTTGAAAGCCTACCGTGAACACACCGCAGAACGCGCTGCCCTGGGTATCCCGCCTCTTGCGCTGGATGCCAAACAAGTGGCCGACCTGATCGAGCTGATTAAAAACCCGCCTGCAGGCGAAGACGCCTTCCTGATGGACTTGTTGACCTACCGCATCCCACCAGGGGTGGACGATGCCGCCAAGGTCAAAGCTTCTTTTTTGGCGGCCGTGGCCCACGGGGAAATCAAGGTCGGCCTGGTCTCCAAAGCCAAAGCCACCGAGTTGCTGGGCACCATGGTCGGCGGCTACAACGTGCATCCCCTGATTGAGTTGCTGGATGACGCTGAAGTCGCGGGCGTTTCGGCCCAAGCCCTCAAGAAAACTTTGTTGATGTTCGACTTCTTCAACGACGTTGCAGAAAAAGCCAAGGCGGGCAACGGCAAAGCCAAAGAAGTCATGCAGAGCTGGGCTGATGCCGAGTGGTTCACCACCCGCCCCGAAGTCGAGAAAAAAATCACCGTCACCGTGTTCAAGGTGCCCGGTGAAACCAACACCGATGACCTGTCCCCCGCACCAGATGCCTGGAGCCGCCCGGACATTCCCTTGCACTATCTGGCGATGCTCAAAAATACCCGCGAAGGTGCAGCCTTTAAGCCAGAAGAAGACGGCAAGCGCGGCCCGATGCAGTTCATTGAGGACCTGAAGAAAAAAGGCAACCTGGTCGCTTACGTGGGTGATGTGGTCGGGACAGGTTCCAGCCGCAAGTCGGCCACCAACAGCGTGATCTGGGCCACAGGCCAGGACATCCCCTTCGTGCCCAACAAGCGTTTTGGGGGGGTAACTTTGGGCGGCAAGATCGCCCCGATCTTTTTCAATACACAAGAAGATTCGGGTGCCTTGCCCATTGAAGTCGATGTGACCAAGCTGGAGATGGGCGATGTGATCGATATCTTGCCCTACGACGGCAAGATCGTGAAAGACGGCGCCACCATCGCCGAGTTTCAGCTCAAGAGCGATGTGTTGTTTGACGAAGTCCGCGCCGGTGGCCGTATCAACCTCATCATTGGCCGGAGCCTGACCGCGAAGGCGCGCGAGTTCATGGGCTTGCCAGCGTCCACCGTGTTCCGCTTGCCCACTCCGCCGGTGACGACCAAGGCCGGCTTCACACTGGCCCAAAAGATGGTCGGCCGTGCGGTTGGTTTGCCCGAAGGTCAGGGCGTTCGCCCTGGCACATACTGCGAACCCAAAATGACCACTGTGGGCTCACAAGACACCACTGGCCCGATGACCCGCGACGAGCTGAAAGACCTGGCCTGCCTGGGCTTCTCGGCCGACATGGTCATGCAGTCTTTCTGTCACACCGCCGCTTACCCCAAGTCGGTGGATGTCAAAACCCACCGTGAACTGCCTGCCTTCATCAGCAACCGTGGTGGTGTCTCACTGCGCCCTGGTGACGGCGTGATCCACTCTTGGCTCAACCGCCTGCTGTTGCCTGACACCGTCGGCACCGGTGGTGACTCGCACACCCGTTTTCCGATTGGCATCAGCTTCCCCGCTGGTTCTGGCCTGGTGGCGTTTGGTGCTGCCACGGGCGTGATGCCTTTGGACATGCCCGAGTCCATCTTGGTACGTTTCAAAGGCGAGATGCAACCTGGCGTGACGCTGCGAGACCTGGTGCATGCCATTCCCTTGTACGGCATCAAGAAGGGCTTGTTGACGGTGGCCAAGGCCGGCAAGATCAACGAGTTCTCGGGCCGTATCCTGGAAATCGAAGGCCTGCCCAACCTCAAGGTTGAACAAGCGTTTGAGTTGTCCGATGCTTCGGCCGAACGTTCCGCTGCGGGTTGCACCATCAAGCTGAATAAAGAGCCGGTGGAGGAGTACCTCAAGTCGAACGTGGTTCTGATGAAGAACATGATTGCCGATGGTTATGCCGACGCACGCACCTTGGCCCGCCGTATCGAAAAAGTCGAAGCCTGGTTGGCCGCACCCAACCTGCTCGAAGCCGACAAAGACGCCGAATACGCGCATGTCATCGAGATCGACCTGGCTGAGATCAAAGAGCCGATCCTTTGCTGCCCGAACGACCCGGACGATGCCAAGTTTCTGTCTGAAGTGGCGGGTACCAAAATCGACGAAGCCTTCATTGGTTCGTGCATGACCAACATCGGGCACTTCCGTGCCGCAGCCAAATTGCTCGGCGGTAGCCGTGACATTCCTGTCAAACTGTGGGTGGCGCCACCGACCAAGATGGACGAGAGCGAGTTGATCAAGGAAGGTCATTACGCCAACTTCGGCGCTGCTGGTGCCCGCACCGAAATGCCCGGATGCTCGCTGTGCATGGGCAACCAAGCCCAAGTGCGCGAAGGCGCAACCGTGGTGTCCACCAGCACCCGCAACTTCCCCAACCGTTTGGGCAAGAACGCCAACGTGTTCTTGGCCTCGGCCGAGTTGGCGGCCATCGCCTCCAAGCTGGGCCACATCCCCACGGTGGCCGAGTACCACGAAGCCATGGGCATTGTGAACAAGGACGGCGCAGCCATCTACAAATACCTGAACTTCAACCAGATTGAAGAGTATGTGGAAAAAGCGAAAGGTGTGACTGCCTGATCAGGCCTTGGCCTTGTCCAAAGCCCCCGCGCCGAAAGGTCCAGGGGCTTTTTTAATTCCACACAGGTGACAGCTTGGGTTCGTCAATTGGCTTAGCCTTGACGGATCAACACTTTGTCTCGAGGGGCATCCATGAAATTCACCATGCTGGGCAAAAGCTCATTGAAGGTTTCCCGCTTGTGCTTGGGCACCATGATGTTTGGTGACCAGACTCCGATCGAAGATGCGCGCGACATCCTGGCGGATGCGCTGGATCGAGGCTGTAATTTCATCGATACCGCCGACGTTTACACCCTGGGCAAGTCCGAAGAGATGTTGGGGCAATTGCTGTCTGAACAACGACACCGATGGGTGCTGGCCACCAAGGTCGGCAATCCCATGGCCGATTGGCCCAACCACCAGGGGTATTCGCGCAGCTGGATGATGCGCGCTTGCGAGGACAGCCTGCGCCGCCTGGGCACCGATCACATCGACATTTACTACCTGCACCGTGACTACAACGGCATGAATCTCGAAGAGCCTTTGCGTGCCATCGAAGCTTTGCTGCGAGACGGCAAGATCCGTTATTGGGGCGTTTCCAATTTCCGGGGTTGGCGCATTGCCGAGATGGTGAACCTTGCCCGCCAGATGAACATGCCTGGGCCTGTGGTGTGCCAACCGTATTACAACCTGCTCAACCGCATGCCAGAGGTGGAAGTGCTGGAAGCCTGCGGGCATTACGGCCTGGGTGTGGTGCCCTACAGCCCCATTGCACGTGGCGTGCTGACCGGAAAATATGAGCCTGGCCAAGCCCCGGCTGCAGGAACGCGTGCTGCCAGAGCCGATAAACGCATCATGGAAACCGAGTTTCGGGCAGAGTCATTGCAAATTGCGCAAACCTTGAAACACCACTGCGAACGCAAAGGTGTCTCGCTGGCGCACTTCGCTACGGCATGGGTGCTGGCCAATCGCCATGTGAGTGCGGTCGTTGCCGGTCCTCGTACGCTGGCGCAGTGGCAGGACTATTCTGCAGCGCTGGAGGTCGAGATCACTGCCGAGGACGAAGCGGTGGTGAACAGTCTGGTGGTGCCTGGTCACCCCTCCACGCCAGGTTACAACGACCCGTCTTACCCTTTGAATGGGCGCTGATCTCGTTGAAGCCCACTCTGGGTGGGGGCGCCATCTTAGGTTTTGGAGTGACCTCCAATTGGGACAGCGGACCGTATCAAGTCGGAATAATTGACAACAACCCAATTATTTCTGTACAGTCTGTACATAAATCAAGGAGTTGGTCATGTCAGAAGCCCCAAAATATGGACTCGAGCAAGCCCGCGCGCAGTTGCCGCTGATCGCCTCAGAGGCGGTGGCGGGCTACACCAGTGTGATCACGCGCCACGGCAAGCCGGTGGCGGTGGTGATACCGGTTGACCAGTGGCGTGACCAACAGGCCCGCTCTTTGCAGCAAAGCGGTGTTTTGGCCTTGCGAGGCACTGGGCGGGGCTTGTGGCTGGATGGCGCTGCGGCGTCGGTGGCGCAACTGCGTGATGAGTGGGCTTGAGCGGTGGTGGCCAAAGCGCGTGCCTCGGCGTCCCTTTGGGGTGGATTGAGCGCGGGTGCGACAGTGTTGGTGGACACCGCACCCTGGATTTACCTGCTCGAAGACCATGCCGACTTCGCACCTCGTTTTTTGGGTTTGTTTGAGGCGGCCGAAAGAGGCCAAATTCAACTCGCCTTGAGCACCATCACCT
>NZ_JBIKHV010000078.1:0-10305 GCF_044361985.1 Limnohabitans sp. | reverse complement strand
CATGCCGCCCGCGCTGCTGGACGCCATCTGGACATCGGCATCGATAGACGCACGGTCGACGGCGGAGATGGTCACGTTGCCACCGGCCGTCCAGCTCAGGGTTGAGCCCGCTGAGGCGTCGGCCATGGGGCCGACGCTGGCCTGCGCACGCGCGCTGACCAGGTTGCTGGCCAGCACCAGGCTGGCCGAGTTGCCGGAGCCGCTGGAGGCGGCGCTGTTGCGTATGTTGGCCAGCACCTGCTCGTCGGCATCGGCGGTGACGCTAATGTTGCCACCGGCCTGCAACGATCCGCCCAGAACAGCAGCCCGCACCGATGCGGGCTGCTCTGCGCCCAAACTGCTGCCCAGCAGCGCATCGACACCCGCAGACAAAACGTTTTGCGCCTGCCAGCCTATGGTGTTGAAGGCCAGCGTCGCGCCCACTGCACTGCCACCGCCCTGGGTGACGGCCTGGTTGCTGGCCGCGATGGTCGAGGCGTTGCGGGCAGCGATTTCGGCGCTGCCGTCCACCGCCAGTGTGCTGTCCCGCACCTGGGCCTGGGAGTCGGTGAGCACCAGGTTGGTGGCGATCAAGGCGTTGGCGGCCATGGAGGAAGCGCCAAATCCGCTGGCGCCTGTGGTGACCGTGCCACTGAGCTTGGCCGCGATGCGGGCCGACTCCAGCGCCAAAACCTGCAAATCGCCTGCAGCGGCGATGCTGGCAGCTTCGATGTCGGCAGCGACGGCGCCGCGCACATCGTTGCGCACCAGGACCCCGCCCACCGCCATGGCCCCTGCCGCGCTCAGGCGGACGTCGGCCAGGATCTCGGCCTTGTCGCTGGCGCTGACCGTGACCGAGCCGCCCGCCACCACCGAGCCACGGCCCGAGGCGCGTTCAATATAAGCCTTGGTGTCACTGCGCACCCGGTTGCTCGTGAGCACCGCCGCAGCGCCCCAGGAGAGGGCGCCCAGGGCCGAGGTGGCGCCGGCCTGGCTGAGCATCAGGGCTTCCAGCGTGATGTCGTTGACCGCTGTCACCGACACTGCCGCTGCGCTGCGGATGTCGGAGCCGCTCACAAAGGCCAGGGTGTCCAAGGGGAATTCGCTGGCGTTCAGGTCTGCGCCCAGCAGGCTGCTGAGGGCCCCGGCGCCGATGTCGCCCATGCGCCAACCGAGCGCATTGAAAGCCAGCGAGGCACCAAAGGCTGAAGCTTCGGAGCCCGCCGCGCCTGCCACTGAGGCGGCCAACACGGAACTGCTGTTTTTGGCGCTGAGGGTCACGCCGCCCAGACTGACCACCACCACACTGCTGCGCTGGATGGACGCTTCGACATCGCCCAGCACCTGGTTCCAGGCCTGGCTGGCGCCCATGGTCAAGCTGAAGTCCGGGGCCAGCAATGCCCCGCCTTTGACGGCCATCGCCTCGGACTTGGCGGTGACGGTGGCGGCGCTGTGGGCGACCACCACCAGCGTGCCGGCCTCCACGCTCGAGCCCTCCAGACCCGCGTGCAGGCTGCGGTCCAGGGTGTTGCTGGCCGAAGCGTTGTCCACAGACACGCCTGCCAGAGCGCTCACATTGGCCGCAAAACCAGCGCTCTTGGCCTCAAAGCTGGCCAGATCGGTGGCCAGCAGGTGCAAGTCGTTTTCAGCGCTGAGCTTGGAGTCCGCGATCAGGGCCAGGGTGCTGCCCGTGACTTGGTTGCTCGCCACCATGGCGCCGGCCGCCAGGCTGGAGGCGTTGAGCGCATAGACCTGCACCTCGCTGGCATTCAAGTCCACCCTGGCGATGTGCGCTTGCACCTGGTCATCGACCACATTGAGCTGCACACCCACGAGACCAGAGACCACCTGCCCCTGCACGCCGCCGTCGGGCGCATCCAGACTGGCTGCGCTCACCTGCACCCGGCCGAGGGCCGCGCCCTCCGGCCCGCTGAGCGATAGGCGCGCAGCGCCTTGGCCCTCCAGCTCCCCCAGGTAAGCCAGGGTGTGGCGCTGCAGGTTGATCCGCCCCAGCCCGAGATCGAAACCCTGCAGGCTGTCGATCAGGCTGTCGCTGATGCTCAGTGAGCTTGCCACGCGGCTTTGGTCAATGGCCTCAACCAACAGGTCGACCGAACTCCCGCTGCTGCGGCCACTGATCAGCAAGGCAGCGCCGTCGCGCACGCCGGCTTGGGTGGACTGGCTGGCTTCGATGGTGACCGAGCCCGCGGCGGCGCCGCCCGCTGCGATTTCCAAGTGGCCGTAGGTGTGCGCCCTCAGGCTCAAGCCGCTGGCCTGAATGCGGGCCTGGGCGCCGATCACGGCTTCGGCGGCGGTCCTGGCGTTGATGGCCGCTTTGACCTGCGCATCCTCCAGCGTGAGCCTGACATCGGTGAACACCGAGGCTTCCAGAGTGACTTGTCCCCCGGCGAGGATCGCGCCCTCAATGCGAACCTGCGCCAACAGGTCCAGCGCGGCCGAGCCCAGCTGCGCATTGTGCGCACTGGCGCTGGCCCTGAGCGACACGTCCTCGCCTGCGTTCAAGGTCTGGCCCAAGGCCAAGACTATGGTTTCGGTCTCGACCTCCAGGGACCCGGCGCCAATGTCCACAGTCTCTATGCTCAAGCTGTCCACACCGCTGCCGCCGCGAATTCCGAGCAAAGCGCTGGGACGGGTGAACACGATGTCGTTGAAGCTTGAGCCAGACAACCTCAACTGCCCATCGCCAGCCGAGGAAAGAACAGCTGAGTCATTACCGTTGCCCAGGTCAAAAACCAGGAACATCAGCTGGTCATTGAGCAGGAGCAGCGATGAATCTGCGGCGTCTGCCAACAACACTGCGTTCTGCTCAGCGCCCCTACCAAGATCGATGAAGGTGGCAATGCCTGAAAGTTTATCGAGTTGTGACTCTGATAGCGGGAAGGCTTGCGTATGGTCAACCGCAACAATCTTTGCAGCACCATCATCCCCTGCACCTGTGGCCATCAAAAATGGCTGTGCAGATAACAACATGCGATCTTCCAAGCGCTCAACACGATCACGCGCCAGCGATTGACGGATCACGCTTTTAAGACCTGCTTTTTTAGCAGCCACTCATTACCTCTTTCTCACATGGATTTTTCGCCACAGACGAACACACCAACTCTTTTAAAGGCCCTACACATTTCAAAAATTTTGACAACCCCTCTTGATGTGGGTCATGTGGTGATCATTTCCTCTTTTGTGCTGACCCACGTTTGCCAAAACACACCAATCGTTTTTTAAATTGATTATTTCTTTAGGTTAGGGCATTTATTTTTTCGAAAAATCAAACATTTCTCCCTTTCCACCAAAAGTTGCATCACAGGAACTGACCTATGCTTAAATGTTATAAAAAGGTTAAATTTGAAAAAATCAGTCACCTCTTCTGCGCGCTTATTGGTTGTCGACGACTCGATGGCGGACCTGCGCGTGCTTACCGAAATCACCTCCAACCACGGTTGGAATATTTCTGTGGCCTTTAACGGCCAAGACGGCTACCACAAAGCCCTGATGTCGCCGTTTGACCTGATCTTGCTTGACATGTACATGCCCGTTCTTGATGGCTTTGGAACCTGTCGCTTGCTCAAAGCCAATGTCCAAACTCGCAATATTCCGGTGGTTTTTTTAACAGCCGCCGGCGATCAGGAAAGCCGGCTTACAGGGCTGCTGTTGGGTGCGGTCGATTACATCGTCAAGTCGTATGCCAACGAGGCCGAGATTGCAGCGCGTATTGCTATTTGCCTGCAAAAATCCAGCTACACGCAAGCCCCTGTGAGCGACGATGTGTCAGTCAATGAGCACTTGCCTGGTGCGGTATTGGTCAAGGCCGCTAAACGACTGTTATTGGAAGAGATTGCCAAGCCGCAAGCCGCTGCACAGCTGGCCTTGCAGCTTGGGTGCACCGAAAATCGACTAAATGATGCTTTTCGCGTCCAATACGGCCTGACCGCCTTGGGCTGGCTGCGCATGGAGCGCCTCCGCATCGGCCGCCAAATGCTTGCCAGCACCGATGCAGCTATCAACGACATTGCCATCAATTTGGGCTTTTCTTCAGGGCAAAACTTTGCCACGGCTTTTCGAGAGCATTTTGAGAGTACGCCTAGTCAGTACCGTGCTGGGCTGTGCATCCAGCGCAAACCTGAAGCTTAAATTTTCATGATAATAAATAGTTTATTTATATTATATTTAAAAGCTTCATTGCTCTTTTGTTTTATATTTTCTGCCAGCTCAAGCGGTGCGATATCGCCTATTTCAATTGGCAACCAAAGCAAAAACAACTTTACAGAGGCTGCAGAAATTTTTATTGATATATCGGGCCAACTCGGCCTTGCTGACATAGCTGCTCGCGCCGCAGAGTTTCGACCGCTAAACGTGGACGAGCAAGGCAAACTCTACAACGATCACCCCATTTGGCTGCGCGCCCGCGTGCATAACACCACTAACGAGCCCATCGAACGCTGGCTGGTATTTGACAAAACCCGAATCGAGTCGATCACCATCTACCAGCCTACTGCAAGCGGCTGGAGCCAGACTTCAAGCGGTATGAACGTGCCGCAAAAAGACAAACCCGTCAACACCATTGGCGCAGTCCTGCCTCTTAAACTTTCGGCAGGTGAGCAATCTGACGTGATACTGAGGGTACAAAGCCGAACCATCCTTAACTTGAATGTCACGGTCTGGAAAATTGTTGATTTTTTGCAAATGCGCGAAAGTCGCTTGCAAATAGAATCTTTCGCGATGGGCGGTTCAATCATTGCTGCACTGGTATCACTGACTCTATTTATCTATTCGCGGCAAAGCAGCTACCTACTGTTTTCTAGTGTGCATATTTTTTCTTCCTATGTAGTATTCAGCAGCCACGGTTTATGGGAGCGCTTCTTATGGCCCGAACACATGGCCATGCCAATTGAAATTCATTTATTGGCAGGCATTTTGGCGGTTATCAGCTTAATTTTTTTTCAACGCAACACCCTCGACCTTGCTCGCAGTGATCCCCACATGAACAAGGTATTGCTGGTGCTGGCTGGCGCTTTTGCACTGCTGATCCCCTTCTGCTTTTTTAACTTTCTGCTGGGCATTACCTTGTTCACCCACATGATTGCACTCAGCTTTCCGGTTGTGATATTCGTCGCCATCAGAGCATGGCGGCAAGGCAATGCAGGATCGGGCTACATGGTACTGACCTATGCCCTGATCTGGTTAGCCGGCACCCTGCGTGCGACGGCGTTTATGGGACTGAACACTTTCTCGTTTGCCGAAGACATCAGCATCACTTGGGCATTGCTCATGGCCACTCCCTTGATGGTGCTGACCATCCTTAAGCACGCAAGCACACTGAACGAGCAATTGATCGAAAGCAACGTACTAGCTCGCATCAAGCAAGCACTGCTGACCAAGGTCAGCCACGATTTAAGGGCGCCGCTGAACACCATCATCGGCTACGTTCACCTGTTGGCCCATGGCTCTGCCAGACTCAGCCTGCAACAGGGCATTGCTGGCATTGAGCGCAGCGCAATGCGCCTGTTAGACATGATTGAAGACCTGCTTGACCAGTCGCAGCTCGAAGCCAAGCGCCTCACATTAAGCATCCACCCCCTTAACCTCAGACCATGGCTTGAAGACCTAGAACGCGACAGCCAGCTATTGGCCGATTCAAATAAAAATACATTTATCCTCAAAATCGCCCCATCCTTAACCCCGTCCGTGCGGGTTGACGCAGTCCGACTGCGCCAAATTCTCAACAATTTACTGACCAACGCTAACCGCCATACCCACCAAGGCCAGATTGAATTGCACTGCACCTGCGAAACAATGCACAAAAGCGACAAGATTCGGATGGCATTTGCCGTGGTCGACAATGGTGAGGGTATTGAGGCCTCTGCGGTTGATCATATCTTTGAATCGTTTCACAAAGGTGCCGCTGCACCAAGCCACGAAGGCCAGCGCGCCAGCCGACTGGGACTCGGGCTATCTATCGCTCAAGACCTTACTCGCCTAATGGGAGGTGAACTTAAGGTGACCAGCAAAATCGGTGTGGGCACTCGATTTGACTTTCAAATCGAAGTTGATGCTGTGGTATTTGCCAACGCATCGACTGCCGTCGACGAAAATCCTGACAAATTGCACCAGTTCATCCACCTGCGCAACAGCACAGGCCCACAAGCTCGCGGAATGCAAAGCGGGCAAGCAGTGAATGCAGCACTTGAAAAAAACTGTTCAGAGCACCTGTCGGAGATGCCACCCAGCTCTTTCAAGATCCCTGAAGCGGCGTCACCGGTGCTTAACAGGCCAAGCCGGCAGCAAATAAAAGAATTAGCAGCTTTGGTTAGTGCGGGCCAGATTACCGATATTTTGCAATGGGGCAACGAACTCAGTTGCCAAGAACCTGCGCTTGCTGCCTTTGCCAGTGCGGTACTACAAGCAACTCAGCAGCTGGATTTTGAGAAGCTTCAAGCACTCATCGACGAAGGTTAGAGCCCCCCGTTGATTTAAAAAATAGGTTTTTGTCAGTTTCATTGACGGCCGTTTCCAGCGACCTTGCACAGACACCTCGCTGAGCCTCGGCTTTGGTCTATATTGCAAAAAATACCAAAATCACGGATGCACAAGAAATCCCTGCAGACCCGCTACCTAGAGATTCTGGAAGGTCACCATGCCGATGACCGCTGGAGCCATTTCAGCCAGCTGTTCATCACCTCACTGGTCTTGGCCAACCCCAGCGCACGCATGGAGGCCATCACGAGCAGGCCACTGCTGCTGGCGGCAGTGGGCAAGGCGGCAAGTCACGCCGGTCAGACCACGCTGTATCTCACGCCCATTCATGGCAAGGCCGACATGCTAAGAACGCTGATCGCCAATATCCGCGCGGCCTTACAGCATGTCAGGCTCACTTCTGAGCAGTTCAAGTGGGTATTCCGGAGCAACGTGACCAGTGATTCCGGTCGAACGTGACCGCTGATTCCGGGATCGTGACCAGCCATTCCGGTCATCGTGACCGGCACGCTGGTCCACATCATCGGCACGGTGTTGCGCATGTATTTCATATTTCGGCCGGGTTAGCGTCAGTCCTTTTTGCAGGACCGCTATGCCCGCCCCAAGGATCAACATGCTCAAACTCAAAGACGCACTGCGTCTCAAATTCGAGGGCCAGCAGTCCCACCAGCAAATCGCCACCGCTTTGGGCATCTCCAAAGGCGTGGTCACCAAATACGCAGGCCTGGCCATCGCCGCACGCCTGTATTGGCCCACCATCGCCGCCATGGACGAGGCCAGTCTTGAGCGGCGTTTACTGCCAGCCCCCCGGCCCAGCGACATCTACGCCCCCGCCGACTTCGGCCGCATTCACCAAGAACTGCGCCGCAAAGGCATGACGCTTGCATTGCTCTGGGAGGAATACTGCGCCGAGACGGCCGACCTGTTCAGCGCCGACCATCCGGTCAAGCCTTGGCGCTACTCCCAGTTTTGCGAGAACTACCGCCGCTTTGCCAAGAGCCTCAAACGCTCCATGCGGCAAATCCACCGGGCAGGTGAGAAGCTGTTCATCGACTTTGCCGGACCGACGCTGGAGCTGACCGGCGGGGAGCGCGCCAGCATCTTTGTGGCCGCAATGGGCGCTTCGGGGCATTGCTTTGCCATGGCCACGCCAGCTCAAACGGCGGCCGATTGGCTGGGCGCAACGGCGCAGGCCCTCGCGTTCTACGGCGGTGTGCCCCAGCTCATCGTGCCCGACAACCCCCGCGCCTTGGTGGCCCAGGCCAACCGCTATGAGCCCCGCCTGACCGAGTCGGCCTTGGACTTTGCCCGTCACTATGGCTGCTCCATGTTGCCCGCCCGCGCTTACCACCCCCAAGACAAAGCCAAGGTCGAGCTGAGCGTCCAATTGGTTGAGCGCTGGATACTGGCACGCCTTCGCAAACAACGCTTTGACAGTGTGCAAGATGTCAACGAGTCCATCGCCCCCTTGCTGACGTACCTGAACGAGCGCGCCTTTCAAAAGATGCCCGGCTGCAGGGCCAGTATGTTTGCCCAGATCGATGCCCCGGCTTTGATGGCGCTGCCCACCCAGCCCTGGGAATGGGCCGTCTTCAAGACCGTGCGGGTGCATATCGACAGCCACGTCGAGTTTGAAGGCCACCGCTACAGCGCCCCTAACGCCTTGGTCGGGCAGGTGCTGGAATTGCGTGTGACAGCCCAAGCGGTGGAGATGCTGCACCGGGGCCAGCGGGTGGCCAGCCACAGACGATGCGCACACAAAGGAGGATTTACCACCACGCCAGAGCACCTGCCCGAGCGCCACCAGGCGCACGCACAGTGGTCGCCCGAAAGGCTACTGGCATGGGGCGAGCGCATTGGCCTGGCTTGCGCCCAAACGGTCCAATTGATGCTGCAGCGCCCGCGCCACCCCGAGCACGCTTACCGCGCTTGCTTGGGTTTGCTCAGTTTGAGCAAACGCTATGGCGACCAACGACTGGAGGCGGCTTGTGCCATGGCACGCCAAGTGGGCACCACCAAGTTCTCACACATCCGGGACATTCTGGTCAACCGCCGAGACTTGGTGCAGCCCAGCGCGGCCAGTGACTGGAGCAGCCCCTGCACGCCCATGTGCGCGGCGCTGGTTATTACCAGTGAAGGGGCCAGACATGATGATGAACACAACACTGGATCAATTGCGCGGGCTCAAGCTGGTGAGCATGGCCCAGGCGCTACAAGAGCAAATGCAGCAAAGCGGCATCAGCGCCATGAGCTTTGAAGAGCGCCTGGCCTTGCTGGTAGACCGGGAGGTCCACGGCAAGCAAGACAGGCGCTGTGCCAAATTGCTCAAAACTGCACGCCTCAAATACCCGCAAGCCATGATCGAAGACTTGGACTGCCGGGCCTCACGGGGGATTGACCGTGCCACGGTGATGAGCTTGACGCTGGGGCCTTGGGTGAGCAGCGGCCACACTGTGTTGATCACGGGGCCAACGGGTGTGGGCAAGTCTTGGCTGGGCTGTGCGCTGGCCCAGCACGCCTGCCGCCAGGGGCACAGTGCGTTCTACCAACGGGTACCACGCCTGGGCGAAGAGCTTCGGATCAGGCACGCCAATGGCACATTCACGCGCTGGCTGGACATTTTGAAGAACACGGATGTGCTGGTGCTCGATGACTGGGGCTTGGTGGGGATGGATGCGCAAACGCGTACGGACTTGCTGGAGATGATCGACGACAGGGCGGGCAGAAAAGCCACGGTCATCACCAGTCAGTTGCCCATTGAGCATTGGCACGAATGGATCGGTGACGCTACGGTTGCTGACGCGATGCTGGACAGGATCATGCAGAACCACCATCGGCTGACCCTGACGGGTGAGTCACTTCGCAAGGCCAGACCAAGTCAAAAAAGGGAGGAAAACCAGGGCTGAAAACGACGGACCCCTAAAATCAAAGCGCGCAACATCGCCATCGGTCACGATCACCGGAATCGGCGGTCACGTTCGCCGGAATACGCAGTTCAAGACGACAGACCCATGGGCCGTGCTGATGCGCTACGTGAAGTGGACCCCAAAGTCAGGACAGACTTGATAGCAGTTTAAGTTGCACTCCACTTCTCGCAGCTGGTCGGCGCTGCCCCGGTTTTTGCCTTTTGTATTGCAGGCTCAATCTCGATTGAGACTTCCCCGGCCGCAGTCTCGCTGGAGCGCAGCGCAACCGGGAATCTCTCTTGGCTCCGGTATTTGTCCACGATCATCGCACCACCACCGCTGGACGTCTGGTGAACCTCTTGCGGTGTTTGGTTGTCCAGTGATTGGTGCGGGCGTTCGGTGTTGTAGAAGGCAAAGTATTTCGTCAGGCCCACCAGCAGCTCGCCCATCGTGGCATAGCCGTTGAGGCAGATGTCTTCATGCTTGACGCTCCTCCAAAGCCGCTCCACAGCGAGTTCCACAACAGTTACAAACCCGAAACAAACCTTCATCACAGCCGGGTTTTGTAACAAAGTTACTGAAAATGTCTTAGGATGGTTACATGTTCGGTTGGCCCGCTTCTGGGTGCGGCCCAAGACAGCTTCCATGAAAGTGAGACAGACATGACCACCAAAATCGGGATCAACGGGTTTGGCCGCATCGGCCGCATGGTGCTGCGCGCAGCGGTGCAAAATTTCGACGACATCGAGATCGTCGGCATCAACGATCTGCTGGAGCCAGATTATCTGGCTTACATGCTGGAATACGACAGCGTGCATGGCCGCTTCAAAGGCACGGTGGCTGTGGAGGGCAACACCCTGGTGGTGAATGGCCACAAGATCCGCCTGACGCAAGAGCGCGACCCGGCCAACCTGAAGTGGCACGAAGT
>NZ_JBIKHV010000172.1:0-3194 GCF_044361985.1 Limnohabitans sp. | reverse complement strand
GTATTGAATGCCCCCTGCCAAGGGGGCGTTTTTCATCCTGAAGGCATTTACCATGAGCAAACAATTCGACGTCGTCGTCATTGGGGGCGGTCCCGGTGGCTACATTGCAGCCATCCGTGCTGCACAACTCGGCTTCCAGGTCGCCTGCATCGACGAATGGAAAAATGCTGCGGGCGGCCCAGCCCCTGGCGGCACGTGCACCAACGTGGGTTGCATCCCCTCCAAGGCTTTGCTGCAGTCCAGTGAGCACTTTGACCACGCCAACCACCAC
The DNA here is from genome assembly GCF_044361985.1 of Limnohabitans sp. Classification (GTDB taxonomy): domain Bacteria; phylum Pseudomonadota; class Gammaproteobacteria; order Burkholderiales; family Burkholderiaceae_C; genus Limnohabitans_A. Next base: position 2,923 of record NZ_JBIKHV010000172.1, on the reverse strand, counting down.
TTTGCTGAACACGGCATCAGTGCCAAAGACGTGAAAATGGATGTGACCAAGATGCTTGCCCGCAAGGACAACGTTGTGAAGCAAAACAACGAGGGCATCTTGTATCTGCTGAAGAAAAACAAGGTCACGTTCTTCCACGGTCGCGGCAGCTTTGTCGGCAAAGCCGAAGGCGGCTACGAGATCAAAATCGCTGGGCAGACCGAAGAGGGCATCACTGGCAAACAGGTCATCATCGCCACCGGCTCCAACGCACGGGCTTTGCCTGGCACCCCGTTTGACGAGGTGAATGTATTGAGCAACGATGGCGCCTTGCGCTTGGGCGGTGTGCCTCAGAAGCTGGCCTTGATCGGCTCCGGCGTGATTGGTCTCGAAATGGGGTCGGTCTGGCGGCGTCTGGGCTCGGAAGTGACCATCCTTGAAGGTCTGCCGACCTTTTTGGGCGCTGTCGATGAACAAATTGCCAAAGAAGCCAAAAAGGCATTCGACAAGCAAGGTCTGAAGATCGAGCTGGGTGTGAAAGTCGGCGAGATCGCCAACGGCAAAAAGGGCGTGACCGTCAACTACACCAACGCCAAGGGCGAAGCGGTGGTGCTCAACGCCGACAAACTGATCATCTCGATCGGCCGCGTGCCCAATACCATCGGATTGAATACCGAATCCGTTGGCCTGCAACTGGATGAGCGCGGCGCGATTGTGGTGGACGCCGACTGCAAAACCAATCTGCCAGGCGTTTGGGCCGTGGGTGACGTGGTGCGTGGTCCGATGCTGGCGCACAAAGCTGAGGAAGAGGGCGTTGCCGTGGCCGAGCGCATCGCCGGTCAGCATGGGCACGTCAACTTCAACACCATCCCTTGGGTGATCTACACCAGCCCCGAAATCGCCTGGGTGGGCCGCACTGAGCAGCAACTCAAGGCCGATGGTGTGGCCTACAAAGCGGGCACCTTCCCGTTTCTGGCCAACGGCCGTGCCCGCGCTTTGGGCGACACGACCGGCATGGTCAAGATGCTGGCCGATGCCACGACCGACGAAATTCTGGGCGTGCACATCGTGGGCCCATCGGCTTCCGAGTTGATCGCAGAAGCCGTCGTCGCCATGGAATTTCGCGCCAGCGCAGAAGACATCGCGCGCATTTGCCATGCACATCCCAGCCTGAGTGAAGCGACCAAAGAAGCAGCTTTGGCGGTCGACAAGCGCGCACTGAACTTCTAAGCCCATGGCTCGCCTGGAACTGCGGTTTCTGGTGAGTTGGGTTAAAGTTCTGCATCCCTTTAAAACCCGGGCCTGGTCCCGGGTTTTGTTTTGAATTCAAGAGCCATCAAGCCATGTCTGTTCGTGCAGTTTACGAAGAAGAACTCCAAAAGCGCGGTTACCAAAGCGACCCTGCCCAGTTGCGCGCGATCGAAGCACTGGAGCGGTGTGCCAACGAGTGGGCGGCTTACAAATCCAAGCGTTCTAATGTCTTGAAGAAATTTCTCAGTCGCCCGCCAATCCCCAAAGGGGTTTACATGTTTGGCGGGGTCGGGCGCGGCAAGAGTTTCCTGATGGATTGTTTTTTTGCGGCGGTTCCGATTGAGCGCAAGACCCGATTGCACTTTCATGAGTTCATGCGCGAAGTGCACCGCGAACTGGCCGTCCTGCAGGGAACCGTGAACCCGCTGGACGAATTGGGCAGACGCATGGCCAAGCGCTATCGATTGATTTGCTTTGACGAATTCCATGTGGCGGACATCACCGATGCCATGATTCTGCACCGCTTGCTGGTGGCGCTGTTCGACAACGGCGTGGGCTTTGTCACCACCTCCAACTTCAAGCCAGACGGTCTTTACCCTGACGGTCTTCACCGCGACCGAATCCTGCCTGCCATTGCCTTGCTCAACGATCGCATGCAGGTGCTCAACGTGGACAACGGCACCGACTACCGCCGCCGCACGCTGGAGATGCTCAATCTTTACAACACGCCGCTGGGCGAGCAAGCCGATTCGGCGATGAACGATGCGTTCAGCCGCTTAGCCACAGGGCCCGATGAGGACACGGTTTTGCACATCGAGGCGCGTGACATCAAGGCCAGGCGCAGGTCAGGGGATGTGGTCTGGTTTGATTTTCGTGCCATTTGTGGTGGTCCGCGTTCACAAAACGATTACCTCGAAATTGCGGCTCAGTTCCACACCGTCTTGCTCAGCAATGTGCCCCACATGCCAGTCAGCATGGCTTCTGAAGCCCGGCGTTTCACCTGGCTGATCGATGTTTTGTACGACCGCCGGGTTAAATTGATCATGTCTGCGGCGGTGCCACCTGAAGGCCTGTACACCGCGGGCCCCATGTCGCACGAGTTTCCGCGCACAGTCTCACGCTTGCACGAGATGCAGTCCAGCGAATTTTTGGCGCTAGAGCACCGCATGGTCGACACGAACATCACATGAAACGTCTTGCCTTGGCGGGCTTCGCCGCATTGACCACCTCCTGGCTTGGCGCGCAGTCTTTGCTGGGCGAGCCGGAGTACATCCGCGCTGAGCGCGAAGAGCTCGCTTTGCAGCGTGAGGCGGTCATGGCGGTTTACCAAGTAGAAGCCAAAGCTTGTTGGCAAAAATTTGCAGTCAACGCCTGTCTGAGTGAAGCCCGCAGCAATCGCCGCGCTGCGCTGGAGTTGTTGCGTCAGCAAGAGCTGATTTTGAACGCACAAGAGCGTCAGTGGCGAACTGAGCAGCGCAATTTAAGACTTCAAGGCAAGCAGCCAGAAAATCGCAGCACACCATGACGGACATCACTTCCGAGGATCTTCGCTCTCCGCGTCGCCAGTTGATCGAATGGCAGATGGCGCATGCCGATCTGGATGCCCTGATTGACCAAGCTGTGCTGACGCCTCAGCCGCTGGACGAGTTGCTTTTGCGGCGTCTGAAAAAACGTCGCTTGGCTTTGCGCGATC
>NZ_JBIKHV010000171.1:0-3210 GCF_044361985.1 Limnohabitans sp. | reverse complement strand
TGTTCACTTCACTCTTCAGCAAACCCCATGGACCCCATTGTTTACGGCATTCCCAATTGCGACACCGTCAAGAAAGCCCGGATCTGGCTGGCAGACCATGGCTTGAACGCTACCTTCCATGACTTCAAGAAACAAGGTGTCCCCGCTGCCGAACTGGACATTTGGCTGGCTGCAGTGGGCTGGGAGGCACTGCTGAACCGCAAAGGCACCACCTGGCGAAAGCTGGACGCCGCCGTGCAAGCCAGCGTGAACGACAGCGCCAGCGCTAAAAAAATCATGCAGGAACATGCCAGCAGCATTAAACGCCCAGTCATTGCCTGGCCTTCGGGCCAAGTGACGCTGGGCTTCACGCCTGGGCAATGGCCCGCATGACCGCTTCTTTACAAAACTTTACCTTCGTGACAGCACGCAGAGGACTCATACGGCCTAAACTCAAGTTGAGTTAACTACAAAAACACGAAATCCATGAAAAAATTGACAGCCTTTCTTTTGCTGGCCACAGCCGGTCTTGCACAAGCCCAGGAAGTTGGCCAGGTGATTTCACGCACAGCGGTCTACCAGCAAGTGGCTGTCCCGCGACAAACCTGCAGCCAGGCCCCAGTGGCGGTGCAAAACCCCACAACCGGTGCGGGCGCACTGATGGGGGCCATTGCAGGTGGCGTGATCGGCAACCAGATTGGCGGCGGCTCGGGCCGTGCCCTGGCGACGATGGCCGGTGTGGTGGGCGGGGCCATCGTGGGCGAAAAGGTCGAAAACCCCGGCAGCCAAGTTCAAAACCAGACCACCTGCACCACCCAAACCGTGTACGAAAACCGGCTGATTGGCTACAACGTGGTTTACGAATACGCGGGCAAGCAGTACAACGTGCAATTGCCTCAAGACCCCGGCCCCACCATTCAGCTGCAAGTGACACCCTTGGCGGCACCCCGATCCGAAGCAACGACCTTACCCAGCGTGACCCTTGCAGCTGCACCCGTGACCATGGTCACAGAATCTCGCGTGGTTTATGTGCCCTCGCCTGTCTACCGCAACTACCCACCGGTCTACACCAACGTCAACCTGGGTTGGGGCTGGGGGGGTGCTTATGGTTACAGTCCCCGCAACGGGCACGGCCACTGGCGCTGACACCCGCCCCCGCCGATCCCTGGCCGGATCGGCCGTCTGGCCTAAAATGCCGGTTTGATTGGCCACAAAGGGCGTCTCAAGACGCCCTTTTGCATTGATGCGGGAACGTCCCGCCCCCCTTGAAGCACCACCCATGACCACAAAAACCATCGACGGCGTCGCCGTCAACACCCAAGCCAACGTTTACTTCGATGGCAAATGCGTCAGCCACGGCCTGACCCTGGCCGACGGCACCAAGCTGTCTGTCGGCGTGATCTTGCCCGCCACATTGACCTTCAACACCGGCGCACCCGAGATCATGGAATGCGTGGGCGGCTCCTGCGAATACAAGCTGGCTGGCAGCAGCGAATGGCTCAAATCCAGCGCGGGTGAAGAATTCAGCATTCCCGGCAACTCGAAATTCGAGATCCGCGTTGCTGAAGGCGGCGAGCCTTACCACTACATCTGCCACTTCGGTTAAACCTTAGGCCGATCGGACCCCCATGAGTACCATCCTGCAAAACCTGCCCAAAGGGCAAAAAGTCGGCATCGCCTTTTCTGGTGGCCTGGACACCTCCGCAGCCTTGCTGTGGATGAAGCAAAAGGGCGCCCTGCCCTATGCCTACACCGCCAACCTGGGTCAGCCCGACGAAGCCGACTACAACGAAATTCCCCGCAAGGCGATGGAATACGGCGCAGAAAAAGCCCGCCTGGTCGACTGCCGTACCCAGCTGGCGCACGAAGGCATTGCCGCCATCCAGTGCAGTGCCTTCCACATTTCAACAGGCGGCATCACCTACTTCAACACCACCCCGCTGGGCCGTGCTGTCACCGGCACCATGCTGGTGGCGGCCATGAAGCAAGACGACGTCAACATCTGGGGCGATGGCAGCACCTTCAAGGGCAACGACATCGAGCGTTTTTACCGCTATGGCCTGCTGACCAACCCAAGCCTGAAGATCTACAAGCCTTGGCTGGATCAGCTGTTCATCGACGAGCTGGGTGGCCGCGCCGAAATGAGCGCCTTCATGACCGCCAACGGTTTCGGCTACAAGATGAGTGCCGAAAAGGCCTACTCCACCGACAGCAACATGCTGGGTGCCACCCACGAAGCCAAGGACTTAGAGAGCCTGGCCAGTGGCATGAAGATCGTCAACCCCATCATGGGCGTGGCATTCTGGAAGCCCGAAGTGGACGTCAAGGCCGAAGAAGTGAGCGTGCGCTTTGAAGAAGGCCAGCCCGTGGCACTGAACGGCGTGGAATATGCCGACCCGGTCGAACTGTTTCTGAAAGCCAACGAAATCGGCGGCCGCCACGGCTTGGGCATGAGCGACCAGATCGAAAACCGCATCATCGAAGCCAAGAGCCGTGGCATCTACGAAGCCCCCGGCATGGCGCTGCTGCACACCGCCTACGAGCGCTTGGTCACCGGCATCCACAACGAAGACACCATCGAGCAATACCGCATCAACGGCCTGCGCCTGGGCCGTCTGCTTTACCAGGGCCGATGGTTCGACCCACAAGCCATCATGCTGCGCGAAACCGCCCAACGCTGGGTGGCCCGCGCCATCACCGGCACCGTGACGCTGGAACTGCGCCGTGGCAATGACTACAGCATCCTGAACACCGAAAGCGCCAACCTGACTTACCAGCCAGAACGCCTGTCGATGGAAAAAGTGGAAGACGCCCCGTTCAGCCCGCTCGACCGCATCGGCCAGTTGACCATGCGCAACCTCGACATCACCGACACCCGCGCCAAACTGGGCATCTACGCCCACACCGGCCTGCTGTCGACCGGTGACGGCCCGCACATCTACAAGCTCGAAGGCAGCGGCAAGAAGTAATTTTTGTGCTGCGCCCATAAAAAACGGCCTGAGGGCCGTTTTTTGTTGTCTGTACGCTGTTGGGCTTGTGGGTGTTTTACGCCTCGGCAAGGGCGCCTGCCAGCCCGCCTCATACTCGCTTCGCTCGCCAATTAGGCCGGTCCGGCAGGCCACAGTGCCAAGGCTGCGCCGGGAGAAAACCAGAGAAGGCTTTTGACAAGCAACTTACGCCGCGCCGGGTTGGGGCCTGAGCGGATCGGCCGATTTGGCGAGCGAAGCGAGT
>NZ_JBIKHV010000077.1:0-10535 GCF_044361985.1 Limnohabitans sp. | reverse complement strand
CCGTGCTGAAGAAAATCACCACCCCCGACGAGAAGCTGATTTGATGGCCGCGCGCATCGTCTTCTCGCACGGCAACAGTTTCCCGGCCAGCACTTACCGCGTTTTGTTTGACAGCCTGCGCCAGCGCGGCTTTGAGGTCAGTGCCTTAGAAAAACTGGGCCACGACCCGCAGTACCCTGTGACCAACAACTGGCCCCACCTGGTCGAACAGCTGGCCGACTTTGCGCGCACCCAGCAAGGCGATGGCGAACCTGCTTTTCTGGTGGGTCACTCACTGGGGGGCATTTTGAGTTTGATGTGCGCTGCCCGTCACCCCGAGCTGGCGCGCGGTGTTTTGCTGATCGACTCGCCCGTGTTGGGCGGCTGGCGCGCCACCACTCTGGGCCTGGCCAAACGCACACCCTTGATTGGTGCTTTGTCGCCCGGGCGCATCAGCCAGCGGCGACGCAACCATTGGCCCAGCATTGAAGCAGCACTGGACAATTTCCAGCATAAAAAATCATTTGCGCAATGGGACCCGCAGGTCTTGCGCGACTATGTGGAGCACGGCACTATTGAGCGCAATAGTGAGCGCAATGGCGAGCGCTACCTGAGCTTTGACCGCGACATTGAAACCGCGATCTACAACAGCCTGCCGCACAAACTCGACAGCCTGCTCAAGCGCAAACCCCTCAAGTGCCCTGCCGCTTTTATCGGCGGCACCCATTCTGCCGAAATGCGCCAAGCCGGCGTCGAATTGACCCATCAGGTGGTCAAAGGGCGCATCATGATGCTGGACGGCTCACACCTGTTCCCGATGGAAAAGCCCCTGGCCACTGCCGCGGCCATCGAAGCGTCGTTGCTGAATCTGGGTGCCTGATCAGGCCGCCCAGGTCACCAGCCCGCTGTAGCTGGTGCCCAGCACCACCAAACCGAACACGATTCGGTACCAGGCAAACACCTCGAAGCTGTTGGTCGAGATGAACTTGAGCAGCCAGCGCACGCACACCCAGGCGCTGAGGAAAGAAAACACCAGGCCGACGACAAACATCGGCGCATCGGCCAGGCTGAGCAAGGCCCGGTCTTTGTAGAGGCTGTAAGCGCCGGCGCCAATCAAGGTGGGAATGGCCAGGTAAAAGGAAAAGTCGGTCGCCGCTTTTCGTGACATGCCCAGCAACATGCCGCCGATGATGGTGGCACCGCTGCGGCTGGTCCCCGGGATCATGGCCAGACATTGCACCAAGCCCACCTTCAGGGCGTCTTGCCAGCGCATGTCTTCAACCTCGCCAATGCGAATGACCTGGGTACGACGCCGCTCGGCCCACAAAATGACGAACCCACCGAGGATGAATGTGGTCGCCACCACTTCGGGCGTGAACAAGTTCGCCTTGATGGCCTTGCCAAACAACAGGCCCAAAATCACAGCGGGCACAAAGGCAATCAACACGTTGAGCGCAAAGCGCTGCGCATCGGCACTGTGCGGCAAGGCGCGCACGGTGGAACTGATCTTTTGCCAATACACAATGATCACCGCCAGGATCGCTCCGGTCTGGATGGCGATGTCAAACACCTTGGCCTTCTCGTCGTCAAAGCCCAGCAAGGCCCCGGCCAAGATCAAATGCCCGGTGGACGAAATCGGCAAGAACTCGGTCAGACCCTCGACCACGCCCATCACGGCGGCTTTGAACAACAACATCAGATCCACAAGCGTTCCCCAAAAAATCTGGGTGGATTATCGCTGCTGGACAGCGCCTCAGAATGAGGCAAGAGAATCGCCACCACAACCTGTGTCACAGTGTTGTTCAAAGAGAGCCTTCAGCAATCACCATGCAACTGACACACACCATCGCCGTACACATGACCTTAGCCCTGACCGCCACGGTCTTGGGTCCGTGGGCACTTTGGGCCCGCATGGGCCGGATCACACGACCCCGTCTTCACCGGGCTTTTGGTTACGCCTGGGTCACCTGCATGCTGGGCGCCGCCCTCTCGGGGTTGTTGATACGCGACTTCAATCTGCCCAATGTTTGGGGTTACACCCCGATTCACCTGCTTATTCCTCTGACCTTGTTCAGCCTGTATCGGGCATTTCGCTATCTGGCTGATGGTCATATTGCTGGCCATCGAAAAACCATGCAATGGCTCTATGGACTGGCTTGTCTGGTGACAGGTGCATTCACTTTATTGCCTGGACGTTTGTTGGGTCAATGGCTTTGGTCTGGCGCTGCGGGATAAAGCATGCCCATGCCCTCCATCCAAAAAACCACCCGACTCGGCGCCCTGGCCATCACCGCCGTGTGGCTGCTGGTTGCAGCAGCGCTGTATCTGGCGTTTGAGCGCATCGAGCAAAACCGCCAGGCCAGCCTCAAGCCCTATGCGCTGAGCTCAGGCGAACTGGTCATCCCGCGCCAGCGCGACGGGCATTTTCAGGTCGCGGGCGAAGTCAACCGCCAGCCGGTCACTTTTTTGGTGGACACCGGGGCCAGCCACGTGAGCGTCAGCGAAGCGCTGGCCAACCAAGCCGGGCTGCCTGCGGGCCAAAACATCACCATGCACACAGCCAATGGCCAGCGCCCCGGCCAACTGGTGCGCAGTGTGCCCGTGCGCGCGGGGCATCTGGTGCTCAATGACACCAGCGTCACCGTGGGCCTGAGCGGCCTGCTGCCCGAACAAGCGCTGCTGGGGCAGGCCTTTTTAAAGCACTTTGACGTTGAAATCAGGCGCGACGAGATGGTGCTCCGCCAGCGGCCTTAAAAACTGGCGGCTTCATGGCCCCAGTGCATGGCCTTCAGCGATGACCATTGTCCCGGTGGTCCCACCCACCGCGGCCGCGACCGCGCCCACCGTCATCGTGCCGCTCGTGCCTGCGTTCTTGCCCCCTTTGTTCATGTCCCCTTTGACGACCGTCATGCCCGTAACCCCAGCCTTGAACAGGTGCATAAACACGGGGGGCATACGCACCAGGCGCATAAACACGGGGCACAAACACCACCCGGGGCGGTGGTGGTGGGGCGAAGATCACGCGGGGTGGCAGGGCATACACCACAGGCCCGGGCAACCCCACCTGGGCATACACCGGGAAATGGCCGATGCGGGAGTGAACCGACACGGACGGCTCGACCACCAATGGATGGGCGCAACCCACCTGCGCAAAAGCCAAGCCCAGCAGGCCGAGCAGCGCGACGGCTCTTGAAAAAGACGGTTTAAATGTAAAACGCATAACAAAGCACCTCTGATTTATTGGCTCTTATTGAAAACAAGCTCCCTGCGTCTTAAGCGCGACAGAGGGGTGATCGGTGCACCTGATCCGCTTTAAAGTGGTTTCTAATCGTAACGGACAGGGCATGGAATCGCCCGCGCCAAGCCCTAAAATCAAGCTTATGAATTTCCCCACCGACAAAGCCCAAGGCCAGAGCACTGCGACAGAACACAAAGTCAGCAACTTCCTGCGCCAGATCATCGAAAGCGACCTGGCCAAAGGCACCTATGCCAGCCGCCGCTGGGCCGGCAGCCCTGGCGACGCCGCACACCACGATGCAGGCCAACCCGACCCAGCCAAAATCCGCACCCGCTTTCCACCCGAGCCCAACGGCTACCTGCATGTGGGCCACGCCAAAAGCATCTGCATCAACTTCGGGCTGGCGCAAGAGTACGGCGGCGTGTGCCACCTGCGCTTTGACGACACCAACCCCGAAAAAGAAGACACCGAGTACGTCAACTCCATCATTGACGCCGTGAAGTGGCTCGGTTTTAGCTGGGCACAGCTGGGCCAGGCCCAAGGCGCAGCCGCATACGAGGACTGCAGCGCCGCACCCTACCAAGCCAGCGACTACTTTGACTTCATGTACCGCGCTGCCGAGGCGCTGATTGCAGCCGGCCACGCCTATGTGGACGAACAAAGCGCCGAAGACATGCGCGCCAACCGGGGCGACTTTGGCAAACCCGGTGTGGACAGCCCGTTTCGCAGCCGCACCGTCGCAGAAAACTTGGCCCGCTTTCGCGAAATGCGCGATGCCAAGCTAGCCGATGGCGCCGCCGTGCTGCGCGCCAAGATCGACATGGCCTCGCCCAACCTCAATTTGCGCGACCCGGCCATCTACCGCATCCGCCGCGCCACCCACCACCATACGGGCGACAAATGGTGCATCTACCCGATGTACACCTTTGCCCACCCGATTGAAGACGCGCTGGAGCAAATCACCCACAGCCTGTGCACGCTGGAGTTTGAAGACCAGCGCCCGTTTTACGACTGGCTGATGGAACGCCTGTGCGAGTGCAAACTCTTAGCCGCGCCCAGCCCTAAACAGTATGAATTTGCCCGCCTGAACCTGACCTATGTGATCACCAGCAAACGCAAGCTGGCGCAACTGGTGAATGAAAACAAAGTGAGCGGCTGGGACGACCCCCGCATGCCGACCATCGTGGGCCTGCGCCGCCGGGGCTACACGCCCGAGAGCCTACGCCTGTTTGCCGACCGCATTGGCGTAACCAAGAGCGACAGTTGGATCGACTACAGCACCCTTGAAGGGTGCCTGCGCGAAGACCTGGAAAACAAAGCCCACCGCGGCATGGCCGTGCTCGACCCCGTCAAGCTGGTGCTGACCAACTGGGCCGAAGCCTTTGGCAGCGATCGCTACCTGGAGGACTGCAGCCAACCCGCCCTGCCCCACAGCGCCATCGCCGAGGGCCAAACGCCCCCCACCGACCGCAGCTTCAAGATCGGCAAAGAGGTGTGGATTGAGCGCGAAGACTTTGAAGAAGTGCCGCCCAAGGGCTACAAACGCCTTTCCCCGCCGCAAAAGAACGCGGACGGCACTGCGTCCGCTGGTGCGGTAGTGCGCCTCAAAGGCGGCTACGTGATTGAATGCACCGGTTGCGTGCGCGACGCGGCAGGACGCGTGACCGAAGTGCACGCCAAAGTGATCCCCGGCACCAAGAGCGGCACGCCCGGCGCCGACAGCGTCAAAGCCAAAGCTGCCATCACCTGGGTGAGCGTGGCCGACGGCGTGCAAGCAGAAGTGCGCCTGTACGACCGCCTGTTCATGGACGCACAGCCCGATGCAGGCGGCAAAGACTTCCTGCTATCGCTCAACCCCGACAGCCTGAAAGTGGTGACCGCCTATGTGGAACCGTCACTGGCCGCTGCGCAGCCGGACCAGAAGTTTCAGTTTGAGCGCTTTGGCTACTTTGTGGCGGATCGGGCTGACCACGTGGCGGGAGCCAAGCCGGTGTTTAACCGGGTGACGGGGTTGAAGGACAGCTGGGGTAAGTAAGCCAATGTCACGCCCTCAGACTATTCAAATCTTCCTCCCAAGCGGTGACCCGCGTGGCATGCGCGTAGCTGAGATCACGACGCGCATTGTTCGCGTGATCGAGGTGCCGCGCAGCCAGTTGGCCGACTTCCTCAAAATGCCTGAGTCAGAACAAGTAGGCGTGTATTTTTTGATGGGCGAACTGTCTGAAGCGGGCTTGCCTCGTACCTATATCGGTCAATCCGGCAATGTGGGCAAACGATTGGAGCAGCACCACCAGAACAAAGACTTCTGGAATCGTGCGTTCGTCGTCATTTCACTGACCAACAGCATGACGCAAACGCATGCCCTGTTTCTGGAATGGTTGGCCATTGCCGAGGCCACAAAAGCAGGACGTTATGGCTTAGAGAACGGTAACACCGGCTCACAGCCCTACACACCGGCACCACTACAAGCCGATTGCCATGAGATTCACGAAACCGCCGCTACCTTGCTGGCCACGCTGGGCCAACCCATTTTTGAGCCTTTGACCAGTGCCCCGAGCGCTAAAGGCACCGTCGAATTGTTTTATTGCAAAGGCTCAGGGGCTGATGGCGTGGGCGAATACACCAGTGAGGGTTTCGTCGTGCACAAAGGCTCGAAGGGGCGTGCCGAGATCGTGGCATCTATCCAAGGCACATCGAACGAACGCATGCGAAGCCAATTGGTCATTGAAGGCGTGTTGGCCGAACAACCCGGTAGCTCTGGTGCTCTGCTGGTCTTCACACGTGACCACTTGTTTTCCAGCCCCAGCACAGCCGCCATGGCGGTCATGGGGCGATCTGCTAATGGCTGGGTCGAATGGAAAACGACATCGGGTAAGACTTTGGATGAGGTCAAACGGCGAGGCGTCATCAGCGCGGATGCCAACTGACCGCAAAACACACCCCTAGTGTTCAGGTGCTGACGGCCACAAACGCGCAAAGTCAAACGAAAGTTGCCGGTGGTGCCGGATGGACAGTAGGACCACCGTCTCTTGTGCGTCCATGGCTGTGTAGAGGATCAGGTAGTCGCCGTGCAAGTATTCACGCAGCGCATCCGGCGCACCCGCAGGCATGGCCGCCAGCAGCGCCAGCGCCTCGGCCGACTGGGGTGGGTTGGCCAAGTAGCGCCGCCCCATGCGCGGAAAGCGCCGCAGGTTTGGGATGACCGTGGCGCGAATTTCGGCCAGCAAGTCATCGAATGCAAAGCCCGCGTCCGCTGCCACTAAAAACACTTCAATGGACTCAAGGCGATCCAAGAAGCTGGCGGTCAGCTCAACCCGATACAGATGGTCAGCCACGTTGCTTGGCAGGGCGTTTGATGGCGGTCTTGCCCAGCTGTTGCAGCTGGTCAAGGGCGGCATCTGCTTCAAACGTGCGGCCAGCAGCGATGTCGGCCAAGCCGCGCTTGGCATCGTCGATCAACAGCAGGTGAATGCGTTCGCGCTCCAGCCGGTGGTAGTAGTCGAGTCGGTCGGCGTCGATCAGCGCGACGTAGCTCTCGCCGTTCTTGGTGATGATCTTCTCTGCACCGGCCTTGGCCTGGTCAGCCAGTTCGGACAGATGGGCGCGTGCTTGCGTGAATGGCACGACATCGCTGGCAGAAAAACCCATGACCGGCTCCTATGACATTGCAGAATTCTGCACATTATAAATCAACTCAAATTTTTGCTAACTTACGGACTATATGCAACCCCAATCCATCCTCCACTTCTGGTTCACCGAACTCACCCCCAAGCAGCACTTCGCCAAAGACGCTGCTTTGGACGAAGCCATCCGCGCCCGTTTCGGTGCCACGCTGGAGGCCGCAGCCAAGTGTGAGTTGTTTGCCTGGCGCGCCACGCCCGAGGGGCGGCTGGCCGAGGTCTTGGTGCTAGACCAGTTCTCGCGCAACGTTTACCGCGACACGCCCCGAGCCTTTGCGCAGGACGCGCTGGCCTTGGCGCTGGCGCAAGAGCTGGTGGCCATTGGACAAGACCGCAACCTGCCCTTGGCGCAGCGCAGCTTTGCCTACATGCCTTACATGCACAGCGAGTCCGCCCTGGCGCACGCGCAAGCTGTCACCCTATTTGCGCAGCCAGGCATGGAAGACACCCTGCGCTTCGAGCTAAAGCACAAGGCCATCATCGACCGCTTCGGCCGCTACCCCCACCGCAACACCATCTTTGGCCGCGAGTCCACGCCAGACGAACTGGTGTTTTTGAGTGAGCCTGGGTCTTCGTTCTAGGCGTGTCTTTTATTTGGCATCGGCTATTTAAACGAATTAAACTTACCTCCATGCGCCCATCCCAAGCACTCAGCCAACACCGCGATGCCGTCTGCCAAGCCGCAGCCCGTTATCGCGTGGCGAACCCTCGGGTGTTCGGCTCAGCTTTGCATGGTGATGACATCGAGGGCAGCGACTTGGATTTGTTGGTCGACCCTCTGCCCGGCACCACGCTGTTTGACCTGGGTGGCTTGCAAGACGAGTTGCAAACCTTGTTGGGTGTGTCTGTGGATGTGCTCACGCCCAAAGACTTGCCCGCCAAGTTTCGGGATGCGGTGGTGCAAGAAGCCCGTCCGCTATGACGATCAACCGTTTACCCAATTATTTGGGTCACATGCGCCAAGCGATCGCTGACGCACAGGCATTCACAGAAGGTATGGCGCACCCCGATTTCGAGCAGGACAAGCGCACGCAACAGGCGGTGGTGATGAGCTTGATTGTCTTGGGCGAAGCGGCAACCAAAGTCATGGACCAGCACCCAGAGTTTGCGGGCCAGCATGCTGAAATCCCGTGGCGAAGTATGCGCGGCATGCGCAACCGAATTGCACACGGCTATTTCGATATCGACCTCGCCGTGGTCTGGGACACTCTGCAAACGGCCCTGCCCGCGCTCAAAGTTCAGCTCGATTCCATCGTCTCAGAGTGAGCCGAGGTCTGGGTTTTAACCCTCGCAGCTTGGCGTTCAGATGCGACCATGCACATAAACTTGTATGTAATACCGACTTGAATGTCCTTGAGCGCTTAACTTCGCTAAACTGACTTTCCACCTTCCGTTGGAGTTCACCATGCCAACCGCCAAACCACTTTGCGATCCAGCATTACAACTGCCCCCCCGAGGAGCGCATGGCTTTGGTCGATCAGATTTTGGATACGCTGGACGAGCGTGACAGCTCGTTGGATGCGCAATGGGCACAAGAAGCAGAAAGCCATTTGGCCGCTTACCGCCGGGGTGAGGTTCAAGCAAGCCCCCTGAACGAGGTCATTGCCAAATACCAAGCCAAAACAGCATGAGCGTGCGGCTGCTGCACGCCGCTGCCGACTGCGCAGATTCCCATACGGCGTGATTTACAGCCAAGATGTGCAAGGCATTCTGATCGTGGCCGTTGCCCATTTGCACCGTCGGCCTGCGTATTGGCAAAGCCGTGTGAATTGATCTCACTGAAGTTATCCATGCACATCACCACTCTCACTGCCCTGCGCGCGCTCTACGGCCCCGCCCGTGAGCGTTCGCTCAAAAAAGAAATTCCGGCACTCGACGCGCACGCGGTGCAGGTCATTGGCCTGTCGCCGTTTGTGGTGCTGGCAAGCAGCGATGCGCACGGGCACATGGACGCGTCGCCTCGTGGGGGCGATCCAGGATTCGTCAAGGTGCTGAACGAGCAAACACTTTTGTTGCCCGATGCGCCTGGCAACAACCGGCTGGACACGCTGGAGAACATCATTGCCTCGGGCCGCCTGGGCACCTTGTTCATGGTGCCGGGCTTTGACGAGACTTTGCGCGTCAATGGCAGCGCCGTGCTGTCCACCGATCCGGCCGATTTGGCACTGTGTGCCGATGAGCGGCGCACGCCCACACTGGTGATCCGCCTGACGGTGGAGTCGGTCTATCTGCATTGCGCCAAGGCTTTTATGCGCTCAAAGCTGTGGGATGCCAGCCACCACACCGACCGCGCGCAACTGCCCAGCATGGCCGAGATGATGCGTGATCAGATCCGCGCCTTCAAGGGCGAAGACATTGAGGCCGAAACCCAGGCCCAAATGCTGGAGCGCTACCAGCAGTCGCTGTGAGCATTTGCATTTGCATTTGCATTTGCACCAGCACGGTGCGCAAAGTTGCACTGGCCTTCTGTGAATGAAGCTGTGGACAACTGCAGGGATATCCGCGCAGACCCTGCAACCATGGGGCTTGGCGCGCACTGCCTGCGAAACAGGCAGCTGGCTTCACTTACTTTTTCTGCACCGGATTGGCCAACAGCAAGTTGGTCGGATAGGCGCGCATGAACTCGCGGGCTTTTTCCAGCGGAGCGCTGAGCCAGGCGCCGTAGGCCCCTTCGTTCAGGATGGCAGGCATGCGTTTTTCGTTGCCGTTTTGCCCATAACGGTTCATCAGCGCGTGGCTGTTGGCATTCACTGAGAGCAGGGTGTAGCTGATGATTTTTTCGCTGCCCTGGGTCCACCGCTCCCACAGGCCTGCCACGCCCATGGGTTTGCCGTCCACCCGGGCGATGCGGGTGGGCACGCCTTTGCCGCTGCGCCAATCTTCTTCGATAAATGCCTGCATGGGAATGATGCAACGCTGGCCTTTGAGCCAAACATCACGCGTCGGCGTGGCAGTGCTCATGGTTTCGTAGCGCGTCACGGCCAGTTTGGTCGAGCGCAGTTTGGCGTCTGAAGCCGACTTGACCCAGGTGGGCACCAAACCGAATTGGCCTTGGGCCAGTTCCATCACCAGCGGCACGGGCGCTGGCAATGTAGCAGTCACTTCGGTATCGGCCAAGGCCGGCTCGGCAGGCTCGGCGGGAGTGATGCTGGTAGGCTCGGCTTTGCGGATGAAAAAGCCTGGTTGGCGCGGCCAGACTTCTTTGCCCAGCAAGACCTCTGGGGGGGCGATGCCAAAAGCTTCGGCATACAGGTCGGCACTTTTCAGGCATTCATATTGGTTACTCATGCGGACGATGCTAACCGACAGCCAAGGCGCAGCCGGCTTGGCCCCACGACCTGATACGCTCACGCCCTGGCCTTTGACCTTGATTTTTCAAGCACGCTGCGGCCCGCTTCGCACCCACTCAAGCCCCACCATGCTGATCCGATTCAACAAACCCTATGGCGTGCTCAGCCAGTTCACCCCCGAAGGGCGTTGGCGCGGACTCAAGGACCTGATTGACCTGCCCGGTGTGTATGTGGCCGGGCGGCTGGACGCCGACAGCGAGGGCTTGTTGCTGCTGACCGACGACGGCCAGTTGCAAGCCCGCATTGCAGACCCCCGCTTCAAGATGGAAAAAACTTACTTGGTACAGG
>NZ_JBIKHV010000170.1:0-3227 GCF_044361985.1 Limnohabitans sp. | reverse complement strand
GCGACTTGGTGTTCTTCAACACCCTGGGCGCGCGCCATTCGCATGTTGGCATCTATGTGGGCGGAGGCCGCTTTGTGCACGCCAGCAACCCCAAAACAGGGGTGCGGATTGACCAGATGAGCAACCGGTATTACGCGCAACGCTTTGAAGGGGCCGGAACCTTGCTGGATTGACCCGGACCGCAGCCCCTCTTCAAGGGGCTTTGTCGTTCGGATCGGTTTTGTCGGCGGGTGGCAATTCACCCTTCGATCGTCCTGAAAACATGGTCCACCACACAATCAACACAAAGAGCAACAGGGCCAACAAGGCTTCCAGCAAAATAAGAGCCATGCGCAATCTTCCATTTCTTTCTGTTGCCCGGTCATCTGCCGGTTGGGTGTTGGCTGCGATTGTAGGGAGCCTGATGGGCTGCTCGGTCGCACCCGTGCTGGAAGAACCCACCAAAGCAAGCCCATCGACCCCTCCACCAAGGGTGGAACAAGGCCCCATGCCGCCGCTCATCATGCAGGCGAATAGCCGCTGGGTGCCCGTCCCTTGGTCTGAGCTTCCCGGACTGCACACCGACGCCCTGAATGAGGCCTGGCCTGCCTGGCTGCAAAGCTGTGCGCGCCCAAGCAAAGCCTGGGCTCCCCTGTGCCCCCAAATTCGGCAACTGGCGAGTGCCTCTGCGCCCCAACAAAGGCAGTGGATCCTGGAAAACCTGCAGCCCTACCGGGTCGAGTCACACACGCAACAAAGCGAAGGTTTGCTGACCGCTTACTACGAGCCTGTGCTGAACGCCACTCGCCAGGTCAGCCCGGGCTTCAAAGTGCCGCTTTATGCGCCCCCTGGCAATCTGAACCATCGCAAGCCTTGGTACACCCGGCAAGAAATGGAAACCCAAGCGCAAGCGCGCGCCGCCCTGCGGGGCAAAGAACTGGTTTATCTGGCCGATCCGGTCGATGCCATGGTGCTGCACATTCAAGGCTCGGGCCTGGTGAATGTGCGTGAGCCCAATGGTGACCAACGCATGGTGCGGCTGGCATTTGCCGCAACCAACGAACAGCCCTACAAAAGCATTGGCCGCTGGCTGCTTGACCAAAACCTGATCCGCGATGCCTCATGGCCTGGCATCAAAGCCTGGATCGACCGCAACCCCTCACGCGTGAACGAGCTGCTTTGGCAAAACCCGCGTGTGGTTTTTTTCAAGGAAGAAAGTCTGCCTGTAGGCTCTGTGCCTCCTGGCCCCAAAGGCGCCCAGGGTGTGCCGCTGACCGCCGAACGCTCCATTGCGGTCGACCGAAACAGCATTCCGTATGGCACACCGGTGTGGCTCAAATCTTCGGGGCCACTCAGCAAGCTGGACCGTCTGGTGCTGGCCCAGGACACGGGCAGCGCGATTGTGGGCGCGGTCCGGGCAGACTATTACGCGGGCTCGGGCCAGGCAGCAGGTGAGTTCGCTGGCCGCATGAAACAAACTTTGCAACTCTGGGCTTTGTGGCCACGATGAGTCCTACAAGCGCTGGGGCGTTTTCCTGTCGCTCGGGTTGTGCCGCCTGCTGCATCGCCCCCTCCATTTCATCACCCATTCCGGGCATGCCCAAGGGCAAACCCGCCGGGTTGGCTTGCGTGCAACTCGATGAGCAGAGGCGGTGCAAGATCTTTGGCCAGCCTGGGCGGCCGGCGGTATGCAGCCAGTTACAAGCCTCGCCGGACATGTGCGGACCGCAAGACGACGGCGGTCGGTTTGCACTGACTTTCCTGGCGCGGCTCGAAACACTGACACGACCCGACTGAGCACGAACACTGCGGTCCAGTCACCAAGACGTCATTTCACACGGCCGCTTGTGGTTAAGCTGGCGCATCTTTTTCACCCACAGGAGCACCGCCATGGCGCTTGACATGCCTTCCCTGAAAGACAGCGTTCACCCCGACGAATGGCAACTGCGTCTGGACCTGGCGGCTTGTTACCGGTTGGTGGCCTTGTATGGCTGGAGCGACCTGGTGTTCACACACATCAGTGCCAAACTGCCTCACTCGGTGGCTGGCGATGCCCACCATTTTTTGATCAATCCCTATGGCTTGATGTTTGACGAAATCACCGCGTCCAGCTTGGTCAAAGTGGACATGCAATGCAACAAACTGCATGACAGCCCCTTCCCGGTCAACCCGGCAGGTTTTGTGATTCACAGCGCCGTGCACGAAGCGCGGCCCGATGCCGGCTGCGTGCTGCACACCCACACACGTGCAGGCATCGCCGTCAGCGCGCAAGCACATGGCGTGCTGCCCATCAGCCAGCAAAGCACGTTTGTGCTGGCGTCATTGGCTTACCACGGCTATGAGGGCGTGGCGATCCGAGATGACGAAAAGCTGCGCCTGCAGGCCGATCTGGGCAAAGCGAATTACCTGATGCTGCGCAACCATGGCTTGCTCACGGTGGGCAAAACGATTGCCGACGCCTTCTTGTCGATGTACATCTTCGAAAACACTTGTCGCATCCAGGTGGATGCGCTGGCTGGACAATCCGGGCCCAAAGATCTGACCGCCGTCGACCCTCAAATCTTGACCGGCTTGGCCCATGTCATGCGCGTGCAAACGGGTGGTTTGGGGGGTGCGTTTGTCTGGCCGTCCTTGCTCAGAAAGTTGCAACGCGACAGTCCTGACTACGCCAGCTGAAACGCCCTTCCCGATACTTTTTTGAATTGAACACATGAGCTCCTTGTTTGAACCCTGCCAAGTCGGTGCCATGGCTTTGGCCTCTCGCATCGTGATGGCACCACTGACACGCAACCGCGCACCCGGCGCACTCGCCAACGCCCGCATGGCCACCTATTACCGGCAACGCGCGAACCCAGCGACAGGCGCAGGCCTGATCGTGACCGAAGCCACCGCCATCAGCCAGCAAGGTCAAGGCTATGCCGATGTGCCAGGCATCTGGCACGAGGCGCAAGTCGCGTCCTGGAAGCCAGTGACCGATGCAGTGCATGCCGAGGGCGGCAAGATCGTGGTGCAGCTGTGGCATGTGGGCCGGGTGTCACACACCAGCTTGCAACCGGGGGGCGGCGCGCCCGTGGCCCCCTCAGCCATCACCGCCAAAACAAAAACCGTCTTGCTGGTCGAAGGTCAAGCCCAATTTGTCGACACCTCTGAACCACGCGCCCTCGACATCAGCGAGTTGCCCGGCATCGTGGCGGACTACCGCAAGGCAGCAGCCAACGCCATGGCCGCAGGCTTTGACGGCGTGGAGG
>NZ_JBIKHV010000076.1:0-10660 GCF_044361985.1 Limnohabitans sp. | reverse complement strand
CAGCGGCCACCCTTTGGTGAGGGGGCATTGCCGTGATGTCGTGGCCCTGCCATTGAATGGTGCCGCCACTGACCCCTTGCAAGCCTGAAACGGCCTTCATCAAAGTGCTTTTGCCGGCGCCATTGCCGCCGATGATGGCGACAATTTCACCCGCATTCACCTGCAGGCTGACACCCCGCAAAGCCTCGATCGCACCGTAGTTGACCACCAAGTTTTGAATGTTCAACATGTCACGCATCCTCCTCGTCACCCAGGTAGGCCTTGATGACCGCAGGGTCGGCCTGGACCTCTTGGGGGCTGCCTTCTGCAATCTTTTCACCATGGTCGAGCACCACCACGTGGTCTGACACCGCCATCACCAAGTCCATGTGGTGCTCGATGAGCATGACCGTGATGCCGAGGCCTGAAATTTGTCGGATCAAGCCAATCAGTTCCTGCGTCTCCTGAGGATTGAGGCCAGCCGCTGGCTCATCCAGCAACAGCAGCCTGGGGTGTGTTGCCAATGCCCGGGCGATTTCCAGCCGCCGCTGCAAGCCATACGGCAAGCTGCCCGCCGGTGCATGTGCGCGTGCTTCAAGTCCGGCAAACCGAAGCAAGGCCATGGCCTCAGAGCGGGCGGCTGCTTCTTCCTGCCGAGAACCCGGTGTGCGCAGCATGCTGGCTGCGATGCCGGCTTCAAGGTGTGAGTGCAGGCCGACCAACACATTTTCGAGCACCGACATGTGCGCAAACAGGCGCAGGTTCTGAAAAGTTCGGCCAATGCCCAGCGTGCAAACTTCGCTGGCGCCCAGACGGGTGATGTCTTTGCCAAACAGCTCGACCGTGCCTTGATCGGGCTGGACGATGCCGGAAAGAATGTTCAACAGGGTGGTTTTGCCAGCCCCATTGGGGCCGATCAGCGAATGGATATGGCCCGGGCGCAAGGTCAGGCTGATGTTGTGCGTGGGGATGACGCCGCCGTAGGCTTTGTACAGGCCTTGCGCTTTCAGCATGACCGCATCAGGATTTCGCGGCACGGCGTATTTGCATTTCCAGGCCTCTTGGGGCGGGTCGATCGGCGCCAGCTCAGCCCCCATGCCGAGTCTGCGCATGCCCTTGTGCAGCGCCCCCGCCAAACCTTGCGGCATGGCATACAGCGCAAACAGCAACAGCGCGCCATAGGTGAAGTGCTGCAACTCGGGCCAGCGGGCTAAAAATGCATCCAGCAAGGTCAGCACGATCGCACCCAAAACAGGCCCCCAGACGGAAGGGCCACCAAAGAGCACGATCAACAGCAGGAAAATCGACAAGCGGAAATTGATGAAGTCCGAATTGATGTACTGGTTTTGCTGCGCCATGAAGGCACCGGCCAGACCACAGGTCACGGCGCTGATGACAAAGGCCAGAACTTTGAAACGGTGAACATGGACACCCACACTCTCTGCAGCAACTTCCGAGGCCTGCACGGCCAGCATGGCCCGCCCATATTTGCCGTGCAGCAAGTTGGTGATGAGGAAATGCGTGATGAAGGCAAAGGCCAAAATGAGCCAGGCCCACTCACGTATGCCCAGCATCTGCCCACCCAATGAAGGGGG
The DNA here is from genome assembly GCF_044361985.1 of Limnohabitans sp. Taxonomy (GTDB): domain Bacteria; phylum Pseudomonadota; class Gammaproteobacteria; order Burkholderiales; family Burkholderiaceae_C; genus Limnohabitans_A. The sequence continues at coordinate 9,086 of NZ_JBIKHV010000076.1, read as the reverse complement.
AACCACCCCGTAGATCCCGGCCTGCCCGCCAAAGGGCACTTGCCATTCGGTCACGATCTTTTCCACCACGATGCCAAAGCCAATGGTGACCATGGCCAAGGAGGGCCCCCTGACGCGCAATGACGGAAAAGCGATCAGCAAACCAAACAAGGCCGCCACCACTGCAGAGGCGAGCAAGGCAAGCCACGGGTTCCAGCCCGCTTGCGCCGTCAGCAATGCTGCCGTGTAGGCCCCTGCCGCAAACAAGCCGGCATGCCCCAGCGATTTCTGGCCACTCCAACCCACCAGCACATTCAGCCCGGCAGCGGCGATGTAGTACATGCCTGCGGTGAAGATGATCTTCAGGTAAAACTCGTTGTCCAGCAGCGCCGGCACGACCACGGCCAGCGCCATCGCCAATATCGAAAGTAAACGGTGACGCCCCATGGTCAAACCTTCTCCATGGTTTTGCTGCCAAACAGCCCCTCAGGCTTGACCATCAGCACCAAAATGATCAGCAAGAACAGGGTGATCTCCCGCATCTCTGCGCGCCATAAGCCAATGAGCGCCTCCAGGCAGCCCAGCAAGATTCCCCCAGCAATGCATCCGCGCGGGCTGGAAAGCCCACCCACGATGGCTGCCGAAAACGCTTTGAGTGCAATGCTCAGCCCCATGAAAACCGAGGCCGTGGTGATCGGGGCAATCAACAAGCCTGCCAAGCCGGCCAGCCCTGAAGACAAGACAAACGCCAGCACCACGATAGCGCCCACGTTGATGCCCATGAGCGATGCGGCTTGCTGATTGGTGGCCACTGCCCTGACGGCTTTGCCGATCTTGGTTTTGCGCAGCACATAGTCAAGCCCGGCCATCACGGACAGGGTCACCACGATCACCAGGATCTCTTGCGGTCGCACACCAGCGCCTGCGATTCGGATCACACCCTCGCCCAGGGGAGAAGGCATGGCGATGGAACTGCTGCCCCAAATGGCCATCGCAGAGTTTTGCAACACGATGCCGAAACCGATGGTGCTCATGACCCAGGACATGCCGCCTGAACCAAAAAAAGGCCGAATGGCTGTGAAATACAAAAGAACGCCAATGAGTCCCACCACACCGACCGTCATGGCCAGGGCCAGAAGGTAACGGCCAATGCTCACATCGGCGGGCTCCAGAACAGCTGTGTACGGTTTGCCAGCAAGCAAAAGCAGTGAGCCCACAGCCACAAATGCACCCGCCGCCAGCACCTCGCCTTGACCGAAGTTCAGGGTTTTTGTGGTGGTGTGGGTGATGCTGAAACCCAGCGCCACGAGCGCATAAATGCCCCCGAGCGCGAGTCCGCTGAACAGTGCTTGCAGGAAAACCATCAGCGTTTCAGATCAGCGGCAGTCAAGGACTTGGTGATGGCGTCTGAAAAATTCGTGACCTTGCCATCTTTCCACTTGCCCAACTGAAAGTCTTCAACGCCCAGGCCTTCGTGGTCTGTTTTGGAAAATGGCTTCTTGTAGTTTTTGATGATGCCTTGCACATCAGGCATGCCACTTTCCAGCATTGCAGCGACTTTGGCACCATCGGTGGTCCCGGCTTGCTTGATCGCCGCAGCCACCAACATCACGGAATCGTAGGATTGTGCTGCCGACACAAAGGTCACCATCGTCGGGTAGCGTTCGCGAACGCGCACGGCCAAGGCTGCAGAACGGGCGTTGCTGTCTTCTGCTGTCGAGGTTGCAAAAATCAGGTGCTCAGCCAGCTTTTTACCGGCCGTATTCACCAGCACCGAGCTCATGTTTCCCCAGGTGCCGATGGCGGTGGGCATGTAGTTGATTTTTTCCATGCTGCGCAAGGTGTGGGCATTGCCGTCTGCCAGGCCGTAGATCAACAAAGTGTCTGCGCCCGCATCGCGAATCTTGGCCAGCTGCGAGGTCATGTCGGTGTCTTTGGGACCGAATTTTTCGACGGCAACAGGGCTCAGGCCATGCAGTGCCAACACCTCGGTTGCGTCCTTGACCCCCTGCGTGCCAAAGCCAGTGGAATCAGCGATGAAAGCAATCTTTTTGTTCTTGCTCGACTTCACGGCATAGGCCAGCAGCAAACCGACCTGCTCACGGTCCACCATGGAGACACGGAAGATGAAGTTCTGCGGTTCGTTCTGGTAACGCTTGGTGATGTCGGTCGCCGTGGCCACGGGCACGATCACCGGGACTTTTTTCTGCTGCGGAAGATGCAACCAGGCCAGCGCGTTGCCCGAATTGGTCGGGCCCACCACCACAGCCACTTTTTCGCTGTCAATCAGCTCGGTCATGTTCTGGATGGACTTGGGGGGCGTGCCCGTGTCATCGCGAACAACCGGTATCACTTTTTTACCCAGCAGACCCCCCGCTTTGTTGATATCTTCAATGGCCAATTCAAAGCCATAACGTGCCGCCATGCCTAACTCCGCAGCTGCGGTGCCCGACTGGTCAGCGTTGAAGCCAAATTTAATGTCCTGTGCAAAAGCAGAACCTGCAAATGTCAGCAGTGCCGTAGCCAGCAGGGCTGACAGGCGGCGATTTTTCGGGTGTTGAGCCATGGTTGTCTCCTTCTTGAAGGTCAGTTGAGGTGGTCGGACTTTATGCCATCTGTACCAGTGATTAAAGGTACAGTTTGCGAGGACAGTGACCCAACCATACCTTTTGCCGCACAAAAGTGTCATAGTTAACCCTGCAATTGCTTCTCAACCCCCATGGCCAGCAAACCCACCATCGCCCAAAATCTTGCCGACTCGATACGCCGTCAAATAGACGAAGGTGCGTACCGGCCCGGTCAAAAACTACCCTCCTTGCGCGAACTCTCGGATTTGCACGGGTATTCCAAAAACACCGTCGTTGCTGCTTTTGAGTTACTCGTGGCCGATGGCCTGCTGGAGCCACGCAGGGGCTCTGGTTTTTACGTGACGAGCAGCGCCAAAGCGCCCCATCAACACGAAGAAAAAAACTCGCTGGACCGGGCCATGAACATCGTCTGGATGATGCGTGAGCAGTTCAAGACCATCCCAGACGCCCACCCGATCGGAGATGGCTTCCCACCCATTGCATGGCTGTCGGACTTGCGTCTGGACAAGTTCCACCCCAAAGTGGTTCGCAGTGGCATGGGCACCGTCTTTCGGTACGGCAACCGCTTCGGCTACATGCCTTTGCGCGAACACCTCATTCACCGGTTGGCGTCATTTGGCATCGGCGCAAAGCCCAGTCAGATTTTGCTGACACAAGGGGCCAACAGTGCGATGGACCTGGTCATCCGCTACTTTGTGCCGCCGGGCGCCACCGTGCTGGTGGACGATCCCGGCTACTACCTGCTCTTTGGCAAACTGAAGTTGGCCGATGCCAAGATCATTGGCGTGCCCAGACTGGCGGATGGCCCTGACCTGGAAGCCCTGGAGCATTTGATGGCGGTGCACAAGCCACGCCTTTTCTTCACGCAGTCGTCATGCCACAACCCGACCGGCACGGACATCTCGCCAGGCAAGGCTTTTAGGGTGCTGAAACTGGCGCAAGAGCACGATGTCATGATCGTCGAAAACGACGCCCTGGCCGACTTCAAACCCTTGTCCACTCCACGCCTGGCCGCCTTGGACCAGCTGGAAAGAACGATCTACATCGGCTCGTTTTCCAAGTCATTTTCCGCATCGCTTCGCGTGGGTTACATCGCCTGCAGTGATGACCTGGCCAGCGAGTTGGCCGATCTAAAAACACTGGTCTCCACCAACTCGTCCGAGTATTGCGAAAGAACGGTCAATGTGATCCTGCGCGAAGGTCACTACGAACGGCACGTGGTGAAACTGCGAGACCGGGTCACCCAGGCCACCTTGACCGCACGGGATGTGTTGGCGCAACTGGGTGCCGATGTGTTGGGCAGCAGCCCTCAGTCGCTGTATCTTTGGGCCAGCCTGCCGGGGCATTCAGACACCCATGAACTGGCTCAGAAACTGCAAAAGCAAAATATCTTGCTGGCACCGGGCCGACTCTTTTGCGTCAACTCCGAAGCGCCTTGCGCTTGGTCCAGGTTCAACACCGGCGCCCTTGCAGACCCCAAAGTCTCGCGTGCACTGGTCCGGGCATTGACCAAAATTCGTTGACGGGATCGCGCGCTATGTCAATGAATATTGGCGCCCGAGCAAGCTTCGGACAATTGCAATCCAGCGCTTCATCACCGATCTACCTGGCGTGATTGAGCACCCGCCTGGGTGTACAGTCTGCGCAGCCAGCGCCACTTTATCTTCTGCCTTTGCGCTGCAACGATTGTTCTTTTGCCTCCCTCACATTCCGGCTACCTGACGAAACAGGAAAGCATCGCGGTGCACGGCGCGGACGACCTGCTCATCTGCTCCCTGCTCGACAAAAACCAGTTTTATGACCCGCTGGACGAAGCCCTGAATTTGGGTATTTCTTCGGCCACCTGGCCTTTGTTTGGCCTGTTGTGGCCTTCGGGTCTGCACATGGCCGAGCGCATGGCCCAACGGCCTGTGACGGCCGAGCGCATTCTGGAAATTGGCTGCGGTCTGGGGCTTTCAAGCCTGGTGGCACATCGGCGCGGCGCCAATGTCACAGCCAGCGACTGCCACCCCTTGACGCACGCCTTTCTCGATGAAAACACCCGCTTGAACGGCCTGTCTCCGATGGCTTACCGCCATGGCTTGTGGGGCACGCCAGCACTGAGAGGTGATGGCTTGCCCGTCCTCACTGCAGCCCATGACGCAGGCGTGAGTGGCTTGTTTGACCTGATTGTGGGCAGCGATATTTTGTACGAGCGCGATGACGAAGGCACACTGGCCAGCTTCATCCATGCGCATGCTGCGGTGGCCTCCGAAATCTGGGTGGTCGACCCCAACAGAGGCAACCGCAGCGCATTTCACAAACACATGGCACGCGTTGGCTTTTCCATGCACGAGCAAGTGCTGGACCAGTCTGCCCACGACGACTCGCTCGCCTACAAAGGCCGCATGCTGACCTACACCCGGGGTTAAAGCATGTCGATGACGTTCAGCTCGAAGTCACCCTGATTGCAGGCACAAGGTCACCGCATTTTGCCGGTGAGCGCATGAGGCCCCTGAGCGCTTAAAAGTCGAGATCGTATTCGACCGTGACAGGCGCATGGTCGGAAAACTTTTCATCCTTGTAAATGGACTCGCCTCGGGCTTTGTCTGCCAGGGCCGGGGTGGCCAGGTGGTAGTCGAGGCGCCAACCCACGTTTTTGGCATAGGCCTGGCCCCGGTTGCTCCACCAGGTGTAGCAAGCCTCCGTGGTGTCGGGTTTCAAGCGGCGGTAGACGTCAACCACACCGCCCTCGGTGGTGAGCTGGGTCATCCAGGCGCGCTCTTGCGGTAAAAAACCACTGTTTTTCTGGTTGCTGCGCCAGTTTTTCAGGTCGGCTTGCTGGTGCGCGATGTTCACGTCACTGCACACAATGAACTCCCGCTCGGCCTTGAGCGCCATGAGGTGGGGGTACATCTTGTCCAAGAACCGGAACTTGGCTTCTTGCCGTTCAGGCCCCGACGAGCCACTGGGGAAATAGCTGCTGATGATGGACAGCTTGCGCGCAGGGGTGTCAAAGCGCAACTCCACATAACGCCCTTCGGCGTCGAACTCGCCGCCATCAAAGCCCACCACCACATCGCTGGGTTCGTGGCGGGTATACACACCGACCCCTGAATAGCCTTTCTTTTCGGCGAACTGAAAATGGCCTTTCAACCCCCCCAAGGCTTCGAATTTTCCGACCACGTCAGCGGCCTGCGCTTTGACTTCTTGCACGCAAATACAATCGGGCCTGGCTTGCGCCAACCAGGGCTCGAGCCCTTTGGTCGCAGCAGAACGAATGCCGTTCAGGTTAAGGCTGGTGAGTTTGAACAAGGATTTCCCCATGGTGACAAAACAGGCAAGCAGCGCCGAAATGCAGGCGCTGGCTCAAGAATTTGTGCAGTTTGCGGTCGACTCGGGCGTGCTGCGTTTTGGCGAATTCAAGACAAAAGCCGGGCGCATGAGCCCCTATTTTTTCAATGCCGGTCTGTTCGACGACGGCGCCAAGCTGAGTCGACTGGCCCAATTCTATGCAAAAGCTTTGCTGGCCAGTGGCATCGAGTTCGACATGATCTTTGGCCCCGCCTACAAGGGGATTCCTCTCGGGGCCGCGGTGGCTGTCGAGTTGGCACGCTTGGGCAAGAACGTGCCGTTTGCCTACAACCGCAAGGAAGCCAAAGACCATGGCGAAGGCGGCAGCCTGGTGGGCGCACCGCTGAAGGGCCGTGTGCTGATCGTGGACGACGTGATGAGTGCGGGCACCGCCGCCCGCGAATCCATTGCCTTGATTCAGGCAGCAGGTGCCACTCCGCATGCCATCGCCATTGCGCTGGATCGCCAGGAAATGGCCACCGAAAAGCAGCCCGATGGCTCGGTGCAAGATGTGCCCCACAGCGCCGTGCAGTATGTGCGCAACACACTGGGCATGCAGGTCTGCACGATCGCTCAACTGTCGGATCTGTTGGCCTATTTGTCCAACCAGACCGGCAGCACGCTCGCGCAGCACCTGCCCAAAGTCCAAGCCTACCGAGACCGTTACGGAGTTTGAAGAGTTATCATGGCTTGCTACGCCACTAAATATTGCATTGTGAAATTGAAGTCTCTCGCACTGGCCGCTTGTTTGCTGATCGCCACCACCTCCCCCTTTGCCGCGCCTGAAGATGACACGGCAGCTGGCGGCAAGCGTGCGTCTGAACTTGCCAGCTTGATGCAATTGGGCGAGCAGATGAAGACCAGTGTGGGTGAAAAAACCAATCAGATGCTGGGCAAGGCCATGACGCTGCTGGGCGTGCCCTACAAGCGCGGAGGCAGTACGGCCGAAACGGGCTTTGACTGCAGCGGATTCGTTCGCCACATCTACGAAACATCGATTGGTCGCTTGCTGCCAAGGCGTGCAGAAGAGCAAGCCACGGTGACCGACAAAATCGACCGAAGCGAACTCAACCCGGGCGACCTGGTTTTTTTCAACACCATGCGCCGCACCTTCAGCCATGTGGGGATTTACCTCGGTGATGGCAAGTTCATCCACGCGCCGAGCGTTGGCAAAGCCGTGCGAGTCGATGACCTGCGCACGGCCTACTGGACCAAACGCTTCACGGGTGCGCGCAGGGTGCAGGAAACGCCATCGCCTGACAGCCCCAACCGCTGAACAGCGACACAGGCTTGAGCACTTGCGCCCAAGCTGCACGTCACAAACAAAAAGGGTGTCCGATGACACCCTTTTTCATGGAAAGCGGGTCTTGTAACCCGCCTGTCAAACCAAAGATCAGGCCTTGATTTTGGCCTTGGCCATGGCGGCTTTCACCGAAGCTTCGGCTTGGGCGGACACAGACTTGAGGTTGGCTTCTGCGCTGTCAGCGGCTTGCTTGGCCACTTTTTTCAGGGCTTCAGTGGCTGTCTGGCTGGCTTCGAATGCGGTCTTGAAGGCGGCCACAGCAGCATCGGAGCCGGCAGGGGCGTTTTTCAGGCTGCTTTCAACCAGGCTTTTGACGGCTTTTTCGGACTCGGCCATTTTCCCTTCGACAGCTTTGGTGAACTCGGCGCCCGTGCTGTTTGCGATGTCAGCCAGGTGACGGCCATAAGACACCGACTTTTCGAATGCGGGCTGAATCAAGGCAGCTTGCACAGCCAGCAGGTCTTGCGGCGACTTGGCAGTCATCAAGGCTTGCATGCCGGAGAAAGTCTCACCCACAGCGGCTTTGCCAGCAGCCATGTTGAGTTCGACCAAGCGCTCGAAACCAGCGAAGGCTTTTTGCGACAAGCCGGCAGCTGCGGTCAGGTTGGCTTGATGGGTGGCGGAGAATTGTTCAGCGTTGAAGTTCATGGTGTGGTCCTTTGAAGAATTTGTTGCAATGCGGCAATTTGAACACTGCGCACCGGGCAAGGCAAGGGAAAACCCGCACTTTAGAGAGCGCACTCCAATTACACTTGGCGCAATGGCCACGTCGGCCTGAACACCCTTTACTTATGGAATTTCTCAGTCTGCTGCTCATTCTGGCCACGGGCATCCATTGGCTCAACACCCAAGGCCAGCGCAAGCGCACCGCCTTGTTGGCCGAGCAGTTGCGGCCTTACCAAATCGAAAAGCACATGGAGCAGCTCACTGGCGCTTACATGCGGGCACTGGGCGAAACCGAGCCTGAACGCCAGCTGCAAATTCTGCAGCTGCAAGAGCAGGCCGAACAGCAGCTGGCCGCCGAGTTCCAAAACCTGGCCCGTGAATTTGCCAAGCTGCCAGCACCCTTGACGCGGGCCTTCAAGGTGGCGCTGCCATTCATTGACCAGCTGTCGCCCAAAGCCAGCTTTGACATGCGCCGCATGCTGGAAGTCCATGCCCAAGGGATTCAGCGCACTGTGGACAACCTGCAAGGCTTTTCGCCCAAAGAGCGTTCGTTCCGGATGATGGGCGAGATGTTCCTGATGCAACACAGCTGCCACTGGTTTTGCAAATCGAAAACCATCGCCTCGGCCCGCATGCTGACCCAACACCAGACCCGCTACGAGCAAGCCCTGGATGGGGTCACCCCGGAAACCCGCAAGGCTTATCTGGCCGTGGTTCAGGGCTGACCAGCCTGGCCAGCCGGCGCTGGCGGCTGCCAACGCCCAACACCTGCCTTAACGCGCCAAAGCGGCCAGCGCAGCTTGCGCAATGCTGTCGGCGTCCACCGCAAAGAAGCGGCGCAGCGCAGCCCGCGTGTCGCTGCGGCCAAAGCCATCGGTGCCCAGCGTGCTGTAGCGACGGCCTTCGGGCACGAAGGCGCGCACGCTTTCGGGCACGGCGCGCACATAGTCGGTGGCGGCGATCACCGGGCCATGGGTGGCCGACAGCAGCCGCATCAGGTGGCTGCTGGTGCCGGTTTCGTCCGCCATGCCGTCGCGCGCAAGTTCACTCCAGCTGGTGATGCTCAGCACCTCCACGCCCACCCCTTGTGCAGCCAGTTGGTGAGCGGCCTTGATGACCTCGGTCAGGATGGCGCCCGAGCCGAGCAAGGTCACGCGCGGCGCCTTCGAATTCGCCCCATCCGATGCACCCGGTCCGTAAGCGCCGAAGTGGTAGCC
>NZ_JBIKHV010000075.1:0-10685 GCF_044361985.1 Limnohabitans sp. | reverse complement strand
TTTTGCGGCGCATTCGCTAGGGGTGTTGCAGGCCGAGAGGTCTTCGACTGAGAAAGTCCCTTTGAACCTGATTGAGGTAATCCTCGCGCAGGGAAGCTCGTTCCAAGAACCGTGCCCGTGGCCATGCCCACAGCGTGCAGGGGTTCCCAGCCAGCTGACCTGCCAATTTGTGAAATGGCACAGGACCGTGGCAACCGACAACGCAGCTTCCGCTTTGATCGCATCAGACGTTCTGGCCTTCATCGACCACGCAAGCGGCAGCGATGACGCATTCAATGCCTTAGCGCTCAAGGTGTTTGCCCACCAGTTCGCGCACAACCTGCCCTTTCAGCGCTTTTGCCAGGGGCGCGGCAAAACCCCGCGCATGGTGAAAAGCTGGCGCGACATTCCAGCCGTGCCCATCAACGCCTTCAAGGACCTGACCCTCAGTTGCCTGCCGCCCGAAAGCTGCGCGCGCACCTTCAAGACCAGCGGCACCACACGTGGCGATGTCAAAGGCCAACACCACCACCCCGACCTGGCCGTTTACGACGCCTCCATGCTGCGCAATTTTGGGCAGCACGTCATGCCCAGCGATGCCCGCTTGCGCATGGGCGTTTTGTTTCCTGACGAAGTGTTGATGCCCCACTCGTCACTGGCCCACTACCTGGCTTTGGCGATCACCCACTTCGGCACCCCCGACAGCAGGCATTACCTGGACGAAAACGGTTTGTGCGTCGACGCCTTGTGCCAAGCCCTGGAGGCCGCACAAGCCTCCGCAGAACCTTTCATGCTGCTGGGGGCCAGCTACGGCTTTGTGCACCTGATGGACGCTCTGCAAGCGCGGGGCCAGACATTCCGGTTGCCCACCGGCAGCCGATTGCTGGACACGGGCGGCTTCAAGGGCCAGTCGCGCGAAGTGCCCATGGATTTGTTTTACGAGCAGCTATCCGCTTGCTTCGGGGTCAGTCGAGACCAGTGCCTGAACATGTACGGCATGACCGAGCTCAGCACCCAGTTCTACGATGTAGGCAACCTCACTGTGCCCTCGGTCAAGCGGGGGCCCCACTGGATTCGATCGCGCTTGCTGGACCCACTCACGGGCCACGAAGTGGCGGCGGGCGCGCAAGGCATTCTGGCCCACACCGACCTGGGCAATTACAACTCGGTGGTCACCATCCTGACCGAAGACGTGGGGCAGGCGATGGGCAATGGCTTTGTCTTGCTCGGGCGCGCCCAAGGCACCCAAGCCAAAGGCTGCTCGATGGCAGTAGACGAATTTTTGCAAGCGGCCAAAGCATGAGCCCCCAGGTCTTCAAAGCCGGTTACCTGCCCGGCTTGCGCGATGCCGATGTGGCCTGGCATCGCCTGACCCTGGGCGCGCCCCATGCGCCGATTGAAGTGGATGTGCCCGAGCTCAGCCCCAGCCAAATGGCGGCGCTGGCCCTGCGCATTCGGGGTGCCAGCCAAGCCCATTTGAAGAGCATGAGCGTGTCGGACATCGTGCGCGTGCTGGACCGCGCCACTGCCCGCTTGCTCGACAGCACAGACATTTACCGCCAGACGCTGGAGCGTCTGTTGCCCCAAGCCACAGGCTTTGACGCCGAGATGGTGCGGCTGAACCTGAACAGCTTTTTGCAGACCTTTCGGGCCCTGCAACTGCAACGCTTTGTGGCCGAAGATTTTGCCAACCCCAAAATTCTGGACGAATTTCAGCCCCGCACCAAAGGCGGTTGGTCCAAAGCCTTTGGGCCCGACTTGTTGCTGCATGTCTGGGCTGGCAATGTGCCCGCTTTGTCGATGTGGAGCTGGGTCTCGGGCTTGTTGGTCAAAGCCGGGGCGATTGGCAAAGTCTCCAGCGCCGAGCCGATTTTTGCCAGCCTTTATGCCCGCTTGCTGGTGGAGGTGGAGCCCCGCTGGGCCGACTGCTTTGCTGTGCTGTGGTGGCCCAGCACTGAACAACACGCCTTCGCCTTGGCCGATGTGGTGCTGGCCTATGGGGGCAACACCGCCCTCGCCGCCATGCAAGCCCATGTGCCGGTGACCACCCGCTTTTTGGCGCACGGCCACAAGCTGAGTTTTGGCATGGTCTCGGCGGCCGCACTGTCGGCCAGCAAAGGGCCCAAGCTGGCACAGCAAGCCGCGCTCGATGTCGCACGCTACGACCAGCAAGGCTGCTATTCGCCGCATGTTTTTTATGTGCAACGCAGCGGGCATATCAGCCCCCAGGAGTTTTCACAACACCTGGCTGGCGCCTTGGCCGCCTTGCAGCACAAGATGCCGCAGCGCGTGTTGTCGATCGAAGAAGCCACCCAGGTGGGTGCGTGGCGCGAGGCCCACGAGTTGACGTCAATGGACGACGCCAACTTGCCAATGCCGGCCAGCCAGGCCGCATGGGGCAGCGTGCTGTATGTCGACCGCGCCTTGCCCCTGGCACCCGGGCCACTCAACCGCAACGTGTGGGTGGTCGCCGTCGACAGCCTGGACGAGGTGATGGCGCTGGTGGCACCGCAGCGTGATTTTTTGCAAACTGCTGGTTTGGCCGCTGCCCCCGAAGAGCTCATGCACTTGGCCGAACGCCTGGGCCAGGTCGGCGTCACGCGCATTTGCGCCCTGGGGGCCATGACCTCACCCGAAGCCGGTTGGCACCACGATGGGCGCTTCAGCCTGCTCGACCTGGTGCGCATGGTCGACCTGGATGACAGCACCGAGCGCAGCGCCGAAAACTTCACCCGCTATGCGCCTTGACATGCCGAACTTCTTGCAACTCGAAGGCGTGTGTTACGCCTACCCTGAGCGTTCTGCGGCGGTCAGCGCGGTCAATTTGCAAATGGCTGCAGGTGAAATCCATTGCCTGATCGGCCGCAGCGGCTGCGGCAAAACCACCTTGCTCAAACTGGCGGCAGGGCTGCTCTCGCCACAACACGGCCGAGTGTTGCTGAACAACTGCGCTGTCTCGGCTCCTCTGCCAGAGATGGGCTTTGTCTTTCAGTCGCCCACACTGCTCGACTGGTTGAACGTGCGGGACAACGTGCTGCTGCCCTTGAGCCTGCACCGCTCCATCACCCCGGACGACCACCGCCAAGCCGACGAATGGCTAGACCGCCTGGGGCTGACAAATGTGTCGCAGGTCAAGGCCGACAAGCTCTCGGGGGGCCAACAAAGCCGTGTGGCCATTGCCCGCGCGTTGATCACGCGGCCATCGGTGCTGTTTATGGACGAGCCCTTTGCCGCGCTCGATGCCATCACCCGAGGCGAGTTGCAGCACGACTTTTTGAAGCTGTGCCAAGCCGAAGGCACCACCGTGTTGTTTGTCACGCACGACATTGGCGAAGCGGTGTATTTGGGCGATCGTGTCAGCCTCATGCAGGACGGCGCCATGGCCCAGCCCCTGGCGATTGACCTGCCTCGTCCGCGCAGCGCGGCTTTGCGCTACGCCGCCCCGTTTAATGCCCTGTGCGCGCAGCTGCGCCAGGCGATGGACGAAGGGACGACACATGAAGCGTGACATTCGTCTTGACATGCGGCGTGACATGAGGCGTGAAGGGGTCTGGTCATGGGTTTTGGGCGCCGTCTTTTTGGCCGCCTGGGAAGCCCTGGTGCGGCTGAACCACACCTCGCCCCTGGTGCTGCCTGCGCCCTCGGTGGTGGCGCAATCGCTGTTGCAGGGTTTGGCCAGTGGCTACCTGTGGCCCCACATCGCGGCCACCCTGACCGAAGTGGTGCTGGGTTTGGCGCTGGGTGCCAGCATGGGCTTTGCGATCGGCGTGCTGCTGGGCGAAGCGCCGCGCTGGCGTGCGGTGTTGATGCCCTACCTGGTGGCCAGCCAAGTGGTCCCCAAGCTCGCCCTCGCACCGCTGTTCATCGTCTGGTTTGGCTTTGGCACCTGGCCCATCGTGGTCATGACAGCGCTGATCTGTTTTTTTCCGCTGCTCGAAAACACCACCACCGCCATGCAGCAGGTCAACGCCAAACAGCTCGAGCTGTTTCGCATGCTGCGTGCCAGCCGTTGGCAAACCTTGTGGCGCCTCAAGGTGCCTGCAGGGCTGGCGGGCATTTATGCGGGCTTGCGCGTGGCCGTGGTGCTGGCGTGGGTGGGTGCGGTGGTCGGCGAATTCATTGGCGGCAGCCGTGGGCTGGGGGCCTTGATCATTGCAGCGCAAGGCTCTATGGACACACCGCTGATGTTTGCTGTGCTCACTGTCATCACCATGCTGGGTTTGGCTTTTTACAAGTTCACCAAGTGGTTGACAGAACCCCGCCTGCGCGCCGTAAAAGATTTTTAATGAAAGACCCGAAATGAAAATTAAATGGATGAACAAGTTGTTGGCCATGGTGCTTGGCAGCTTGCTATTTTTTGGCTTGACAAGCGCGACCTTGGCGCAAAAAACCCCAGCGCTTGACAAAGTGGTGGTGGCCGGATGGAGCAAACCCATCACCGAGATCACCAACTTGCTGGTGGAAGAAGAAAAAGGGTTTTTCAAGGCCCACCACATTGCGCTGGGCTATTTGCCGGGTGCGGGCGGCGGCGACGCGCTGCGCAACCTGCTCAGCGGCCAGGCCGATGTGGCTTTCACCGACCCCGGCTCATTTTTCACGGCGCTGGACAAAGGCGAAAAACTGCGCGCCATCTACGACATCTACCCGCAAAACGTTTTCAATGTGGTGTCGCTCAAATCACAAAACATCCTCAAACCGGCTGACCTCAAGGGCAAACGTATCGGCGTTTACAGCCTGTCCAGCGGCACGCGGCAAAACTTGCAAGTGCTGTTGCACCAGGCCGGCTTGACCGAAGCCGACGTCACCGTGGTGGTCACGGGCTTGCTCAACTTCGCCCCGCTCATGCAGGGGCAAGTGGACGCCACAGCCGCCACAGACACCGGCTTGCTGATCGGGCGTCAAAGAGGCCTGGGCGGCGTCAATGTGATGGAAATCAAAAACCACCTGAACATTTCCAGTGACTTTTTTGTTGTGCGCGAAGACACCTATGCCCAGAAAAAAGACGTCCTCAAGCGCTTCTTGAAGGCTTACCAAGACAGCGCCAAATGGATGATCGGCTCGCCTGAAGAAGCCGCCAAACTGGCCGTGAAATACGCCATCGATGGGCAAAACCCCAGCATGAACCTGGACATCATCCGGCTGCGCAACGAGTCGAGCGTGTCGGCCACCACGGCACAGCGCGGCCTGGGTGCCTTTGACATGGTGAGCTTGCAAAAAGGTGCCAAGGCCTACCAGGCTTTTGGCGTGATGCAGCGTGACATTTTGGTGAAAGACGTGGTGAGCCAAGACCTGCTGCCACCGCACACACCGGCCAAGCGATGAACACGCCGCAACACGCTCAATTTGCAGGCAAGGTGGTGCTGGTCACAGGGGCCAGCCGTGGCATCGGTGCGGCCATCGCCCGTGCTTTTGCACGCGAAGGCGCCATGGTGCTGGTGAATTACCTGAGCAACACTGGCGCCGCCCAAGCCGTTGTGGCGCAATGCCAGCAACTGGGCCAAGCCACGGGCGGTGATGCCTGGGCCCTGCCCGCTGATGTGCGCTCTGCCGAAGCTGTGAACGCCATGGTGGCCCAGGCCTTGCGCGAGTTGGGGCGCATCGATGTGGTGGTGAACAACGCGTTCAGCCCCTACACCTTCGACCCCGAGCATCGCACCCGATTTTGGGACACCCCCTGGCAGGCCTACCAAAGCCAGTTCGACGGTGCGGTGCACGCGGCCTACAACGTGTGCCAGGCCGTGCTGCCGCATTTCAGGCAGCGTGCGCAAGGCAGCATCGTCAACTTGGTGAGCGACCTGGTCGATCGGCCCAGCATCGCTTACCACGACTACAGCACAGCCAAATCGGCGCTGGTGGGCTTCAGCCGCAACCTGGCCACCGAGTTGGGGCCCTTGGGCATTCGCGTGAATTGCGTGGCACCTGGTTTGGTCAGCCCCACCGATTCGAGCCGCCCCACAAAAGAGGCCATCAAAGACAGCCTGATCGCACAAACGCCCATGGGCAGGTTGGCCACGCCAGACGATGTGGCGGGGCCGGTGTTGTTTCTGGCATCCGACTGGAGCCGCTTTGTCACCGGTCAGGTGTTGCTGGTCGATGGCGGATTGGTGATGCGATGAAGCGGCACGGGCAAGAAACCATGGTTCAAGGGGCCGTGACCGTGACCGGTCTTCACATCGGCACCGTGGGCAATGGCGCCCAAAATGAAGGTGCGCGCCAAGGCAACGGATTCGCTCAAGTCGTGCCCCAGTGCCAGATAAGCGGCCATCGCCGACGACAGGGTGCAGCCCGTGCCATGCACGTTTTGGCTGGCAATTCGTGGCGAGGCCAAGCGCCGCGATGGCCCATCGGCTTGCACCAGCAAGTCGACCACCTCATCGCCCGCCAGGTGTCCGCCTTTGAGCAACACCGCCTTGGCGCCCATGGCCAGCAGATCTTGCGCGGCCTGGTTCAAGGCGTCGGCATCCAAAATTTCATGGCCCAGCAACAAGGCGGCTTCGTCCAGGTTGGGGGTGATGACGCTGGCGCGCGGAAACAATTCGCGCACCAGCACCTGCACGGTCTCGTTGGCCATCAAGCGGTCGCCACTGGTGGCCACCATCACGGGGTCGAGCACCACGCGGGTGAGTTGGTAATGGTCAATGGCCCAGGCCACCACCTCGACCACGGCGGGCTCATGCAGCATGCCGATCTTCAGGGCGTCCACGCCAATGTCTTCCACCACCGACTGAATTTGCGCTTTCAAAAACGCAGGCGGCACCGCGTGAATGCCCTGCACGCCCAGGGTGTTTTGCGCCGTGAGTGCGGTGATGGCGCTCATGCCGTAGCAGCCCAATGCGGCAAAAGTTTTCAGGTCGGCCTGAATGCCGGCGCCACCCCCGCTGTCAGAGCCGGCAATGGTGAGCACGCGTGCGTAACGGTAAGTATTTGTCATCCGCGAAATTATCCGCGAATCACCCAGGAAATCTTTTCATGAGCGCAGAAGTTTCGAGTGTGGTGTTGGGTGCCGGCCTGATGGGCCGCTTGCTCGCCAATACTTTGGCGCAACTGGGCCACAAGGTCGTGGTGCACGAAGCTCAGGGGCCCGATGCACAAGGTGCGGCCGCGCGCGTGGCCGCCGCCATGCTGGCACCCTTGGCCGAATCGGCCATCACCGAGTTGCCAGTGGTGCGCATGGGACAACACGGCCTCAAGCGCTGGCCTGAGCTGATCGCGGGGCTGCCGGCGCCTGTTTTTTTCCAACAAAACGGCACCCTGGTGCTGTGGCACCGACAAGATGCGGCAGAGGCCAGGCGCTTCACCGACATTCTGGCGCAGACCCAGCAGCAATTGCCCAGCCTGCCTGCGGCTCAAATGCTGGACGCCAGCAGCTTGCCCGTGTGCGAGCCGGCGCTGGCGTCGCGTTTCAACCAGGCGCTGTATTTGCCCGACGAGGCCCAGCTCGACAACCGTCAGTTGCTGGCGGCCTTGCTGGCCAGCCTTGAGCAACAAGCAGTTCAGATGTGCTGGCACAGCCCGCGTGCACCCGAAGATTTTCAGCCGGGACAAAAAGGCCAGCCCGACTGGGTCTTTGACTGCAGGGGCCTGGGTGCGCGCAGCGAATGGCCCCAACTGCGGGGCGTGCGGGGCGAGGTGATCCGCCTGCATGCCCCCGAGGTCACGCTGCAACGCCCCACCCGCTTGATTCATCCGCGCTACCCCATCTACATCGCGCCCAAACAAGACCATGTGTTTGTGATCGGGGCCACCGAAATTGAAACCGAAGACCTGTCGCCCGCCAGCGTGCGTTCGACACTGGAGCTGTTGAGCGCCGCCTACACCGTGCACAGCGGCTTTGCCGAAGCACGCATTCTGGAGGTGAGCACACAGGCTCGCCCCACACTGGCCGACAACCTGCCTGCCATCAGGCACTTGGGCGAACGCTGCTTGCAGATCAATGGCTTGTACCGCCACGGTTTTTTAATATCCCCCGCCATGCTGGACGTGGTGGTGGAATGGGTGCAACACCAAACCACCACGCTGGCCACACAATTCAACCTGAAACTTGACCATGTCTGAGAACACCATCCAAGTGCGAATCAACCAAGCACTGCACACCTTGGCAGCAGGCGCCACCTTGGCCGATGCCGTGGCCAAAGCCGCCATCCAGCCCCCTTTTGCCGCAGCGGTCAACCTGCAGTTTGTGCCGCGCGGACAATACGCCCAGCACACACTGGCGCACGACGACCAGATCGAATTGATTGCCCCCATCACCGGAGGTTGAACCCCCATGACCCCACACACCTTGCTCCCAAACACCTTGGCCCAAGACCCCTTGACCCTTTACGGCGAAAGCTTTGACAGCCGTTTGATGCTCGGCACCTCGCGCTACCCCTCACCCGCCGTGTTGCTGGAAGCGATCCAGACCTCGACCCCCGCCATGCTCACGGCCTCGTTGCGCAGGCAAACCGGCAGTGGCGGTGAGGCTTCACAAAGTTTCTGGAACCTGTTGCGCCAGGCCAATGTGCCGGTGTTGCCCAACACCGCCGGGTGCCACAGCGCGCAAGAAGCCATCACCACGGCAGAAATGGCCCGTGAAGTGTTCGAGACCGACTGGATCAAGCTGGAGCTGATTGGGGACGACTACACCTTGCAGCCCGACACCCTGAACCTGCCGGCCGTTGCCAGCACGCTGATCAAGGCGGGCTTCAAGGTGTTGCCCTACACCACCGACGACCTGGTGCTGTGCCAGCGCCTGGTGGATGTGGGTTGCCAGGCCGTGATGCCCTGGGCCGCGCCCATCGGCACGGGCAAAGGGCCCATCAATCCGCATGCACTGCGCACCCTGCGTGAGCGCCTGGATGTGCCAATGATCGTGGACGCTGGCTTGGGCTTGCCCTCGCACGCATGCCAGGTGATGGAGTGGGGCTACGACGCCGTGCTGCTGAACACCGCCGTGGCACTGGCCAGAGATCCGGTCCGCATGGCCCGTGCATTTGCAGATGCCGTGAATGCAGGCAGAGCTGCCTTTTTGTCAGGCGCCATGCAAGCGCAAGACAGCGCCCAACCCAGCACCCCCGTGTTGGGCACACCTTTTTGGCACCAAGCATGAACACAACACAAGACATCGCCCAAGCCCTGGCACAACAACACGCCGCCATGCTGGCAGGCACGGCCATCGGCTTTGAACAAGCCCAACAGGCCAGCGACGCCACTTTGAGCGCCGAGCACGCAGCGGTGTTGCAAGCCTGCCGCATGTTGGGTTTTGTAGAGCACGATGCCCAATGCGTGGCCACGGCCTGGCATGCCCAGACCCAGCGCACAGGCCAGTTCTCGCTGACCGACTGGCCCTGCCAGCCCGAAGACTTCGACATCTTGCCCGTGCCCAGAGCCAAGGCCTTTCCAGCCTGCCCCAAAAACTTAGGGCTCTACGCGGTGCTGCCCGATGCCGCCTGGGTAGCGCGCATGGCCCAAGCGGGCGTGCCCACCTTGCAGTTGCGCTTCAAGTCAGAAGACAACAAGGCCATTCGGAACGAAGTGCGCGCGGCCGTCCAAGCGGTGCGCGGCACCGACGCCCTGCTCTTCATCAACGACCACTGGCAAATCGCCATCGACGAAGGGGCCTACGGCGTGCACCTGGGCCAAGAAGACATGGACGACGCGCCCATAGACACCCTGCGCAGCGCCGGCCTGCGCTTGGGCCTGAGCACGCACGGCTATGCCGAAATGCTGCGCGCCGATGCCGCCAGCCCCAGCTACCTGGCGCTGGGCGCGGTGTTTCCCACCACGCTCAAACGCATGCAAACAGCGCCGCAAGGCACAGGCCGCTTGAATGCCTACGCCAAGCTCATGCAGCACAACCCTCTTGTGGCCATCGGCGGCATTGACGAATCGAGTCTGCCCGTGGTCATGCAAAGCGGTGTGGGCTCGATTGCAGTGGTGCGCGCCATCACGGGTGCCAGCGACCCGGAAGCGGCGGCCCAGTGCTTGCAAGCGATTTTGCGGAAATTCTCTGGCCCCTCTCAAAACAGGCCAAAAACCACTCTATAATTCGAAGTTATTCCTCGATAGCTCAGTCGGTAGAGCGCCGGACTGTTAATCCGTAGGTCCCTGGTTCGAGCCCAGGTCGAGGAGCCAAATTAGGCTTTGAAATGAAGGGGTTACGTGAAAACGTAGCCCCTTTTTCTTTGCAAAACCACTAAACACCAGACTTTAGTGGTTTTTCAGGTTCACGAGCGCATTGCATCAGCCTATATCACGCGTGCGCTTCACACCCATAAAAGTTATCTTACGTTCTTTCGTGAGGGTATCCTAAATTTTGAGTGAACGGTCAAATGGCAGGAAACTGCCGAACATCCAGAAAGATGAACCATGACCGTAAGCAACGAATTGATCGTCCAGCTGCTCGCTGGCTACAAAAAGCCTGAAGACCTTATCGGAGAAAACGGCCCACTCAAGCAACTGACTGTTGCCGCCGAGTAAAACCTGCCGGTTGCTGGCAGAAATGCCTCTCTCCGCAGTCCGCAAGAACCCGCAGGAACCCGCGTAAACACGCGGTAGTAGGCAAAAAAAAGCCAACCGGTTAGGGTTGGCTTTTAAGGTATTGGTGGAGCTGGGGGGATTTGAACCCCCGTCCATAAGTCTTTTTCGTACAGTTCTACATGTGTAGTCGTCTGATTTGAGTCTCGCCAAATGAACCGCGCAGCGACACGCTGAACACCCAGCCAGTA
>NZ_JBIKHV010000168.1:0-3277 GCF_044361985.1 Limnohabitans sp. | reverse complement strand
GGACGACGGCCCATTTTTGCGTTGCGCCAAACTTCAAACTCGGCAATGTCTTTGTGTTTCAGCGTCTGCAGCTGTCTGTCGCCGAAGAAGGGAACGAGGTAGCGTTCAATGACTTGTATGTAGTCCTCGTAAATCTTTTTGCCCGTGCCAGCAGTCAAATCCCGCCGCATTTCCTCAACTGTGAGCGCCGCTATTTGACTGAATGTCTTACGGGCTGGCGCAAGTCCCATTCGCTCCCTAAAACGGGCTTCGTCGTAAAGCTCGCCAGCCACCCGCACAGCGTCAACCAACACAGTGCGCTTAGTCGTTTGCCTATGCCATTCATTGGCAAAGAGTTTGTAGCGGCACTGCCAAACTCGGCTGTGTGGGCGCTTGTACAGCACCAGTTCGCCGTCGCGCAGCGTGTGAATACGGGCTGCTGCGGTTGAGAGTCCGTTGTATGTCGTTTCAAACGACGCTGCGGGCGGTAGGCTGCTTTGCTGAGCCAAAGCCAGCGTGGGGTAGCTGAGCTGCGTCTGCTTCATACCCGCGCACAAGGTTTGGCCAACTGCTGCAGCTTTGCTGCTTTTTTCAGCACAGTGTCGCAGCGCCGCAAGTCAATGCCAGCAGCAAAGTTGTGCGAAGAGTGTGCGGGGGTGTGCGAGCAAAGAAAAACCCCACAGCCTCTTGCGAAACTGTGGGGTGTATCTGGTGGCCTGGAGTGGAATCGAACCACTGACACGCGGATTTTCAATCCGCTGCTCTACCAACTGAGCTACCGGGCCTGTTCAAAAATTATAGCAGAGTCACAAGTGCTTTCGGATGCGTTTCAGCAGCGTCAGCCATGGCGTTTGCTGCGGGACAAATCCACGCCCAACTGTTTGAGTTTTCTGTACAAATGCGTTCGTTCGAGGCCGGTCTTTTCTGCCACTTTGGTCATGGAACCCGCTTCATGGGCCAGATGAAATTCAAAGTATGCTTTTTCAAATGCATCACGCGCCTCGCGCAAGGGCCGATCAAGGTCAAAGCTTTGCTGCACTTCGAGCACCGCACTGATGACATTGCTGCTAGGCAAGGCTGAAGACAGCGCCGCGCTTGCTTGCATGGCCACGGCCGAACTCATGGCCTGT
The DNA here is from genome assembly GCF_044361985.1 of Limnohabitans sp. Lineage (GTDB taxonomy): Bacteria > Pseudomonadota > Gammaproteobacteria > Burkholderiales > Burkholderiaceae_C > Limnohabitans_A. Next base: position 2,168 of record NZ_JBIKHV010000168.1, on the reverse strand, counting down.
TTGACTTGATCCCGGGCAAGGCCCTGTTCCACCGCCTTGAGCAACTTTTGCAAGGTGATGGGTTTTTCCAAAAAGGCTTGCGCACCAATCTTGACCGCATCAACAGCCGTGTCGATGGTGGCATGACCACTCATCATGATCACGGGCATATTGAGCAAACCCGCTGTCGCCCATTCTTTCAAAAGGCTCACGCCGTCGGTGTCAGGCATCCAGATGTCGAGCAACACCAAGTCGGGACGCATGCGCAGCCGAACTTCACGGGCCATGGCTGCATTTTCGGCAAGTTCAACTTGATGCCCTTCGTCAAACAGGATTTCTGAGAGCAGGTCACGTATGCCGAGCTCGTCGTCAACCACCAAAATATTTGCCATATTGTTTGCCGTGTCTCTGTTCAATGGATGGGCTTGGTCAAGCTGCCCGTTGTGGATTCCAGTGCGAATGATAACGAGACTTGCGCACCCTTGATTTCGCCATCGTGCATCACGTTGCCCAGTTCAATTTTGGCCGCGTGTTCATCGGCGATTTTCTTCACCACCGCCAGCCCCAATCCTGTGCCTTTGGCCTTGGTTGTGACATAGGGTTCAAAGGCACGCTTGAGAATATTGGGCTCAAAACCGGGCCCCGTATCGGTCACGGTCAAACGAACCCGATTGCGTGAGGCGTTCCATTCTGTGCGCACGCCAACGCTCGCGTCCAACGGCACTTCACCTTTCAACTCACAGGCATCTTGTGCATTTTGAAGCAGGTTATGGATCACCTGTCTCAACTGTTGCTCGTCCCCCAAAATGGGTGGGCATGCGGGATCAAGCGCCATGATCACCGGGGCCCGATGGATGTGATCGCTTGGCTCATTTGCATAAAGAACCATCAAATCAGCAATCAGGTCATTGAGCTTCACCGGCTTGAGATCGGCTGAAGGCAAGCGGGCATAGTCACGAAATTCATTGACAAGGCGCTTCATGGAGTCAACCTGATCCACGATCGTTTTGACTGATTTGTTTAGCACAGCATCGTCTTGGGGATCCAGCTTGCCAATCAATTTTCGCTGCAGCCTTTCTGCAGAAAGTTGTATCGGGGTGAGCGGGTTCTTGATCTCGTGCGCCAAACGCCTGGCCACTTCGCCCCAGGCTTGTGCGCGTTCAGCCGACACAATTTCAGAGATGTCATCAAACACCAGCAGGCGCATACCGTCAGGCAACACTGCCCCCCGCGCCAGCAATGTCAGGGCTGTCTCCGTCAGCCCCTGACCCGTGGCGTGAACTTCAAAAGATTTTTGCCAGTGGTCCAGTTCATGGGCATCTTTGTCCAATCGAAGGGTGGCGAACTGCTCAGCTACGCCTTGTGCAAAACCTTCCAGTTCTGGCAGGCTGAGCAGCGGCAAACCTTTGTAGACGGCAACAGGGACTCGCAAAATGCGGGTGGCGCCTGGATTGGCCGACTGAATCACGCCTTGTGCATCCAGCACCATGACGCCTGCCGTCAGATTGTCCAGGATGGTTTGCAAATTGCCGCGTGCGGTATCCAGTTGAACCAGACTGCGTTGCACGTTCGTGCGGGCGTCAGACAACTGCTGCGTCATGTCTGCAAATGAACGGGTCAAGCCACCAAGTTCATCTTTGCCTTGCAAGGCCAGCTTGGGCGTCAAGTCGCCCGAGGCCACTTGACGCATGCCGTGTGCCAGCAACAACAAGGGGCGCGCCAATTGGTTGCCCAACACCACGGCCAGCAGGATCGCACCGAGTACGGCCAAGAACAAACTGAGCGTCAGCGTACCGATGTACATGCGCCGCAAGCCTTCACGGGCCAGCGCCCGTTCCTGGTACTCACGGTAAGCACCCTGCACTTCCAGTGCATTGTTGACCAGCGTGGGTGGCAAGTCTTGTGTCACCAACAACAAGCGGCGGTCTTCGTCAAATGAAAGTCCTGATTGAGGCAGCAAAACCAGCACCTTGATGCGCCCTTGATCACCCCCGGGTATGGTTTCGTCCAGTCCCTCCACCCACTCAACACTGCCTTTTTTCTTCGCGTCTTTGAGTTGCTGGATTGGGGGAAGTTCGGGCCGAATTTGAAATCTGGATTGCCCGGCACTGGCGACCATGCGTCCGCTGGTTGTCCAGAGCACCGCATCACTGACACCCAGTTGCTCACGCATTTTTTCCAGCGCAATG
>NZ_JBIKHV010000074.1:0-10735 GCF_044361985.1 Limnohabitans sp. | reverse complement strand
TTTGCGGACAATGGCATGTCCGCTCAGTCCATCCAATCGTTCACCCATGAATTCAATGCTGCCAGAGCGCACTTCGTTAAGACCACAGATGCAGCGCAAGGTGGTACTTTTGCCAGCACCATTTGCGCCGATAAGCGCGACACATTCACGCTCCTTTACATCAAGACTGATCCCGTGCAAAACATTAACTTTTCCATAACCTGCTGTAAGGTTCTTTATATGTAGCATCAGTGCACCCCACCCAGATATGCTTCAATGACTGCTGAGTCACGCTGAATTTGCTCAGGCCTGCCTTCTGCTATTTTTTCACCAAAATTCAGCACCACAATGCGATCACACACCTCCATGATCAGTCCCATGTGATGCTCGATCACCAAAACAGCCAATCCTCGCTCTCGAATACGCATGACGACCTCGGCCAATTCTTTACGTTCTTTTGCCACCATGCCTGCCGCTGGTTCATCCAACAAGATCAGTTTTGGATCTGCTGCCATCGCGGTCGCAATCATCAGTAGCCGCTGCTGAGCCGATGAAATAGTTGATGTTGGATCGTTCGTTACGTCACCTAAACCAACAAATTCCACCAACTCTTGAGCTTTGGCGCGTTGTTCGGCGTCTTGAGCTCTCGCGTCTTTCATTCTTAAAACTGAGCGCCAAGGTGAAACGCTGTAGCTGGTATGGCAGGCCGTCAAGACTTGCTCGAGCACACTGAACTCTGCAAGCAAACTCGTAGTTTGAAATGTTCGCGCCAGGCCCAGTGGTACACGCTGGCTGATGGGAAGTTTGTTGACATTTTGGCTTCGCCAAACAATGTCACCGGAACTTGGTGGCACAGCACCTGAAATCAAATTCACTGAGGTGGACTTACCGGATCCGTTGGGTCCAATCAATCCCACAATCTCATTTGAATTCACATCAAAGCTTAAATTCTTAACGGCTTGTACGCCGCCAAAATTTTTACTGACTTGATGCAAACTTAGCAGTCGCTCTTGCTCAGGCATTTGAACTGTGTCTTTCCGTGGTCGCACTTGAGGTGTCTAAATGATCTTTTGTGCAGACGGGCTGGTCTCAGCACAAAACCATGAAAGCCAGTTTAATATTAGACCGGTCGTCTACAACTGGGGTATTCCCTGCCTTTGAGCCAATGCAGAGAACTTCAGCCTTGAATAGCCTAATCAAATTTTCTTTGTCACCCTTCGGGGTGCTTTAAATATTCAGTGTGCATGCAAGTTCAACTCGTGTCGCTGACATCCAAAGTTTTTTGGGCGGAGTTGCCGCACTTGATGAATGGCCAGTAAGGGCGCAGACGAAAAATCAGCCATCCATCCAAAATTTCCGCATCCAGCCTTAAGCCAACCTTCATAGATCTGCACACACCGATTCGGCCTGATTGATTGCGACGCTCTGCGCGTATTGGGTGGCACCACACCCAGATGGAGGTGCGCAAGGGCTTGATTGCCCTTCCTCCCTGTCTTCAAACAGCCGGTCTGTCAGCTTTCCCGCTGGCTTATGCCAACTTGGCATCGTCCTCAGTCCATCCTTCCATCGCTGGGTCATCCCGTGTCGAGCGCCCGTCACCGCATCTGGCGAGTCGCCCAAGCCGCTCAAGACATACGCGCGTGCCCACTTCGCCACGATAGCCATTACCGATTCAAATCTGTTTGCCCATCTCATCCGCTGTGCGATAGCCCCCCACTCCCTTCACATAAGCCAACAACTCCCCAAAAAAAGGATGCCTGCAAAGCGTGGACGAATAGCCCACCAGCAGCAATTTGCGCCGTGCGCGGGTCATGCCCACGTTCATGCGGCGGATGTCAGACAGAAAGCCGATCTCACCTTGGGGGTTGCTGCGTGTCAACGAGATGGCAATGATGTCTCGCTCTTGTCCCTGAAACGAATCGACGGTGTCCACGCTCAGCCTGCGTTGCAGCAGCAAGTTATTCAGCCGTCAAAGGCTCCATGCGCGCCAAGGCACGCGCGCCCACGGCACTGGCAAAGCGTTGGACTGTTCGCATGGATGGTGTGCCCCTGCTACTTTCGATGCGTGCCACCACGCTTTGGGTCGTGCCCATGCGTGCGGCCACTTCGCCTTGCGTCAGGCCCGCTTGCGTGCGTGCTGCAATCAGTTCACGGGCCAGCTCAAACTCGGTCGCTTCACCAGCATCAAAAACTTATCGAGGTAGCATTTTGAAGATGCGGCATGGCTTGATCGTTAACCTATCTGCCAAATAAACCAACTTGGTTATAATTTACCATGGAGAAAAGTACCCCTCACTGCAAGCTGACCTTTGTTCAGGCGCTGGTCGAGGGTGGTCATGTCAGGGCGACAGCGAGCGCGTTCGGTGGGGCTCTTGAGCTGGGCATCAACGACTTGGCCGGAATGTGTGCAGTCGTCATGTCCCTGACCTCTGCCAACTTCTACAAGAGCATGACGACCCATGCGGATCACCGGATTTGGCAGGACGTGTACCACGCCAAGACCACCAGCGGCGCTGAGGTGTATCTCAAGCTGACTGTCATCGACGATGTTTTGATTGTTTCATTCAAGGAGCTGTGACCATGAAGTGCCCATGCTGTGGAGCGGCTGAACTGATCCACGATACCCGCGACATGCCCTATGTCTACAAGGGCGAAAGCACCACCATTCCCGACGTGACGGGTGACTTCTGTCCTGCTTGCGGCGAAGTCGTCTTGAACCGCGAACACGGTGACCGATACAGCGAGTTGATTGGGGTGCATCAAAGGCAAGTGAACGCTGCTTATGTTGACCCTAGCTTCATTGCCAAAGTGCGCAAGAAGCTCGACCTGGACCAACGTGAAGCTGCCGATATTTTTGGCGGTGGCGTGAATGCGTTTTCTCGGTACGAGAACGGCAAGACCAAACCACCGCTGGCCTTGGTCAAGTTACTCAAGGTGCTGGATCGCCACCCCGATTTGCTGAACGAGGTCAGAGCGGCGTAGCGCCCCCCAAGAAATCGCAGCGCGGCTGTTTCAGCCCTGTTTGTCCACCTGGTGCGCCGTCCGGTAGCCCCCCCCCCTTCACATAAGCCAGCAACTCTCCAAAAAACGGATGCCTACAAAGTGTGGACGAATCGCCCACCAGCAACAACTTACGCCGTGCACGGGTCATGCCCACGTTCATGCGGCGAATGTCAGACAGGAAGCCGATCTCGCCTTGGGGGTTGCTGCGCGTCAACGAGATGGCAATGGTGTCGCGCTCTTGGCCCTGAAACGAATCGAACGTGCCAACGCTGCGCCTGCGTTGCAGCAGCTGGTCATGCAGCCGTCAAAGGCTCCATGCGCACCACGGCACGCGCGCCCACGGCACTGGCAAAGCGTTGGACTGTTCGCATGGATGGCGTGCCCCTGCCACTTTCGATGCGTGCCGCCACGCTTTGGGTCGTGCCCATGCGTGCGGCCACTTCGCCTTGCGTCTCAAGTCCCACTGGCTTTTCCCAATTTGGCATCGTCCTCGGCCCAACCTTCTATCGCAGGGTAATACCGTGTCGAACGGCCGTCACCGTATCGGGTGAGCAGCCCAAGCCTTTCCAGATCGATGAGGTCTCGGGCTGCGGTGGGTGTGGAGGTTTGCGCAATCCGCTCGTGCTTGCGCGTGGTCATGCCGCCTTCGTAACCTTTGGGGCCAGCATCCAGAAGTTTCTTCATCGTTTTTTGCTGACGCTCATTGAGAGAGACCGATGACATTTGGGCCTGAAAACGAATGCGTTGAATGGCGGAATCGATGGTGCGGTTGGCGAATTCGTTGGCCAGATCAATTTGCACCAGCATCCATTCGACCCATGGCGTTACGTCCATGCTTTTGGAGCGTTGTGCCTGCTCTAGCTCGCGGTAATACTGGTCTTTGCACGACTCGATTTGCCGCGACAATGTCACGATTCGCCCAGGCTGGCCCATGTCTTGGCCCAGTGCCAGTTGCAAGATGGCCCGGCCTAGGCGCCCGTTGCCATCGTCAAACGGGTGCAGCGTCTCGAACCACAGATGCGAGACAGCGGCACGCACCAAGCCGTCCATGGGCTGCGGCCCGACTTTGGGCTGGGTTTGCTTGAACCAATTCAAAAAAGCGTCCATCTGCTCGGCCAGACCTTCAGCGGGTGGCGCGGCGTAATGCACCTTGCTGTGGCCCACGGCCCCACTGACGATCTCCATGGGCACAGAACGCAGACCGCCCACATCGATGCGCTGCATGCCCGAAAAACCCGTGGGGAAAAGCGCCCCGTGCCAACTGCACAGCCTCTCCAGCGTCAAGGGTGCTTCAGTGTTGAGGGTGGCGTCTTGCAACACATCAATCAGCCCCTCGATGTTGCGCCTGCCCTCGCGCACGGGGGCCCCAGAGGTGTCGAGGCCCAAGCGCCGGGCCACGGAGGAGCGAACACTTTCAGGGTCCAGCTTTTCGCCTTCAATCGCAGAGGTGGTCAATGCCTCTTGCGTCAGCGAGTCACGGATGTGGGGCTGCAGCCCTTCCAGGCCAATCGCCTCCGCTTTGCCAAGAAGAAATCCTTGAGATGTTCTTGCGGCCGCCAATGGCGCCTGGATTCGCTGCGCGTCGAACGCCAATGCGGGCCACTCTGGCAGCTGCCAAATCCAACGTTGATAGGGTTTCATGGCCTAATCATATCAATATATGATTTGAATAGTGTGAAAATCGTATCGTGCGCGGTGTCAAGATCAAGCAACTCCCCAAAAAACGGATGCCTGCCAAGCGTGGACGAATCGCCCACCAGCAGCAGCTTGCACCGTGCGCGGGTCATGCCCACGTTCATGCGGCGGATGTCAGACAAAAAGCCGATCTTGCCTTGGGTTTGCTGCGGATCATGCAGCCGTCAAAGGCTCCATGCGCACCACGGCACGCGCGCCCACGGCACTGGCAAAGCGTTGGACTGTTCGCATGGATGGCGTGCCCCTGCCACTTTCGATGCGTGCCACCACGCTTTGGGTCGTGCCCATGCGTGCGGCCACATCGCCTTGCGTCAGGCCAGCTTGCGTGCGTGCTGCAATCAGTTCAGGAAGAAATAGCGATTGGCGCAATTGCAAACAACTGTATAAAATCACAGTTTCTGGGAGCCATATGAAGAAAATCACCACCCCCAACGATCCCGCGCACCACATCGCGGTATTCCAGGAAACCACCATTCGCCGTGTCTGGCACAACGAGGAATGGTGGTTTGCCATTGTTGACGTGGTGGGTGTGCTGACCGATTCGGTGCAGCCAGAGGGCTACGTGAAAGACCTGCGCCGTCGTGACCCAGAACTGGCCAAAGGGTGGGGGCAAATTGCCACCCCCCTTCGTGTTCCGACGACAGGCGGTGCACAGCGGGTGAATTGCGCCAACACCGAAGGTCTGTTCCGCATCATCCAGTCCATCCCCTCGCCCAAGGTCGAGCCCTTCAAACGCTGGCTGGCACAGTTAGGTTACAGGCGAGTCAGCAATGGTCATCACAGCTTCAGCTCTATTTACCCATCTCAAGCGCCGTGCGGTAGCCCCCCACCCCCTTCACATACTCCAGCAACTCCCCAAAAAACGGATGCCTACAAAGTGTGGACGAATCGCCCACCAGCAGCAGCTTGCGCCGTGCGCGGGTCATGCCCACGTTCATGCGGCGGATGTCAGACAAAAAGCCGATCTCGCCTTGGGGGTTGCTGCGCGTCAACGAGATGGCAATGATGTCGCGCTCTTGGCCCTGAAACGAATCGACGGTGCCCACGCTCAGCCTGCGTTGCGGCAGCAAACCATTCAGCACTTCGCTGTCTTCGATGGCGTCTTTCAAGTAGTTGATTTGGGCGCGGTACGGGGCAATCACGCCGATGCTCAGCGGGGTGTGTTGGTGTTCGTCGTGTTCTGCTGGGTCATAGGGCGCAAGCAACTGGGCCAGTCGCTCCAGCAGCAAGTTGGCCTCTTCGGGGTTGGCGGTGGATCGGCTTTCGGGAATGGACACCTCCAGAAAACCGCAGCCCGCCGTGTCAATAAATTCCACAGGCAGATCGGGTGCAAAACGCAGGTCGTAAGCGGCCAGACCCGCGTGGCGAACGCTGGGGTGCGGCACCAGTTGGCCGCCATAAAACTTGCCAGAGCTGAAGCCCATGATGCGCTCGTGCATGCGGTATTGCACGTTCAGCATGCGGGCCGTTTGCGGCTGCCGCTGGATGCACTTTTCAAACAGGGTTTCGCGCAGGCCTTCTTGTGCGGCTTTTTCGCTTTTGACCGTGGGCGGCAGCTGGTGGTGGTCGCCCGCAAAAACAATGCGCTGGCCCTTGGCAATGGGAATCCAGCAACCTGGCTCCAAGGCCTGGGCGGCTTCGTCAATAAACACCGTCTCAAAGCTCAGGTGGCGAATGTGGCGGTTGCTGGCGCCCACCAGCGTGCAGGTGATGACCTGCACCGATTCGAGCACGTCCTCGGTCATGAAGCGCTCTAAGTCGTCGGCGGCTTGGCGCAGGGTGCGCGCTTCTTCTTTCAGCCATTGGCGCTGTTGGCGCCCCTCAAAACCAAAATTGCGGACACCTTCTTTGGCCAGTTCACTGGCCGTTTCACGGTGCTGTTCGGCGGTTTGGCGCATCGCATGCATCTTGGCGTAGCTGGCGTGGGCCATCACACCCGCATCGAGGGTGTGCTTGAGCAGCAGGTCCGACACACGGCTGGGGTTGCCCAGGCGGATCACGTTGACACCGCGCTCGGCCAACTTTTCTGTCAGCAGGTCCACGGCGGTATTAGAGGGGGCGCACACCAACACGCGCCGCTCACGCCGGACGGTTTCCAGGATGGTCTGCACCAGCGTGGTGGTTTTGCCCGTGCCGGGCGGACCGTGGATGATGGCCACGTCTTGCGCCGAGACCACGTGCCGCACAGCCGCCAGCTGCGAGTCGTTGAGCGCACTGGGGTAAAACAGGTCGTCGGCTTTGTTCTCGCCAAAGCTGGCCTGCTTAGCGCCCAGCAGCACGTCGCGCAGTTCGGCCAAGCGGTTGCCGTGTGCGCCCATGACGTCAGCCATGGCTTGGTTCATTTCGCGGTAGCTCACCTCGTCAAAGGTCAGGTCAATGCCCAGCGTACTGGCGTTTAACACCCAGTCGGGCAGCGCTTCTTTGGTGGTGGCCAGCAGCAGCTTGTTGCGCCGCACGCTGGTCACCACGCCGCTGAGCACGGGCCGGTCAGGCCCCGAGTAGCCAGGCGCATTGCTGAACACACAAGCGTTTTTGCCCACCTGAAACAAGTGCAGGTCTTGCCGATTGGCAGGGCGCTCTAACTCCAGCACCACCTTGCCACCAAAACCGATGTCTTCTTGGGTGATGGTGACGGGGTACCAGGTCAAGCCACGCCGACGCCGCTCTTTGATGCTGGCACTGGCATTTTTGAGTTTGAATTGCGCCTGGTCTTCTTTTTGCTCCAGTTGCATGAGCGCACGCACATGGCGTAACTCATTTTGAACAGCGCAAGGGGCGGTGGGGGTCGGGTCTGGGTCAGCCAAAGGTAAAGATAAAGGCACAAGGACTTAAGTTGGTGAGTGCTGACCAGTTGTTCTGGGTCTGCACGTCTTGGTAGAGCGGCTCTTCGATGTCAGGGCACATCGCCCGCTTGGGCAGAGGCGGGCAATCCGAAGACTCGGTCGAAGCACCAGGTGAACGCGATGGCGTAGAAGAAAAAGAACGCAAGAAGTCCCAAATTGGCCACCAAAGCAGCGGTGGGCGAAATGTCCAGCCAAAGCGACATGACAGGCAAAAGAATGATCACCAAGCCGCCTTCAAAACCGGCCCCGTGGGCCAGCCGTCTGACAAAGGAGCGACCACGCACCGATTGGCGCGACTCCCAGCGCTCAAAGAGCCAGTTGAAGGCGTAATTCCACGTCAGTGCGATGCTCGACAACACAACCGCCAGACCCAATGTGGAAGCGGGCGACTTGTCAAAGGCCAAGCTCAAAACGGGTCCGACCACAGCGATGGCAATGGCCTCGTAAAAAAGGGCCTGGAGAACGCGGCGGGTGGTGGGTGACATATTGGGGAGTGCGGTGAAGTGGCCAGCAAGGAAAGCGCACTAGCAGGCACGGGTGACATAAGTTAACACGTCATGCTCGTCAGGTCGAAAGACAGCCATATCGCATATTGATTTTTTAAAAAATACTTTATGACTCATAAATTACTAAAGCCTCTAAACTAACTGAGTTCAAAACGCTTGCGGGGTTAATTGTGAAAGCATTTTCACGCTATTTGATTTTATTGGCTGCCGACCTGCCTATGTGATGCGATCGAATTATCTTGTAACTTATAATTCACATGTTTGAAGTTCGTGATTACCTGTCTGCGCAAGGCGACGACCCTTACGCCCTGTGGTTGATGTCACTGGCGGATCGACAAGCCAGAGCCCGAGTTTTGATTCGGGTAGGCCGAATGGCCAGCGGCAATTTTGGCGATGTGAAACCGGTTGGCGAAGGCGTTTGGGAAGCCCGCATTGATTGGGGGCCGGGGTACAGGATTTACTACGCACAGGCCGGACAGCGCTTGATCTTGCTGTTGGTCGGTGGTGACAAAAGAAAACAACCATCGGATATTGAAAAAGCCCACCTTTACTGGGTGGACTGGCAACAAAGGAGAAAGATCAAATGACCATCATGACCATCATGACCAGCCGTCCGCATGACGAAGCCGTTGTGGCGATGCTCAAAGCCGATCCTGAGTTTGCCAACGAGTACCTCGCTGTTGCACTGGATCAAGCTGATCAACCCGGCGGGCAACAAGCTTTGCTAGCGGCTTTGCGGCACATCGCTGAGGCGCAAGGCATGTCTGCGGTGGCCGAGAGAGCGGGCATACCCCGCGAAAGCCTGTACCGGGCACTCAGTCCACGCGGCAACCCCACACTCAAAACCTGGTTGGCTGTGTTGAACGCTACCGGATTGCACTTATCGGTGGTGCGGCCGCGACTCTGATGTCTTTTGAATCGTCGTCGCTGACTCGGCTCACTGCCGCGCCGTGCGCACGTTTGGCGGCAAGATGCCGGGGTGGCTGGTGCGCCAGGGGTTGATGTCCAGCCCACCGCGCCGGGTGTAGCGGGCATAGACCGTCAGCTTTGTGGGTTTGCAGCGCGTCCAGATGTCCATGAAGATGCGCTCGACGCATTGCTCATGGAACTCGTTGTGGTTGCGAAAACTCACGATGTATTGAAGCAAACCGGCCTGCTCAATCTGCGGGCCGCTGTACTTAATCTGCACGCTGCCCCAGTCGGGCTGGCCCGTCACCAGGCAATTGCTTTTGAGCAAATGGCTGACCAGGGTTTCGGTCACGGGCAGTTCATCGGTCTGCGCTGTGAGTAAATCGGGCGCGGGCTGGTAACGGGTGCACTCGATGTCCATGCGGTCCAGGTTCAGGCCATCCAGCTCATGCACGGGTTCGGCGTCAAACTGCTCTTGCAGCAACAGCTTCACGCCCACACTGGCTTGCACCACACCGCCATGCCAGATGGCCGCGCTGATGTCACGGCGAATCATGTCGCGCACCGCATCGGCAGTGTCCAGGCGTGTGTTGTTGAAGCTGTTGAGGTACAGCTTGAACGACTTGCTCTCGACAATGTGCGTGCTTTCGGCGGGCACAGTAATGTGGGCCAGCGCCACCTGCGGCTTGCCCTTGGGGTTGAGCCAGGACAACTCAAACGCGGTCCACAAGTCCGCGCCAAAAAATACCGGCTGGCCCGAGACGCCGATTTCAGCACGCTTGGTGGCACGGGGAATGGGGAACAGCAAACCCGCGTCGTACTGGTCCACATAGGCGCTGGCTTTGCCCAGCTGGGATTGCTCGGGGGCGTTGTTGAACTCGCTCATGCTTGCACCTTGCGGCGAAACACCAGGCGATCGGGTTCGGAAACGGCCGGATCAAAGGCGTAGCTTTCGACATCAAAACCTCGCAGACCTTCAGGGTGGTTGATCTTGTTTTGCACCGCATAACGCGCCATCAGGCCACGCGCCCGCTTGGCATTGAAACTGATGATCTTGTACTTGCCGCCCTTGAAGTCTTCGAACACGCATTCAATGACACGGGCCTTGAGCACCTTGCGGTCCACCGACTTGAAATACTCTTGCGAGGCCAGGTTCACGATGACCGGGGTCTTGTCCTTGGCCAGCTGGGCGTTCAGGTATTCGGCAATTTGCGCGCCCCAAAACTTGTAGAGGTTGCTGCCCTTGTCGGTCTGCAGTGTGGTGCCCATTTCCAGGCGGTAGGGCTGCATCCAGTCCAGCGGGCGCAACACGCCGTACAGGCCACTCAAAATGCCCACATGGGTCTGCGCCCATTCCAGGTCCTTCAGAGACAGCGACTTGGCGTCCAGGCCTTCGTACACATCGCCATTGAAAGCCAGCACCGACTGCTTGGCGTTTTTGGCCGAGAACTTGGGGCTCCAGGCCTCATAGCGGGCCACGTTCAGCGCCGACAGCGCATCGGACAAGTCCATCAGCTCGGCAATTTGCTGGGGCGACTTTTGGCGCAGCACCTCGATCAGGGCTTGTGATTGCGGCACGAACTGAGGCAGCGTGTGCGGCACATCGCTTGCGGGGGTTTCGTAGTCCAGAGATTTGGCGGGTGACAATAAGAACAACATGCTCGACATCCTTTACCTTGACGATTATCTTGCAGCCGTGACCAAGCCGCCCGGACTGCTGGTGCATCGCACCGGTCTGGATGCGGGTGAAACCCGTTTTGCCCTGCAAATGCTGCGTGACCAGCTCGGGCGCCCGGTGTG
>NZ_JBIKHV010000167.1:0-3294 GCF_044361985.1 Limnohabitans sp. | reverse complement strand
AAACTGCTGGGCCCACAGCGGGTGAGCCGCCGATGCGGTCACAGGTTTGGGCTCAAAACGATGCAGGGCCATTCCCACACCGGCCACGGCAGCAGCTGCACCAACCCCCAAAATCAGATTGCGCCTCGAGGCACCAGAGCTTTGATTGTTCATGTCTAAATTGTCTTTCATGCAGCCAGCAGGCGCTCAAGCGCCGCCAAATCCCCCCGCGGCGAGCGGCCTTGCGCATCGGTCAAAAGGGCCCCGCGCACATCGTCCAGATCATAAATACGCAGGTGAACTCCGACATCTTCCTTTAAAGGCTCACAAAAGCTGTGCAAGCTGAGTACATCCACGTCATCGCCGTGCAGGCCACGAACGGTTTGCACCTCATAACGTTGGTCCTGGTTGATCAGGGCAATTTCCGCCGATTTGGGGTCATCGCAAAACAAGGCCAGATCGATGTCACACAACCGTGTGGCCCAGCCTTGCCAAACAGCCCCCCCTAAATGCGGGCGAAATTCTTTCAAGCGCAGCATCCAGACCTGGGCCAGTTCGCGCAATGCCCGCAACTCGGCAGGCTGCGTATCGGCGCAAAACAAGGCAATGTAGTCGCGCACCTCGGACTCGATCACATCGTTGGTCGGTAAGGCCGTCCGGCCAGGCAGGCCCAAGGCCTTGAGGGCGCGGTGCTTGGCCGGACCAAAAGCCAGGCCTTCTTCCACCACCAGGCGGGCGGCAGTGGCTGCAATTTCGAGGGCGACATCGTTCATGGGCCCTGATTGTGCCCGGCTGAAAATGGACGGGGCTTGCCGCCCCCTAAAATCCTGGCATGCATATACATATTTTGGGCATTTGTGGCACCTTCATGGGTGGATTGGCCGCCTTGGCACGTGAAGCTGGACACCGGGTGACTGGCTGTGACGCGGGCGTCTACCCCCCCATGAGTGACCAATTGAGCGCTTTGGGCATTGGTTTGATAGAGGGCTTTGGGGCCGACCAGATGGCCTTGAATCCCGACCTGTATGTGATTGGCAACGTCGTCAGCCGTGCCCGCTTGGGCGATGGCAGCCCCAAATTCCCACTGATGGAAGCCATCCTGGAAGCTGGTGCGCCCTACACCAGCGGTCCTCAGTGGCTGTCAGAGCACGTGTTGCAGGGCCGCCATGTGCTGGCCGTTGCTGGCACGCATGGCAAAACCACCACCACCTCGATGCTGGCGTGGGTGTTGGCACAAGCCGGTCTGCAACCCGGTTTCCTGGTCGGTGGTGTGCCCTTGAACTTTGGCGTCTCCGCCCGCCTTGGCAGCGGCAAGCATTTCGTGATAGAAGCCGACGAATACGACACCGCCTTCTTCGACAAGCGCAGCAAGTTCGTGCACTACCGACCACGCACGGCGATTTTGAACAACCTCGAATTCGACCACGCCGATATTTTTGACGACCTGACCGCCATTGAGCGCCAGTTTCACCACCTGGTGCGCACCGTGCCCGGCTCGGGCCGGGTGGTGGTCAACGGCCTGGAGGAAAGCCTGACACGGGTGTTGGCACAAGGCTGCTGGAGCGAAGTCCGCAGCTTTGGATCGACCGTGAGCGACTTCATGGCCGAAGGCGAGCCGTCCAACTTCAAAGTGCTGCAGGCGGGCCAACCCGTTGCCGACGTGCAGTGGGGCATCGGCGGCGTGCACAACCAACTCAACGCGCTGGCGGCCATCGCCGCCGCCGAGCATGTGGGCGTGCGCCCGTCTATCGCAGCCAAGGCCCTGGCCAGCTTTGAAAACGTCAAGCGCCGCATGGAGGTGCGCGGCACCGTCCATGGCACCACCGTTTATGACGACTTTGCCCACCATCCCACCGCGATTCGTACAACAGTCAATGGCTTGCGTCGACAGGTTGGCAAGGCGCGCATCCTGGCCATCTTCGAGCCGCGCAGCAACACCATGAAACTGGGCGCCATGAAAGCCCAGTTGCCCTGGAGCCTTGAAGAAGTCGATCTGGCTTTTTGCCACTCGGGCGGTCTGGGCTGGGATGCAGCGGCTGCGCTCGCACCCATGGGCGAAAAAGCGCAAGTGGGTGCCAACATTGATGAGGTGATCGCACAAGTCATGGCCCAGACGCAGCCTGGCGACCACCTTTTGTGCATGAGCAATGGCGGCTTTGGCAGCATCCACGCCAAGCTGCTGGAAGCCTTGCAACGCTAGCGCACATCACCCCTAAAAAAGCCCGCAGATGCGGGCTTTTTCATGGCGCAAGACCTGTGCAATTCAGCGTGAGCGTCGCGCCTTCACAGCATCCGACAGAACCTTCAGCACCTGCTTGCTGTCTTCCCATCCGATGCAGGCATCGGTGATGCTTTGCCCGTAGGCCAGCTTGGTCACGTCATCCTTGCCGGCGGTGAACTTCTGGGCACCATCGACGAGGTGGCTCTCGACCATGACGCCAAACACCTGGCGTGAACCGCCGCTGATCTGCGCCGCAATGTCTTGCGCCACATTGATCTGTCGCTCGTGCTTTTTGCTGCTGTTGGCGTGGCTGCAATCGACCATCAGGGTGGCGGGCAGCTTGGCGGCTTCGAGTTCCTTGCACGCGGCTGCGACACTTTCAGCATCGTAATTGGGGGCCTTGCCGCCGCGCAAAATCACGTGGCAATCCTTGTTACCTTGGGTCTGCACAACAGCGACCTGGCCATTTTTATGCACCGAAAGGAAATGGTGGCCCCGCGCTGCGGCTTGGATCGCATCCGTGGCGATCTTGATGTTGCCGTCCGTGCCGTTCTTGAACCCGATGGGCGCGGACAGGCCAGAAGCCAGTTCGCGGTGCACCTGACTCTCGGTCGTGCGGGCACCAATGGCTCCCCAACTGATCAGATCGCCGATGTATTGGGGGGATATCACGTCGAGGAACTCGCTGCCTGCGGGCATGCCCTGGCGGTTGATCTCGATCAGCAACTGGCGTGCAATGCGCAGGCCTTCGTCGATGCGGTAGCTCTCGTCCAGATAGGGGTCATTGATCAGACCCTTCCAGCCCACCGTGGTGCGGGGTTTTTCAAAGTACACCCGCATCACGATTTCAAGGGTGTCGGCGTATTGGTCCCGAAGGGGCTTCAGGCGGCGGGCGTAATCCAGCGCTGCAGCCGGATCATGAATAGAACATGGGCCGATGATGACCAGCAGTCGGTCATCTTTGCGATGCACAATTTTGGCAATCGATTGGCGGGTTTGAGAGATCAGCTTTTCCGTGGCGGTGCCGGCGATCGGGAAGAATCGAATCAGATGTTCGGGCGGCGGGAGCACGGTGATGTCCTTGATGCGTTCAT
>NZ_JBIKHV010000073.1:0-10865 GCF_044361985.1 Limnohabitans sp. | reverse complement strand
CACCGCTAAGTGCTTGATTTTTAATGTGGTGCCCGGGGCCGGACTCGAACCGGCACGCCTTGCGGCGGGGGATTTTGAGTCCCCTGAGTCTACCAATTTCACCACCCGGGCGGTATTTGTGAAGACTCAAATTATGGCACAAAATTCGGCGGATTTACCGGGCCTTTGACAGCGCCCTGGTCAAATCTCTTGACGAGATGTGGGCTTGTTGTTCTGAAATGCACGCTTGACCGGACCCACTGGGATCAACCCCTCGCATTTGCAATGAGCTGACGCGGTCAGCACAGGTCTCGCAATCAATCAGGCTACCTCGCCTTTATCGGCCTTCCATTGGGTGGGGGCCTGCAAGTTATGGCAAAGTACGCACATGATTTATCCAACCATTGAAGATGCGATTGGCAAAACACCGCTGGTGGCTTTGCAGCGTTTGGGAGCAGCCGATATGGCGGCGCGGAACAATGTGATTTTGGGCAAGCTGGAGGGCAACAACCCTGCAGGGTCCGTCAAGGACCGGCCGGCTTTGTCGATGATTCGGCGGGCAGAAGAGCGTGGTGAGATCAAGCCGGGCGACACCCTCATTGAGGCCACATCCGGCAACACCGGCATCGCGCTGGCCATGGCCGCTGCCATCAGGGGTTACCGGATGGTGCTGATCATGCCCGAGGACTTGTCGATTGAGCGGGCTCAGACCATGAAGGCGTTTGGCGCCGAGTTGATCCTGACGCCCAAAAGTGGTGGCATGGAGTACGCCCGGGACCTGGCTGACAATATGGCCGCGCAGGGCAAGGGCCGCATTCTGGACCAGTTTGCTAACGCCGACAATCCGCGCATTCATTACGAAACCACTGGGCCGGAAATCTGGGAGCAGACCGGTGGTCAGGTCACGCATTTTGTGAGCGCCATGGGCACGACGGGCACCATCACGGGTGTGTCCCGGTATTTGAAGGAGAAAAATCCTGCGATTCGCATCATTGGTGCTCAGCCCAGTGAGGGTTCGCGCATTCCTGGCATTCGCAAATGGCCTGAAGAATACCTGCCCAAAATTTACGACCCGAGCCAGGTGGACGAACTGGTCTATGTCAGCCAGAACGAAGCTGAGGAAACTTGCCGCCAGATGGCCCGCACGGAAGGTGTTTTTGCGGGCATCTCGGCTGCAGGCGCATGCTGGGTGGCCCAGCAGGTGGCGAAGACGGCGCAAAACGCCACCATTGTGTTCATCGTGTGCGATCGCGGTGACCGATATTTATCTACTGGCGTTTTCCCCGCCTGACCGGAGCTGGCTTCATGGCTGAATTTCGTTTTTGTCCGCAATGCGCAACCCCTCTGGCCTGGCTTTCGCAAATGGAAGATGGCGGCGAGACCTTGCGTCTGCGCTGCACAGCATGTGACTTTACCCACTGGAACAACCCCACACCCGTGTTGGCTGGCATTGTGCAGGTGGGTGAGCAGATTTTGTTGGCGCGCAACGCCGCTTGGCCAGGCCGTCGTTTTGCCTTGATCACCGGCTTCATGGAGGCCGGTGAAACACCCGAAGAAGGCATTCGCCGGGAAATTGCCGAAGAAACCAACCTGAAGGTTTCGGCCCTCAAGCTGATCGGCGCTTACGACTTTCAACGCATGAACCAGGTGATCATTGCCTACCATGCGGTGGCCGAAGGCGAGGTGCGCTTGTCGCCCGAGTTGGCCGAGTACCAGATGGTCGACTTCAAGGACTTGATTTGCTGGCCTGCAGGGACCGGCTACGCCTTGGGCGACTGGTTGCGCACCATCGGCATCGAGCCTACTTTCATGAGTTGGGCCGACCGCGAAGCGCAGAGCCAGGAACCGAGCCAGGAAGCATGATGAATTTTGACAAAGTCATCGACACCAGCGGCCTGAATTGCCCCTTGCCCATTCTGAAAGCCAAGAAGGCTTTGAATGATCTGACCAGTGGCCAGTTGCTCAAGGTGATTGCCACCGACCCTGGTGCCTGGCGCGATTTCGAGGCATTTGCCAGGCAGACAGGCCATGAATTGGTCTTGCAGGAAAAGACCGAAACCAGTTTCGTTTTTGGGCTGAAGCGGCGCTGAGATCAGGTGTTCAGAGGCTCAAGCCCTTGAGGTATTCGCGAAACGATGCGCCCACTTGTGGGTGCTGCAAGGCCAGTTCGACTGTGGCCTCTAAAAAACCTTCTTTGCTGCCGCAGTCGTAGCGTTTGCCTTCGTACTGGAAGGCATAAACCGCTTCGCGTTGCATCAAGCGGGCAATGGCATCGGTCAGCTGGATCTCGCCCCCCACGCCCGTGGGCTGGTTGCGAATCTCGTTGAAGATGCCCGGCGTGAGGATGTAGCGGCCAGCCACACCCATGCGCGAGGGGGCTTTATCGGGGCTGGGCTTTTCCACGATTTTCTCGACGCGCATCAGTTGCTTGCCTGCCGATTCGCCCGCCACGATGCCGTAGCGTTTGACGTGCTCAAGGGGCACTTCCTGCACCGCCAAAATAGAGCGGCCTTGTTGCGTATGCGCTGCCACCATTTGAGCCAATACCGATGGCCCACCTTGTAAACCCACCATCAAGTCATCGGCCAGCAAGACGGCAAAAGGCTCGTTGCCCACCATGGCTTCTGCACACAGTACCGCGTGGCCCAGGCCCAGTGAGCGGGGTTGGCGCACATAAGCGCAGACCATGTCGTCGGGCTGCACCGAACGCACCAAGGCCAGCAGTTCGTCTTTGTGCGCCGTTTCGAGTTCGTTTTCAAGCTCGTAAGCGGTGTCGAAATGGTCTTCGATGGCCCGCTTGCTGCGGCCTGTGACAAAGATCATGTGGCGCACGCCTGCGCTGTAGGCCTCCTCGACCGCGTACTGGATCAAGGGTTTGTCGACCACTGGCAGCATTTCCTTTGGGGCAGCTTTGGTGGCGGGCAAAAAGCGCGTACCCAAGCCGGCGACTGGGAACACGGCTTTGCGAATCACGTTGTGGCTCATGGTGGTGTCCTTGGGGTGCAGGCAATCAGCCCAGACGTTGCAGTTGTTGGCGAATTTTGTCGAGCGTGGCGCTGAATTCAGCCACGCGTTTCTTGGCTTCGTCGATCACCGCAGGGGGGGCCTTGGCCACAAAGGCCTCGTTACCGAGCTTGGCGTTGGCCTTGGCGATTTCGCCTTCCAGGCGAGTCGCTTCTTTGGTCATGCGGATTTTTTCTGCTTCGACATCGACTTCCATGAACAAGCACAAGCGGGCTTCGCCCACCACGGCCACGGGCGCAGCTTGTGCAGCGGCGGCCCATTCGGCTTCTGACTCGAACACCTTGACTTCGCTCAGTTTGGCCAGAGATTGCAACACGGGGGCCACGCTCTGCATGAAGGCCGTGTCACCCAGTACATACATGGGCATGCGGGTGGCGGGCGAGACGTTCATCTCGCCACGCAGGTTGCGGCAGGCGTCGACCAGGGTCTTGAGCTTGGCCACGTGGGCTTCGGCTTGTGCATCGATCCGCTCGGGTTGGCTCACGGGGTAGGTCGCGATGCTGACCGATTCACCCGGACGGCCTGCCACCACCGAGACTTTTTGCCAAAGCTCTTCGGTGATGAACGGGATGATGGGGTGGGCCAGCCGCATGATGGTTTCGAGCGTGCGGATCAGGGTGCGGCGCGTCGCGCGTTTTTGCGCGTCGTCTCCGGTGTTGATTTGCACCTTGGCGATCTCGAGGTACCAGTCGCAGAACTCGTTCCAGACGAAGTCATAGATCGTGTTGGCCACGTTGTCCAGGCGGTATTCGACAAATCCTTTGGCCACGTCGGCTTCGACGCGTTGCAGTTGCGAGCTGATCCAGCGGTCGGCTTGGCTAAAGGCCAAGTAGCCGTGGGCCGGGCCGCCCACTGCGCATTCGGCTTTGCTGTGTTCTTTCAGGCCGCAGTCCTGGCCTTCGCAGTTCATCAGCACAAAGCGGGTGGCGTTCCACAGCTTGTTGCAGAAGTTGCGGTAACCCTCGCAGCGCTTGCTGTCGAAGTTGATGCTGCGGCCCAATGAGGCGAATGCGGCAAACGTGAAGCGCAGTGCGTCGGCACCGTAGGCCGGGATGCCTTCGGGGAATTCTTTTTCGGTTTGCTTGCGGACCTTGGGTGCGGTCTCGGGCTTGCGCAGGCCTTGGGTGCGTTTGTCCAGCAGGGGTTCGAGCGTGATGCCGTCAATCAGGTCGACCGGGTCAAGCACGTTGCCTTCGGACTTGCTCATCTTTTTGCCCTGCGCATCGAGCACCAGGCCGTGGATGTAGACGTGTTTGAAGGGCACTTTGCCAGTGAAGTGGGTGGTCATCATGATCATCCGGGCGACCCAGAAGAAGATGATGTCGTAGCCTGTTACCAATACCGAAGAGGGCAGGTACAGGTCGTAGTCGCTTTGGCTGTTGTTGGTGTCGGTGTCGGTAGCGCTGGGGAGCTTGCCGGAACCGGTCTTGCTCCCACTCGCTTCGCTCGCAATGTCACTGCGTCCGTTTCCGGCACGCTCGCCCGCTGCGGTGTTGACTTGGCTATCGTTGTTGTTACCCCAGCCCATGGTGCTGAAGGGGACCAAGGCGCTGGAATACCAGGTGTCCAGCACGTCTTCGTCGCGCTTGAGTGTTTTGCCGGGGGAGATCTTGTCAGCCTGTGCTTGTGCATCGGCTTCATTGCGCGCCACGTACACCTTGCCGTCTTGGTCGTACCAGGCCGGGATTTGGTGGCCCCACCAGAGCTGGCGGCTGATGCACCAGTCGGTGATGTTGTTCATCCACTGGTTGTAGGTGTTGACCCAGTTTTCGGGTACGAATTTCACTTCGCCCGATTGCACCGCATCGATGGCTTTTTGCGCAATGCTCTTGCCTGTGGCATCGCCTTGGCCGACCTGGTTCATGGCCACAAACCATTGATCAGTCAGCATCGGCTCGATCACCTGGCCTGTGCGGGCGCAGCGCGGCACCATGAGTTTGTGTTTTTTGACTTCGACCAAATGGCCTGAAGCCTCGAGGTCGGCTACCACGGCCTTGCGGGCCACAAAGCGGTCGAGGCCTCGGTATTTCTCGGGGGCGTTTTGGTTGATGGTCGCATCCAGATTAAGCACGCAAATGATTTCCAGCTTGTGGCGCTGGCCTACCGCGTAGTCGTTTTGGTCATGCGCCGGTGTGACCTTGACCACGCCTGTGCCGAAGGCCTTGTCCACGTAATCGTCGGCAATCACGGGGATGCTGCGGCCACACAGCGGCAGGTGCACTTGTTGGCCGATCAGGGCGTTGTAGCGCTCGTCTTCGGGGTGCACCATCACGGCCACGTCGCCCAGCAGGGTTTCGGGGCGGGTGGTGGCCACCACCAGGCCCTGCACGGTTTCGCCATCAACGGTTTGGGGGCCGTTGGCAAAGTCGTAACGGATGTGCCACATAAAGCCGTCTTCTTCGGCGCTTTCCACTTCAAGGTCGGACACGGCGCTTTGCAGCACCGGGTCCCAGTTGACCAGGCGCTTCCCGCGGTAGATCAGGCCTTGTTCATAAAGCTGAACAAAGGTCTCGGTCACGGTCTTGGACAGCTTGGGGTCCATCGTGAAGTATTCGCGGCTCCAGTCCACGCTGTCGCCCATGCGGCGCATCTGGCTTGTGATGGTGCTGCCCGATTCTTCTTTCCACTCCCAGACCTTGGCCACAAAATTCTTGCGTGCCTCTGCGGGCGTGGGGCCCATGTCGTGGCGGCTGATGCCCTTGGCTTGCAGCTGACGCTCCACCACGATCTGGGTGGCAATGCCAGCATGGTCCGTGCCGGGAATCCAGGCCGTGTTGAAGCCCAACATGCGGTGGTAGCGGGTCAACGAGTCCATGATGGTCTGGTTGAACGCATGGCCCATGTGCAGCGTGCCTGTCACATTGGGTGGCGGCAACTGGATGGCAAAGGCGGCAGCGTTGGCCACAGGGGCGCCCGTGCCCCGAAAACCTGCTACGCCATAACCGCGCTTTTCCCATTCGGGGCCCCAATGGGCTTCCAGGGCCGCGGGTTCAAAGGATTTGGACAGGCTTTCAAGGCCAGGCTGATGGGCCGGGGTCATGGGGGCATTGCTCATGGCGGGGTCTTTTCAAAAAAGAAAACGGCATCTCAGCAGATGCCGTGCAGGACACTGAGAGTCCCAATCAGGTGATTTTACCCAGCCCATCCGGGCTTAATCAGGTGCGCCATTCACCTGCCTGAATGGGCCTTGTTGTGCGGTGCTCGGTTGACCGTGAAACTTTGTGTCTTGATATTTATCAATCGCCAAGTGCAATAGCCTTGATAAATCCATTTCATTGCATCAATCTATTGGGCGCTCGATCGGTTTGGGGCTAATCTGACAGTTCTCTGGCAATCCCGCCAGGGCAACCCACTTGATAACCACAAGGAGATACCCATGGCAGCACTCAAAGGCTCGCGCACGGAACAATGCCTGAAAGATGCCTTCGCAGGCGAATCCCAGGCCAACCGTCGCTATTTGTACTTCGCGAACAAAGCTGACATTGAAGGTCAGAACGATGTGGCCGCGCTGTTTCGTTCCACCGCTGAAGGTGAAACGGGTCACGCCCATGGGCATTTGGAGTTCCTGGAGCAATCCGGTGACCCAGCCACCGGCATGCCGATTGGCTCGACACGCGACAACCTGGCTTCGGCTGTGGCGGGTGAAACCCACGAGTACACCGACATGTACCCCGGCATGGCCAAGACCGCTCGCGAAGAAGGTTTTGACGAAGTCGCCGACTGGTTTGAAACCCTGGCCAAGGCTGAGCGTTCACACGCCAACCGTTACCAGAAAGCTTTGACCGAACTGGTGGATTGATTCACCGGCCAGTCACCCCGCTGCACAGCAATGCGCAGCGGGTTTTTCTCAGATCTTTGGCGACAGAGTCCTTGGAAAAACCCCCAAAAATTCCCGCTAGGAGCACATCATGGCCAAAGAAGGCAACCTCGAAGCCCCCACCAGGCACGCCCTCGCTTGGGAAAGCCCCGACTTTTACAACGAAGAAAAATGTTTTGACGAGTTGGAGCGCATATTCGATATTTGCCATGGCTGCCGCCGGTGCGTGAGTTTGTGCGGCTCTTTCCCCACCTTGTTTGACCTGGTGGACGAGAGCAAAACCATGGAAGTCGATGGGGTGGACAAGAAAGACTACTGGAAAGTGGTGGACCAGTGCTTCATGTGCGACCTGTGCTACATGACCAAGTGCCCCTACACCCCGCCGCACGAATGGAACCTGGACTTTCCGCACACCATGTTGCGGGCCAAGGCCATCAAATTCAAAAAAGGTGACGTGGGTGTTGCCGAGAAGTTGCTGGCCTCTACCGATGTGCATGGTTCCCTTGCTGGTATCCCGATCGTGGTGCAGGCGGTGAATGCCATCAACAAAACAGCCGCCGCCCGCAGCGTCATGGAGAGCGTAGCTGGCGTTGACAAAAACGCCTGGTTGCCCGAATTGGCCACCCAAAAGTTTCGCAGCAGCGCCCCGGATGCCAAAGCAGAGAAGGTGGTTGACGGCGCCAAGACACCTGGCAAGGTGGCCATCTATGCCACTTGTTACATCAACTACAACGAGCCAGGCATTGGCCACGACCTGCTGAAGATCCTGGACCACAACGACATTCCCTATGTGTTGGTCGAGAAAGAAAAATGCTGCGGCATGCCCAAGCTGGAACTCGGCGACCTGGACTCGGTCAAGGCCTCCAAGGAAGCGAATATTCCCGTGCTGGCCAAATACGCCAAGGACGGCTACGCCATCATGGCGGCCGTGCCCAGTTGCGCCTTGATGTTCAAGCAAGAGATCCCGTTGATGTTTCCGGACTGCACCGACACCCAATTGGTGAAAGCCAGCATGTGGGACCCGTTTGAATATTTCATGGCCCGCAAGCGCGATGGGCTGCTCAAGACCGAATTTCCACAAAAGCTGGGCAATGTGAGCTACCAGATTCCCTGCCATGGTCGTGTGCAAAACATCGGCAAGAAAACCGAAGAGATGCTCAAGATGATTCCGGACACCCAGATCAACACCATCGAGCGCTGTTCGGGGCACGCCGGCACGTATGGTGTGAAAAAAGGCTCACACGACATGGCCATGAAGATCGGTAAACCGGTGTTCAAGGCCATGGCCACCATGAAGGATGGCAGCAAGCCCGACTTCATCAGCTCGGATTGCCCACTGGGTGGGCACCACATTGCCCAGGGCTTTGAAGTCAACGGCCTGGGTGCCCCCGAACTGAACCACCCCTTGACGCTGGTGCGCAAGGCCTACGGCCTCAAATAAGGAGCAACGCCATGCAACTGACCGGAAAAATCACCCCTGAGACCCTCATGTCTCTGGAGGCTTACACCAAGTGGCGCAAGCTCAACAAGCCTGCAGTCATCGCCCATCGCAAGCTGCGCAGTGTGCGACTGGGAGACCACATCAACATTCAGTTTGAAAGTGAAACCACGATCCGCTACCAGATCCAGGAGATGCTGCGCATCGAAAAAGTCTTTGAAGAAGAGGGCATCCTGCAAGAGATCGATGCTTATGCCCCGCTGGTGCCGGATGGCAACAACTGGAAGGCCACCATGATGATCGAGTACACCGACATCAACGAACGCAAGCGTGAGTTAGCCAAGCTGATCGGTGTGGAAGACCGCATGTTTGTCGAGGTGGAAGGCCATGGTAGGGTCTACGCCATTGCCGACGAAGACCTGGACCGCGAGACCGAAGAAAAAACTTCGGCGGTGCACTTTGTGCGCTTTCAGTTGGCACCTGGCATGTGCGCTGCAGTCAAAGCCGGGGCAGGGGTCAAGATGGGGTGTGACCACACGCATTACCCATCGCACATCGAAGTCGCTGCAGATACTTTGGCCAGTTTGGCGGGTGATTTGAAGTAATCCCCATCACCCAGATGGCAAAAAGCCGGAGCGGGCCGCATGACCTGCGCCGGCTTTTTTTCGTGCCGCCGATCAGTCCAGTTTGATGTTGGCAGCCTTGATGGCTTGGGTCCAGTCGGCGATGTCGCGGTCCAGCAGTTTGGTCATTTCGGCAGGTGCGACAAACCGCACTTCGATGCCTGCTGCATCAGCGCGCTGTTTGCTTTCTGGCAAGTCCAGACTGCGCTTGACCGCATCAGCGAGCTGGCTCACGGCGCTTGCAGGCGTGCCCGCTGGGGCGTACAGGGCCACCCACGACTCCAGGTCAAAGTTGGGATACCCGGCTTCGGCCATGGTGGGCACTTGTGGCATGCCTGCATGGCGTTTTTTGCCGGTCACGGCCAGCGCCTTGAGCTTGCCTGCCTGAATGTGCTGCATCACCGAAGGGGGTGTGGTCATGAAGACTTGAACCTGCCCAGCCAGCACATCGGCAATGGCCTGACCGGAGCCTTTGTAGGGCACGTGCACCAAGTCAATGCTGGTCTGTTGCTTGAAAATTTCGGTGCCAATGTGCGAGACCGAGCCGTTGCCTTGCGAGGCGTAGTTGAGCTTGCCTGCATTTTGTTTGGCGTAAGCGATGAACTCTTTCATGTTGTTCACCGGCACCGAGGGGTGCACGGCGACCACGTTGGTGGCCACGGTGATCAGGCCCACGGGTGTCAGGTCTTTCAGCTCCCAGGGCAGCTTGCTCATCAGGATCGGGTTGGCGACGTGGTAGCCCGAGTACGAGACCAGCAGTGTGTGGCCGTCTTTGGGTGCCCGTGCCACCTGTTGGTAAGCCAGGTTGCCGCTGGCGCCCCCTTTGTTTTCCACCACCACCGACTGGCCGATCAAGCGGCCCAAGGGCTCAGAAATCAGCCGGGCTGAAGTGTCGACCAGGCCACCTGGTGGCACAGGCACCACCAGGGTGATGGGCTTGCTGGGGAAGGCTTGTGCCATCAGGGCCATGGGGGCGCACAGGCTGGCCAAAGCCAGCAGGCGAGTAAGTTGTCGGCGAGTGGTCATGGTTTGTCTCTCTTTTTTGGAAGGTCAGAAATCAACGCATGCCAATCTTGGCTTCGTTGAAAATGTTTTTGGCTTCGCGGGGCAAGCTGCGCCAGTATTGGTGTTGGGCATCGACGGTGCCTCCCAGCGCCACAGCAGCTTCCCAGCCCCAGCGCGGCTTGTACAGGAAAGAACGGGCCAGCGCCACCAAGTCGGCGTCGCCGCGTTGCAGCACGGCTTCGGCCTGGGCGGGTTCGGTGATCAGGCCCACGGCGATGGTGGTCAGGGTTGATGCGGCTTTGACGGTTTTGGCCAAGTGCACTTGGTACTCTGGACCAATGGCAATTTTTTGCAAAGGCGACACGCCGCCCGACGAGATGTGCACGAACTGCGCACCGGCTTTTTTGAGCTGAATGGACAACTCGGCCGTTTCTTCAATCGTCCAGCCAGCATCGACCCAGTCGGTGCCCGAGATGCGCATGCCCAGCGTGCCGCCAAAAGCCTCGCGCACGGCTTTAAATACTTCGAGCGGGAAACGGATGCGGTTTTCAAAAGAGCCGCCGTAGGCATCGCTGCGCTGGTTGGAGATGGGTGACAGGAACTGGTGCAACAAATAGCCGTGGGCCGCGTGCAGTTCAATCGCCTCGATACCCAGTGCGTGGCTGCGCCGGGCGGTGTTCACGAAGTCGGCTTTGATTTGGGCCAGGTCGGCCAAGCTCAACTCGGTGGGCGGGGCCTCTTGTGGCAAGTGCGGCAAGGCGCTGGGCGCAACCGTTTGCCAGCCACCATTTTCGGGGGCGATGAGCATGCCGCCGTGCCAGGGCGCAGCGCTGGAGGCCTTGCGACCCGCGTGGCTGATCTGGATGCACACGGGCATGGCAGGGGCCAGGCGACGGGCGCGGTGCAGCTTGTCGGCCAAGGCCGCTTGGGTGGCATCGTCCCACAGGCCCAGGCAACCGGGGCTGATGCGGCCGACCGC
>NZ_JBIKHV010000166.1:0-3338 GCF_044361985.1 Limnohabitans sp. | reverse complement strand
GGTTTTGCGGTGTGGGCCAATGCCATTCCGGCCCACAAGAGCCTGGCACTGGATGCTTTGCCCATCGGCTTGGCACACAAGGTGAAGTTGGTGAAACCCGTTGCGAAAGACATGCCCGTGAGTTTCTCGGATGTCGAACTCGTGGACAACCTGGATGTGGTCGAGTTCCGCAAGGAATACACCCGCACCATGGCCTGCAAAGCCGATTGACGAGGTGTGATGTTGATGAAAAAAATCAATGCTGCAAATTCGCCAGGGGCCTTCGTGGTGATCGCTGAGTTTGTGGTCAAAGAGGGGTTGATGGACACCTTTTTGACGCATGCGTTCGACGATGCTCGGCATTCCGTGGATGAAGAACCTGGTTGTTTGCAGTTCGATGTTTTGCGAACCCCTGAAGTGGCCAATGGCGTCTTGTTTTACGAGGTTTACAGCTCGAAAGAAGCCTTTGACGATCACCTTGCAACACCGCATGTTGCAAGATTCAGAGCCATTTTGCCGGACCACCTTGAAGCTGAGCGGCCAGTGAGAATGCTGGCGCGTTTATGACCGCGAGTACGGGCTTGATTTGCTTGCCTCACCCCGGTTCGTGCTGCGACGCAGCATGAATGAAATTAACGGATGGGTGAGTTTATGTCGTTTGTCTTCACGCTTGAAGCTATGGAGAATCGCGCCGTTCATCACTATTCATCCGTCAAACGAAGGAGACAAACATGCTGTTAAAAAACAAGGTCGCGGTCATTACCGGAGGCGCAGGCCTCAATGGGCTGGGCTTTGCCACTGCCACCATGATGGCCGAACAAGGTGCCACAGTCGTGATTTTGGATCTGGACGGCGCCAACCCCCAAGCGGCCGCCGAGCGATTGGGCGCTGGCCACCTAGGCATGGTGGCTAATGTGACCGACAAGGCGTCTTGTGAAGCCGCTGTGATTCAAATCAAAGCCAAATACGGGCGTATTGATATTTTGGTCAACAACGCAGGCATCACCCAGCCCGCCAAGTTCCTGGAGATTACCGGCACTGACTATGACCGCATTTTGGATGTGAGTTTGCGTGGCACCCTTTACGCATCGCAAGCCGTGTTGCCGACCATGATGGCGCAAAACAGCGGTTCCATTGTGTGCATCTCGTCGGTGTCGGCGCAACGCGGTGGCGGCATTTTGGGTGGCCCGCATTACTCGGCTGCCAAAGCAGGCGTGTTGGGTCTGGCCCGCGCCATGGCGCGTGAATATGGCGGCCATAACATTCGCGTCAACTGTGTGACCCCGGGCTTGATTGCCACCGATATCAACAAAGGCAAGATTCCTGAAGACAAGCGCCAGGGCATTCTCGATGGCATCCCGTTGGCCCGTATTGGCGAGCCCAAAGATGTGGCTGGCTGCGTGGTGTTTTTGGCCAGCGACTTGTCCAAGTACTGCACGGGCGTGACGCTGGACGTCAATGGCGGCATGTTGATTCACTGATTTCGATTTCACCCACCACCACGGCAGGGCCGTGGTTCATTTCAACCAAGGAGACATCATGAAAAAATTAAATACATTTCGCCGAAGCCTGTTGCTGGCGTCTTTGCTGGCTGCCACCTCAATGGCCCAGGCTCAGGCGGTGAAACTGACGCTGGGCCATGGCACCGCGATCGACAACCCGCGCCATGTGGCTTCATTGAAGTTTGCAGAGGTGGCCAAGGCCAAGAGCAATGGCCGCATCGAAGTCACGGTGGCGCCAGCGTCACAGTTGGGCGATGACGCCGCCATGGTCACCGCCCTGCGCACTGGTGCGCTCGACATGTCGGCCAACTCACAGGGTGCATTGGCAAATGCCGTGCCCGAGTACGCTGCATTCGGCATGCCGTTCCTGTTTTCTAGCCAAGCCCAAGCCTGGAAGGTGATGGATGGCCCCACTGGCAAAGAGTTGGCCCAAAAATCGGCAGAAAAAGGACTGGTTGTTCTCGGTTACTGGGACAACGGCATCCGCCATATGAGCAACAACAAGCGCCCACTGCTCAAGCCCGAAGATTTGAAGGGCCTGAAAATGCGCACGCCACCCGATTCAGTGACCGTGGACATCATGCAAAGCGTTGGCGCCGAGGCACAGCAGATCAAGTGGTCTGAGCTCTACGTGGCACTGCAGCAAGGGGTCGTCGACGGGCAGGAAAATCCGCTGGTGAACGTTCAGGCTGGCAAGCTCTACGAGGTGCAGAAGTTCATCTCCCTGACTGGGCACAAGTACGAGATGACCCCGTTTTTGATTGGCAAGCGCTCGTGGGACAAACTGTCTGATGCTGACAAGAAGATTGTTCAGGAGGCGGCCAACGAAGCGACGGCACTCCAGCGCAAACTGGCGCAAGAGGCTGACGACAAAATGTTGACAGAACTCAAAGCCAAGGGTGTGCAAATCGACAAAGTAGACCAGGCACCTTTTGAAAAGGCGACTGCACCCGTTGTGGCCAAGTGGGAAGCCGGTCCGATTGGCCCCTTTGTGAAGAAAGTCGTTGCCGCTGCACGCGCCAAATGAAAGACTGATTTCATTTCACACTTGCCATTTTGATGACCCGCAGGGTGCTTGCCACCCAGGCGGGTCGTTGAGGAGACCCCTTTATGACCCAAGTCATTGTTAAGCGCAATGCCCTTGAGCGCGCGATCGTGGTCATCTGCAGCTTCGTGCTGTGGGTGACGATGGTTTCGATTTTCCTGATCTTGACGGCGAACACCTTGCTTCGGTATGCCTTCGGCACCAGTTTGCAATGGGCCAACGAGGTTCCCGAGTTGTTGTTCCCTTGGTTGGTCATGTCCGGTGTCGTACTGGCCGCAGAAAAAGGCTCGCACATCGCGACGGTGTTCCTAGTGGAGTCGGTCAGGCCTGCGGCAAAACGTGTGATTGCTATCGTGGCCTGGAGCGCTGTCGCTGTGTTGTACGCGGTGCTGGTGCGCGCAACTTGGAACATGCTTGAAATCGTGCACGACGAGAAAACGCCAATTCTGCTCATCCCGACATCGGTGACTTACGGTTGTCTGATGGTAGGCATGGGGATGCTGGTGCTGCTGGCACTCCAATCCGCCTCAAGGGCTTGGCGTGGTGTGCACGTGGTGCGGGACAGTTCAGAACCAGGGGCGCAAGCCGCTCAAGGATAAGCGCCATGACCTTATTGATTTTGTTCGTTTTCTTGGGTGCGGCGGCGCTCGCCATGCCGATCGCCCACGCCATTTTGTTGGCGGCTCTGGCCGCCGCAGTCAGCAATGACCGAATACCTTTTGATTTGCTGGTACAGCAAATGGTGGCACAGGTACAAAGCTTTCCTTTGATTGCTATCCCGTTTTTCATGCTGACGGGTTCGTTGATGATGG
>NZ_JBIKHV010000165.1:0-3349 GCF_044361985.1 Limnohabitans sp. | reverse complement strand
GATACACCCGGCTTCATGGTCGGGCCTGACACCGAAGCCACGGCCCAGGTGCGCCATGTCTCACGCATGTTTGTGGCGGCAGCGCACTTGCGGGTGCCGCTGCTCAGCGTGGTGTTGCGCAAGGGCTATGGCTTGGGGGCGATGGCCATGACTGGCGGCGGCTTTCATGAAACCCTGGCCACAGTGGCCTGGCCCACCGGCGAGTTTGGCGGCATGGGCCTCGAAGGTGCGGTGCGCCTGGGTTACCGCAAGGAGCTGGATGCTTTGCCCGAAGGCCCTGAGCGCGAGGCCTTGTTTGAACAACTGCTGGCGCAGCAATACGACAATGGTAGCGCCATCAACATGGCGGCCACGCTGGAGATCGATGCGGTGATTGACCCAGCGGCCACCCGCGATTGGTTGCTGGCGGGTTTGCAGGCAGGGCAGGTCAAAGCGGCCAACGGAAGCTTGGCGATCGACACGTGGTGAGGCCATGGTCAGGGCATGGCAAAGCCATCGGGTTTTTGCCACCGGCGGTCAGCTCAATCAGTGCCGCGGCCTGGTCCAGTTTGGCCGAGTGGACCCAACTTTTCAGGGCGGGGTTGTGGGTTTCATCCAAGGGGGTCGCCGTGTTCTTTCAAAAAGCCATGCCGCCCTTGTGCCTCCAAGCATCCAGGCGGGCGCGGCATGTCAGAGGTCTTGCAGTGCCGCGGCAATGTGTTGCTGAAACAGATTTTCGTCGGCCAGGGCATTGGCATTGAGCAAGGCCAGTTTGACGAGAAATAAGGAAGCCTTGTCAGGGCCGGCTAGGTCCATGGCGGTGGCCAGCGCGTCGTAAACGGTTTCGAGGCCGCCAATGGAGAGTGCTTTGTCGGTCATGGATGTCTTCCTTATTGCGGCAGGGCGGTGCTCAAAGCGGCTTGCAGGCGTGTGGCGTCCAGCGTGAGCCAGCGCGCACAAATGTGCTGGTCAGGGCGCAGCAAAT
The DNA here is from genome assembly GCF_044361985.1 of Limnohabitans sp. Lineage (GTDB taxonomy): Bacteria > Pseudomonadota > Gammaproteobacteria > Burkholderiales > Burkholderiaceae_C > Limnohabitans_A. Next base: position 2,385 of record NZ_JBIKHV010000165.1, on the reverse strand, counting down.
ACGCCCCGCCGTTGGCCGGCACGCCGTAGCGCTGGCGCAGGTGGCCATCGGTATCGGGCAGGGTCATGTCGGCACCGGCCACGGCATGGGCTGCACCGACCGCCGTCACGTTCAAGGGCATGCCTTTTTGCCGTGCAGCGTCGATGACGCTTTGCAGCGCCTGGGGCATGGCGGGTGCATCGGTGAAGTACAGCAGGTCAAAGCCGCCCCCCAGGTGGTCCAGCAAAAAGTCATTGGCCCCCAGGCGCACGTTTTGCGGCGGCGCACCGTGGGCTGGCCCGGCCTTGAACAAGCTGTTGTCGTCGCCTGAGCTGTTGAGCAGGGAGTGTGCGTATTCATGTGGCCGCGAAGTGCGCCAGTGGTACAGCGGCCGCACGAATGCCTGGGTGAGCGAGAGCGAGAGTACTGCATCGCGCAGCAGGCGAAACCCTTTGCTGGGAGGGGCCATGAAGCGCGTGCTTTTGCCCGATTCAGTGACGATCTCGCGGGCCGCGCCCACGCGTTCGGCGCTGTGGTTGGCCAGCAGCGTCTTGCCCGCCAGGCCCTTGACCACCAAAGCCAGCTGCCAGCCCAGCGACTGTGCGTCTTGAAAAGCGGTGTTCGCCCCGCGCACACCGAAGATGGGCAGCAAGTGTGCGGCGTCGCCCGTGAAAATCACGCTGCCGTGTACAAAGTCGGCCAGTGTCAGGGTGCGTGCGGAGTAGACCGAGGACCAGTCCATTTCCCACGGTGTCTCAGCGTGCCCGATCATGGCCAGTTGCGAGTTGATGCGGGTCTTGAGCGACTCGGGGCGAAGCGCTTGCTCAGGGGTTTCCCCTTCGGGCAGCTGGTAGTCCACACGCCAGATGCCGTGCGGTTCGCGGTGCATCAGGATGGTGTTGCCAGGATTCCACTCGGGGTCAAAGTAGGCCAGTCTTTCGGTGGGCAATGGCAAGTCGATGCGGATGTCGGCGATCACGAAAAAGCCTTCGTAAGACGCGCCCTCCATCTGCAGGTTCATTGCCGTGCGGATGCCGGAACGCCCGCCGTCGGCAGCCACCACCCAGTCGCTTTCCAGAGCGTAAGGGCCTTCGGGTGTGTCGACTGCCAATTGAGCGTAGCCGTCTTTTTGCACCACGGCGTTGACCTTGTTGCCCCAGCGAAACTCGATCAAGGGGTTGGCTTGGCAAGCGTCGTGCAGGTACTCCTCCATGAATTGCTGCTGGACGTTGATGATTGGAAAAAACCGGTCATCGGCATCGTGCGGCGCTTCCATGCGGAACACGCGCTGGCCCCGGTAATACGAGTTGCCAAAGCGCCAGGGCAGGCCGCCCTCGGTCATGCGCTCGGCCACGCCGACTTGCTGCAGGATTTCCATCGAGCGACGGGTGAAACAGATCGCTCGGCTGCCTTGCGAGAACTGCAACTCGGCTGACAGCACCACACTGGCCACGCCGTGGCGCGCTAATTCCAGCGCCGTCACCATGCCCGCCGGACCCGAGCCGACGACCACGACTTTCTTTCGGTCCTGCTTTGGGTGGGCCGAGGGCAGCCAGGGCTGGAAAACTTCGTACTGGTAATAAATCGAAGGACGGGCTTCGGTGGTGGGGGTGTGCATGGTGTGGTGGCGTCAAGTGGATTTCAGCGAGGGCGGGCGTGGGCGATCAGGCGGTCGAACAGGGCGCTCAAGCTCGCCTGTTCTTTGGCAGTCAGGCAGCCAAAAATTTGTTCGTTGCGATGGGCGATCATGTCCATGGCGCGCTGGAATACCCTGCGCCCCGTGGGTGTGAGCGTCAGCACCACGCCTCGGCCATCGCCCGGGTGGTCGGCTTTGAGCACCAGACCCTGATCGGCCAGAGCCTGTGCAGCGCGGCTGGCCTGGCCTTTGTTCAGGTTGGCTTTGTCGGCCAGCGCCTTGACCGACAAAGGCTCGAACGCGCCAATCGTCGACAGGCAGCGCCCTTCGCTCATCGACAAGCCGGTGCGCTCAGGGTAGGCCGACTGGCTGTCTGCGTCGGTCAGCTTGTGCAGTTGGTGCAGACGGTAGGTCAGCGTGCGGTCGAGCTGCGGGGTCATGTGTGTGCCTGGTGCCTCTGCCTTGAAGGAGTTTGATTCTAGGGTTATTTTGTTGCGCGCGCAACCATTTAAGCCATGGACGGATGTGCGCATCCCGGTGCGCCAAAAAAAACGCCTGAGGATCGCTCAGGCGTTGTGGGGGGGCGTGGGGCGCTGCGCAGGGACGCTGTGTGGCTCAGAAGCGTTCGAGCTCTGGGTGTTTGATCGCCCCCGCCCGCACCAGCATGCGGCCATATTCGGCGCAGCGGTTGAGCGTGGGGATGACCTTGCCGGGGTTCAGCAGGCTTTGCGGGTCAAAGGCGCGTTTGACGGCAAACATCTGTTCGTTCT
>NZ_JBIKHV010000164.1:0-3423 GCF_044361985.1 Limnohabitans sp. | reverse complement strand
ACCTGCCTGAGTTTGATTACATAGGCCTGCACGGCAACTGGAGCTGGATATCCGACGAGAACCGCGCCGTCATTGTCGACTTCATCCGCAAGAAACTCAAAGTGGGCGGTGTTCTGTACATCAGCTACAACACCCAGCCAGGTTGGGCCGCCATGGTCCCCATGCGCGACTTGTTGACTGAGCATGCTCAAGTTATGGGTGTTGCGGGCCAAGGCATTGCCAAACGCATTGACAGTGCACTGGATTTTGCGGACAAGCTGCTGGCAACCAATCCCAACTATCTCAAGGCCAATCCCGTGGTGACCGAGCGAGTCAAAGGCATGAAGGCCCACAACCGAAACTACTTAGCCCATGAGTACTTCAACCGGGATTGGCTCCCCATGCCTTTTTCGAAGATGGCCCAGTGGCTTGCCCCTGCCAAGGTGGACTTTGCATGCAGCGCAGACTATTTGGGCCATATTGACCAAGTCAACCACACTGCTGAGCAGCAAGCCTTGCTCAAAGAAATCCCAGACATCATGTTTGAGCAAACAGTGCGTGACTTCATGGTCAACCAGCAGTTTCGCAAGGACTATTGGGTCAAAGGCGCAAGAAGGCTAAGCCCGCTGGAGCAAGGCGAAGCGCTCAGGGCGCAAAAGGTTTTATTGACGGTGCACCGTGCAGATGTTTCGCTCAAAGTCACTGGCGCGTTGGGCGAAGCCACTATGCAAGAGGCAATCTATAACCCCGTGCTGGACGCATTGGCAAACCACAAACCTCAAACGCTGGGCCAGCTCGAACAAGCGCTTAAAGGCCAGAAAATTGCTTTTCCCCAATTGGTTCAAGCGGTCTTGATCCTGTCTGCCACGGGCACTCTGGTGGCTGTGCAAGACGATGCACACATCTCAAAAGTCAGAAAACAAACCGACAAACTCAACGCTTTTTTGATGAACAAAGCCCGTGGCAGTGCTGATATCAACTACCTTGCAAGCCCTGTTGCAGGCGGCGGAATAGCCGTCAGCCGCATTAACCAGTTGTTCTTGCTGGCGTCAGACCAAGGCAAGAAGCTACCGGCAGAGTGGGCGCAGTTCACTTGGCAGCTTTTAGCGGCGCAGGGCCAAAAGATTCTGAAAGAAGGCAAGGCGCTGGATACACCAGAAGAAAACTTAGCTGAGTTGAGCCTGCAAGCCTCGACTTTTGCCAAGACGCAGCTCCCCATTGTTAAGGCGCTCCAGTTAATTTGATTTTTTAGTTCTTGTTGCAGCGCACCGCTTTATGGCGCTTTTGCTAATACGCCCAAGCCTTTTAAATACCCTAAAAAACCCTACAAGCTGCGTTGCTTGCATCGTGGATGCCCGAGAGCGACATGATCAAGCTGCCCCAATGGATCAAAATTTTTGGTAAAAAAAATAAATTTTGATGCCGCCAAGCAGCATGCATCAAATGGCCAATGGGCCGAGTTTTTGCTGTTGGTTGAAGAGCCCGCGGGGTCATGCAAATCATTGGATGATTGGCTTGACCTTGGGGGCTTACTTCTCAACACAGGCTTTCTCACCCGCGCCGAAGTCTGCTTTGCGCAAGCCCGCTCTTTGTCTCCCAACGACCTTCGAGCCTCCATCAACCTCGCAAGCGTGGCCAGAGATGCGGGCGAGCATGGTCACGCCACCAGCCTTTATGCTGACCTGCTGACCCAACTACCCAACCATCCCATCATCCACCGCAATGCGCTGACCAGCCTGGAGTACGACCCCGCAGTGCTTGACGCCACCCGCCTTGCCCAAGCCAAGGCCTGGGGTCAATGGGCTGTTGCCATAGCAGTTGGCCCACGCCCGACTGTGCAATCCACGGACAGCCGGCCCCTGCGCCTTGGGTATGTAAGCGCAGACTTTTGCCAGCACACGGTTGGCTTGTTTGTGAAAGATGTGCTCAAAGCGCATGACCCCAAGCGCGTTGATGTATTTGCCTACAGCGCCGGTCTGGTTAAAGACTGGGTGACCGATGAAATCAGCGCGGCCTGCACCTTGCGCGATGTGTCTGCCCTGGACGATGCTGCCTTGGCTGAGTTGATTAGCGCGGACGGCGTTAACGTGCTGGTTGATCTGTCAGGCCACACCGCAGGTTCGCGTTTAACCGCCTTTGCTTACCGCCCTGCGCCAGTCATGGTGAGCTGGCTTGGCTACTTTGCCACCACAGGCTTGCCTTACATGGACGCGGTGCTGTTGGATGATTGGCATGCGCCAGAAGGCACTGAAGCCCAGTTTACGGAACCCATCATCCGCCTGCCAGATGGGCGCCTCTGCTACCAGCCTGTACCTTGGGCGCCTGCGGAAGTTGCACCTTCACCTTTCACTCGTAACGGCCACATCACTTTTGGCTGCTTTAACAACACGGCCAAGCTGAACGACGGGGTTTTCGATGTTTGGTCAGCCATCTTGGCGGCGGTGCCTGGTTCGCGGCTGGTTTTGAAGTGGCGCACCTTCAATGACGATGCGCTGCGCCACAAGGTCACCAGCGCGTTTGTGGCACGCGGCATTGCTGCCGAGCGGATTGAACTGCGCGGCCCCAGCTTTCACGCAGATGTGCTGAAAGAATACGCAGACATCGACATTGCGCTGGACCCGTTTCCATTCACTGGCGGGCTGACCAGTTGTGAGTCCCTGTGGATGGGTGTGCCGGTGGTAACTTGGCCGCAATCCCGAGTCGTCAGCCGTCAGACCTTTGCGTTTCTCAGTGCCATTGGGCTACCGGAACTTGCCGCCACAGACGCGGATGACTATGTCCGTATTGCCGCATCGCTGGCAGCCGACCGGGATAGACTGGCAAACTTGCGCAGCAGCATGCGGCCCCGGATGCTGGCTTCACCCTTGATGGATGTCGCCAGCTTCACCCGCCAGTTTGAGGACGCGTTGATCCAGTTGTTTGAATCTGTCTGCCGGCCGCCAACGCCTTAGGCCAGCTTTACAATGGGCCTGTGCCGCTTTAGCTCAGTTGGTAGAGCAACCGCCTTGTAAGCAGTAGCCCGTCAGTTCGAATCCGACAAACGTCAGCCTCGGCGTTCAAGCCCCGCAGTTCTCCGTTTTCGTTCGGACGTGGTGCGCTTCAGGTGATTTGATTAGCCCAGTTTGGTAAGCATGGAGACAGGCTGCGGCGGGGCTTTTTTGTGGGTGGTGGGTGGCTGGGGCGGCGGTGTTGCTGGTGGGGTGATTTGGCGTCTCGTAGCCTCAAAAACATTACTAAAACCATCACACCTCTGAAGAATCATGCAGTCGTCCTTGTTCCTAAGTGCGCCTTCTTCGGTGGAAGAAATACGTGCCACCTTCCAGTTATCACATCTCAAACGATTAAAGCCTTTCAGGTGGCTGCACTCAAAACAAGTGCGCCTGTCATCCGATTCACGGTCACGGCGAACAAGTCGGTCGGCCAACTCCTCGGCTTTCAGTTCAA
>NZ_JBIKHV010000163.1:0-3432 GCF_044361985.1 Limnohabitans sp. | reverse complement strand
GACCAGCATCAAATCACTGATTTTCGGATCGGTGACCGTCACGCCCGTGAGGATCTGGTTGCCGGTGTTCTGAACGGTGATGGTGTAAGTGATGATTTCGCCCACCACATTGGCCGTGCCACCCGGGACAGAGGCATCCTTGACGATGTTGAGGGCCGGCATCAACTGTTGGTTGCCAAAATTCACATTCGTGGCCTGTGGATAGCTGGCCGTGATCACAATGTCCTCGGGATTGGCGGTCGTCTGTACCCAGCCCGTTTGCTGGACTTCGCGCACCCGGTAAGCATCGTTGTCTGGATCGCTTGGGTCTGCATCGGGGGTGACCGAAAAGCTGTAATACCCCATGTTGTCGGTGAGGGTCGAGCGTTCTCCGGCATCCAGTAAGCCGTCCTTGTCCTTGTCAAGGAAGATGCGCCAACCTGCTAGACCGACTTCATCGTCGGAGGTGCCGACCATGTCGTCGGCCCCATCGGCATCCCGCATGCCATTGCCATCCAGGTCGTTGAATTTCATACCGCTGATTTCGCCTTCGATGATGGCGGAAGTCATGAGCTGAATGGACATCGCACCTTTGCCATCGACATCTACCGTGGTTTGCAGTGAGCCACCCGTCCAGGCCGAGGCGCCAAGGGTCATGCCGCGGCCTTGATCAGGCACATCTCCCGGTGAGGCAATCATCAGTCCGTAATGGATTTCAGCACCACCATTCTTGGTGGTTGGGCCGGTGTAAGTGAATGTGATGGTGACATGCCCATCTTTGGTGCCAATGCCCTGGGTGGTGTAGGTCACATCGCTGACCGCCGTGATGTTGGCGTTGACAGTCTTGAAATTGCCTTGCATGCCACCGGCATTGGAAAATCCGTCGCTGTCTGCCAAAGCGACTGTGCCGTTGAAGGCCGTGGGCGAACGGTCCAGGTCCGGTGTGGTCATGAACAAAAAACCGCCGGCGTTGGTGTTGGCCTGGTAATAGTTGTAGGTCAGGTTGAAGGCGTAGCTTTGGCCATTGACCAAAGGCGTGCTGTTGCCTGCTTTGTAATAAAAAACGTGAGGGACAACTTCGCCCTCAAAATAATTGGATTTGGCATCGGACAAGATGTTGTTGTTCCATTCGGCTTGTGTGCCTCGGGCAGCATCGCCATCGGCCCAATGCTGGTAAACCTTGTTCACGCTTGAGGCGGCAGAAGGCGCTTTGATGCTGGCCGATTCGGCATCGGTGCCCTGTTGCCGTGCCGATGGATTGGCAGCGCTGGAGAAATAGGATTCGCTGCGCCCTGAATCATCTGACTCGGTCAGCCTGCTGAAGCCCCTGGTTTTTGCGACGGTGCTGGGTTCTGACGGGGCCAATGCGTTGACTTGACCGTAAAGCGTTGAAACATCGGAATAGTTGTCGTCTTGGGAAAAAGATTTTTTTCCGGAACCGGATTTTTTTGCCATGCTGATCTCCAAATAACGGCCAATTCTTGGCCGCTCTGCATTTATTTTTTCCCCATTGAGGGAGCTGCAAACTTCTGGTTTGCAGTAAAGCCATAGTGCTTTTTAAAACCAATCCGCGCATCCAACGGAAGGTCTGTTTTAAGTGACCTCTGTAGATATTCCGGTAGATACAGATCATTGACTCCGACCTTGCTAAGTGGCGTGTATCTGCAAGATCTTTTCAAGCCATGGCATGAAAAAAACCGGGTCAATCTAGACAGACTGACCCGGTCTCAGCGCTCACCCCTGTGGCCTTTTTTTCGGCCCTGGTGATGGCGTGTGTGGACTCAGACGCCTAAGTAGTAGGCGTTGTCAATGTCCACCACAGGTGCCAATGCAGTGGCTGTGACAATGGCGTCGCCCGAGTTTTGCCCCAGCATGAAAGGCGCTTCAAAGATGAACTCGGCTGTCAGTCCTGGCGCCAAATCGCCCCAATCCCAGGCCTTTCCGTCAGCGCCACCGTTCAGGTCGTAGTCGCCATCGGTCAGCGTGAGGTCTTGTAAGGTCACGGTGCCATCGTTCAAGGCGGTGTACTTGTACAGTGGGTTGATGCCTGCCGCAGACGACAGGCTGGGGCCGGTCGGTATGTTGGCATCTTCCCAAGTAGCCCCGTCATCCACCGAGACGTATTTCGTCAGATCGATTTGTGCGTCATAGATCACGGTCACGCCCTCAAGGTCCGTCACGGCAAGGGTTTGGTCCGAGTCTGCCGTGGCGGTGTTTTCGACCCGACCGTCGCCACCACCGTTGCTGTCCAGGTCAGACTGCTGCAGGATGTAAGTTGACTCCAGAACAGCCGTTTTTCCAGGGTCCAGCGAAGCCAGCGTCGTGTTCAATCCAGTGGTGACATCTGTCACCACCACATTGGTCAAGGTCACTGTGCCTTGGTTGGTGACGGTGAAGCTGAAGTTCAACTCATCCCCGGCGCGGTCGGCAAAAGTATTGCCGTTACCGCCCGTGACATTGACAAACTCCTTGTCAAAGGCCAAGGCGATGCTGCGCAAGATCGGGGCAGACTCCACGTCACTGGCCTGAGGTGTCTGGGCACTGTCAACCAAAACGATGTTGTCGATGTAGCCATCCCCCCCGCCGTTGTTGTCCAGATCGGCTTGCGTCAACACGTATGAAGTCTGATAGGTCAGGACGCCATTGGGTGCCAAGGTCAAACCGGTTAGGTTCAAGTTGGTCAGGGGTTCTAACACCGACACATCGGTCAGGGTCACGTTGCCGGGGTTGGCCACCAAGATCAGGTAGTTGAGCTTGTCGCCAACGGCATCCACCAGGTTGTTCCCGTTGCCCTCGGTCACATTCAGGAAGGTCTTGTTCACGAACAACAATGGCCTGGCCAGCAAAGGCACGGTTTCGTCGTCGCTGACAGGCGCTGTTTCGACCGAATCGGCCACTGTGATGTTTTCGATGGCACCATTGCCTCCCCCGTTGTTGTTCAGATCATCTTGCGTGACCGTGTAAGTGGTCGGTATTTCTTGGAATTGCCCTGGAGCCAGTGAAGGGATCAATAAATTCAGGTTCGTCAGTTCATCGGTCACCGTCACACCGGTCAGGGTCACGCTGCCAGCGTTGTAAACCTTGATGTTGTAGGTGATGACCTGGCCAGCGGCATCGACAAAGAATTTGCCGCCAGCGATGTCGGTGATGGTCTTTTCCACCCCCAAGCCCACGCTGCGCAGCAAAGGGGTGGCTTCGTTGTCGCTGATGGCCGCGGTCTGGTCCGAGTCGGCCGTGGCCACGTTGTCGATGTAGCCATCGCCCTTGCCGTTGTCGTCCAGATCGGATTGCTTCAAGGTGTAGAAGGTTTCAAAATTCTGGCTTGCACCCGGTGCCAGGGTCAGGCCGGTGACATTGAGGCCCGTGCTTTCGTCCACCACGCTGACATTGGTGAGGGTGAGCGTTCCCAGGTTGGATACGGTCACCAGGTAATTGAGGACGTCATTGGCCGCA
>NZ_JBIKHV010000162.1:0-3466 GCF_044361985.1 Limnohabitans sp. | reverse complement strand
CAGTTTCAGGTTGGCAGCGTAGTGGTCTGGCGCAAAGCGCGGCATGCTGCGGCGGATGTCTTTGGCATCCAAGTGGGCGATGTCCAGGGCCGCACCGCACAAAAACCCCCGTGCCACCGGACTGAAGGCCACAAAGGCAACGCCCAACTCTCGGCAAGCCTGCAACACGGCAATTTCGGGGTTGCGCGTCCACAGCGAATACTCGGTCTGCACCGCAGCAATCGGGTGCACCGCATGCGCCTTGCGCAAGGTGCTGGCCGAGACTTCAGACAGGCCAATCGTCTGGATCTTGCCCTGGCACACCAGATCGCTCAAAGCCCCCACGCTGTCTTCGATCGGCACCTTTTTATCCCAGCGGTGCAGGTAATACAGGTCAATCACATCGGTCTGCAGGCGGCGCAAGGCGTCTTCGCAAGTTTTGCGAATCGTCTCTGGGCGGCCATCGATCACGCGCACCAGTTTGCCATCCCCCGGGTCCACGCCCTGCATGCCACATTTGCTGGCCAGGGTGAACTTCTGCCGATGCGGCTTCATGACTTTGCCCAGCAAGCTTTCGTTGGCCCCAAAACCATACAAAGCGGCCGTATCAAACAAGGTGACGCCCTGATCGAGGGCAGTGAGCAGCACGCGCTCAGCCTGCTCTGCAGACACAGGCGCACCATAAGCGTGGCTGAGGTTCATGCAGCCCAGCCCGATGGCGCTGACGCTGAAAGAGGCAATATTTCTGTTTTTCATGGGCCATATTTTAGACGGTCTGGCCCATGCCGCGCCAGCGAAACCGCAGCCAGGCTTGCCAAGCGGCCACCGGCTCAGTCGGTGGAAAGCCTCAATGTCACTTGCGGCAACAACGCTGATTTTTGCGCCCCATCACCGGCCACCGCAGCCCCGACAAAAAGCTGTTCGGCCGGCACGCCCGAGGCCAGCAAGAGGTCACGAACCTGTTGGGCACGCGCTTGTGCCAAGGCTCGCATGGCCGACTCATCCACTTGAATGGCGGCCAGCAGCAAGGCTTCCATGTCACCCTGTGGCAAGTCCTTGACCCCGCCCAGCACATTGCGTGGCTTGGGGATCGGCGAGCGTCGGTAAACCGATGCCAACAAGGCCGGATATTCCTCGGGGCTCACGTCCATCAACGTCCCGGCATCCTGGCCATCCCGAATCAGACGTCGGCGTTTTTCTGCCTTGACCGAGTCGCGAAGTTGTGAACGGCGCAAAGCTTCACGCTCCGAATCCAGATCGGCCTCGCCCACCACGGTCAGACGCAATGCTGGCTTGTCGATCACCAACTTGGCCACCGTCTCGAGTTTCTGCCGTGTCGGCGCGTCCACATCGGCACTGCCGGGTGCAAAAGCCATCTGCTGCAACTGCTCAGCACCCGAAAAAGCCCCGGCGATCAAACTGAAAGGCGCGATGATGGCCTTGCCAATCAGGCTGATGGCCATTTTCCAGATGATCGCGCCCACGCGAAAATCAGGGTCGCTGATGGAGCCACTGATCGGCAAATCGACATGGATCACGCCATGGCGGTCTGCCAGCAGGGCAACGGCCAGCTTCACCGGCAAATTCGGGGCATCCGCGCTGTCCGAGCGTTCACCAAAGCGCAGCTGGTTCAAGATGATCTGGTGGCTGGCTTGCAGTTGAGCCTCTGCATCGATGCGGTAATTCACATCCGCCGAAAGCTTGCCACGGTCAATGCCATAACCCGCGTATTTTTTGCTGTAGGGCGAGAGCTGTGGCAACTCCAGATCACGCACCTTGCCACGCACATCCAGGGCCACTGGACGCGTGAACGGATTGATGCGCCCATCGACTTCCAGGCTGGCAGAGCCCGCCACCCGACCGCGCAAACTCAATGGTGCCAATGCGGCCACATGGGCATCCGCAGTGGGGTTCGACAAAGCGCCCAAACTGCCTGCCAACTCCGTCACATCGGCTGAATAGTTGGGCCGAATGTAATGGTCTGAAAACAATACACGGCCATTGAGCACCCCCATGGGGCCTAACTCGATCCGAGGTTTTGCAGCATCCGGCTTTGCCGCATTGGCAGGGGTGAAATTGACCAGATTTTGCAGGTTCAGATGGCCAGAAGGCGAGATGTCCACGCGTGCAAAAAAATCATTCAAGGCTGTTTCTGAAGTCTTCAGGTGGTCCAATGCACCGGCACGCAGACCCAGCTCAAGGCCCGTCAAATTCAAGGCTTTGATGTCAAGCAATGCTTCACCGTCTGACTTGTTGAAGGCGCGAAAATTTTCTACCGACACATCGCCCTGCAAATTCAAGCCCAGCCCCGCAACGGGCAAGGCCAGCTCCAGCCCACCCGCGTAACTCAGGTCGGCTCTTGTCCAATCGAAATTCAGCCACTCGGCCCCATAAGGGCTGAACTTGTGCACCGGAAAGCGCGCCAACTGCATGCGCCCTTTGACTTGCAGCGGCGTCGCTTTGGCCTGATCGGCCCCCTTGGAAGGCAAACGGAAAACACCCTCAAAACCCAGCTTACCTGCCTCGCGCCGCTGCGAACCGGTCATCAAATCCAGCTTGACCGGGGTCATCTGCGGCGAAGCGGCCAGCGGTTGCCAAGGCCCTGTGCTGAGGTTCACATCGCGAACATCCAGCTGCACCCCTCCCGCCATGGCGAGGTCTTCCAGCTTGACGGCGCCCCCCTTGACTTGCACCTGACCCAGCTCCAGCTGCCACGGGCCTGGCACCGTTTTTTCTTCAGTAGCAGACGGCTTGGCAAGGACCTGCCAGTCTTCGAACATCCAGCGCCCTTGCAGGTCACGCGACAGCTGCAACACGGGCCGGGTCAACACCACACGGCCCACACGGGCTTGCCGTTTGAAGACATCCACCTCGACTTGCTCGACCGCCAGTTCTGCCAGCGCAGCCACTGGTTGATCAGCCGACCCCAAAGTCGCAGCGGCCACACGGATCTGTGGCGCCTTGAGCACCAGGCTTGCAGGCTCACCCCTAGCAGCAGCCCGCCAGTTCAGGCTCAGGTCAGCCGAAGATTGTCCTGACAAGGCGGGGCGAAAAGATTCTGCCCAATAAGGCGCAGCGCTTTGCAGCGAAAAATCTTGCCACTTCAAGCGCACTTGGGCACTTGCCAGGTTGGTGCTGCCATCCCATGACAACTTGGCCCCCTGAACGCTTGCCTTGCCCTGCAGGGGCGAGACTTTGAGGGCAGGCCAACTCAAGTCGCTGCTTTGAAAATCGATGTCGTTGAGCAGCAAGCCAGCGGGCTTTTGGGTCGCGGCATCTTGCCATCGCAGCTCGCCACCGGCCACTTGAAATTGCTTTAACTCGTAAAGAGCCACCCTCTTGACGGCTCCTTGCGGGGCACTGTCTGCCGGTGCAAAAAACCGCTGCAGACGCGCCCAGTTGATCTCTCCCGCTGGGTCACGCCGAACATGCAGCACGGGTTTTTCCAAACTCAGCACATCGAGCTTGAGCACTTCCTCCAGCGGCC
>NZ_JBIKHV010000072.1:0-11372 GCF_044361985.1 Limnohabitans sp. | reverse complement strand
ATTCAGCGCCCGACCGAAGACCGTTATTTGATGACGCAAGCCGAGTTGCAACGCAAGATCTGCGTGTTGCTGGGCGGACGCGCCGCAGAAAAATTGATGCTGGGCCATATTTCAACTGGGGCCGCCGACGACTTGGCCAAGGCCACCCAGATTGCCCGCGAAATGGTCATGCGCTATGGCATGGACGAGGCACTCGGTTGCGTGAGCCATGACAGCAACCGCGCTGTGCCCTTCGGCATGGGTGAGAACCTTTTTTCGCCACCGCCCAACCCGGTGTCTGAGGCCACACAACAAAAATTGGACGCTGCCATTGCCGGGCTACTGAGCCACAACCTGGAAAGGGCCACACGCATTCTCAATACCAATCGCGCACTGCTTGAACGGTGCTCACAAGAATTACTGAAAGTGGAAACGCTGGATTCAGAAGCACTGAAATCCTTAACGGCAGACCTGGTGCAAGAGCCCGCTTTGGCCTGAAGACCCATGGGTAAAAAGCACCAGGCCTTTGGCATCTGACGGCACAGCCAAAACGCCCTCCAACACCCGCCCATCGGTCTCGATGCGCAACAAGGACGCGACTTTCACCACCCTTGGCTTGGTGCCCGTGGATGGTGGCTTGGGTTGGGACGTACCTGACTAACAACAAGAGTTTGCACGCCGGCCAATCGATTGGTCAGCACATCTTCAAGACGCCTCGATGAAGTCCGTCACCCAATTCAACTGCTGCAACACGTTGAGGGCTGGGGCATGGCCGCAACCCGGCACCTCAATGTGTTTGAGAAGGCCCCGAACAGCCGGTCCACGTCGACGCATTTCGGCGGCGGTTTCGGGCAGGACCAGATCGGAATCGACCCCGCGCAGCAGCAGCACGGGCACCTCAATGGCGTCGTAATGAGGCCAGATCAGGTAATCGTTGGGGTGCGTTGTGAACTGGGTGACCATCGCCGGGTCGTAATGCGGCGTGACGCGGCCGTCCGGCAAACGCCGGGTTGACGTTTCGGCCAAGCGTCGCCATTGCGCGTCGCTGAGCCACCCAAAAGCTTGGTAGACCTGACGAAAAAAGGCTTCAAGCTCGACCACCGTGGCAAAGGCAGGAGGTGTGCCCGCATAGGCCTTGATGCGGTCGATCGCCACCTGTGCCAGTTCGGGTGCGTTATCGTTGAGCGTCAAGCTCAAAATGCGTTGCTTCAGGCTGGGCTCGACCAGACCCGCCGAGCACAGCGTGCCAATCGCCCCCCCCATGGACGTGCCCACCCAATGCACGGCGCGCAGCTGCAGGCCGTCCATCAGCTCGCGGGCCAGCCGGGCGTAGAAGGCCAGGCAATACTGCTGCTCGGGGGCACTGCTCCACTGCGACAGGCCCCGGCCCACCGTGTCGGGGCAAATCACGCGCCAACCGCGTGCGCTCAGGTGTTCGGCCAGCTCGTCCATGTCGCGCCCAGTGCGCGCCAAGCCGTGCCAGGCGATCACAGTGCCTTTGTCGGCCTTGCCCCAGTCGGTGTAATGGATTTCCAGTCCAGCGCAGGTGATGTAGTTCGATGTGAAAGCCATGTGGACCCCAAACCCTTGGTGCAGATCAACTATTTTTATGAAGCGCCCACAGCGCCGCACGTGTGCGCAAGCGCCCCACCACCCCGGTCGGGAAGTAATACACCGACAACACAAACAGCAAGCCGAGCCAGAGCAGCCAGCGGTCGGGCGAAAGCAGCGCCGACAACAAAGGCAGCGCCGCCGTGACTTCACTGGCCAGGCGCAACAAATCCTGCAAATAACTTTGCGCCAACAAGAACAGCACCGAACCGATGGCCGCGCCGTAAATCGTGCCCATGCCACCAATGACCACGATCAGCAGCACGTCCATCATGATTTCAAAGCTGAGCGAGGTGTCCGGCCCGTTGTAACGCAACCAGAGCGCCAGCATGGCCCCGGCCACACAGGCATAGAGGGCCGACAACACGCTCGACAGCGTGCGGTAGACCACCACGCGGTAACCGATGGCCTCGGCTCGGAACTCGTTTTCGCGAATGGCCTGCAAGACACGGCCAAAGGGCGAGTTGACGATGCGCAGAAGCGACAGCAACATGGCCACAGCCAACACAAACAGCAGGTAGTAGCACAGCAAGCGACCGTCGAGTGACACACCCAGAAACGGTTCTTCGCTGAACTCCGTACTGGACAACAGCAACTCGGGCAGCTTGAAGCTCAGTCCGTCTTCGCCACCCGTGAAGTCCGACAACTGCGAAGCCAGCGTCTGGAAGGCTGCTGCCACGGCCAGCGTGATCATGGCAAAAAAGATCGCCCGCACCCGCAGCGAAAACAGGCCAATGGCCAGCGACAGAACCAAGGTGAGCACCAATGAAAGGGCAAATCCCAAGCCAATGGCACCCCAGGTCGGCCCCCAAATGTTGGAAGAAATGGCGATGCCATAAGCCCCGATGCCAAAGAACATGGTGTGCGCAAAACTCACGATGCCGGTGTAGCCCAGCAGCAGGTCGAAGCCTGCCACCAGCACCACAAAAATCAGCACCTTGGCCGCAACCGACAAGGCTTTGACACCCGGGAACAGGAAGGGTGCGAAGGCCAGACCCAGCAAAATGAGCACCAACAAAGCGGCCAACAGTCGGCTGCGCGGTCGGTCGTTGGAAATCAAACGATTGAGCATCGGGGTGTCCTTAACGGTTGGCCACGGGGTACACCCCCTGCGGACGCCACAGCAATATGCCCACCATCAGCGCGATGTTGGAAAACAGCGCCAGTTTGGGCGCCAGAAAGCCGGTGTAGTTCGCCATCAGACCGACCAGCAAGGCGCCGATCAGTGCCCCACCCGTGGAGCCCAGCCCGCCGATGATGATGACGATAAAGATCAGCACGTTGACCTGTGCGCCCATCTGTGGCACCACGTTTTGCTGATAAAGGCCCCACATGACTCCGCCCAGCCCCGCCAGCGCACTGCCCACCACGAACACACCCACAAAAAGGCTGCGGATGCGGTAGCCCATCGACTCGACCATCTCGCTGTCCTGCACGCCAGCGCGAATCAGCAAGCCGATCTTGGTGCGCCCCAGCACCCACATTTGAACGGCAAACACAGCCAGGCCCACGGCCACTGCGAGCAGACGGTATTTCTCGATCGCCGCATCGCCCCACAGCACCGAGCCACGCATGGCTTCGGGCAAAGGCAAGGCGATCTGCAGCGGGCCCCAGATGACCTTGATGAGTTCCTCACCAATGATCATGCCGCCCATGGTGATCAGGATCTGCTTGAGGTGCTGGCCATAAACGGGCCGCACAATGAAGCGCTCAAAGGCCAGGCCCACCGCCGCTGCCACAGCCATGGCAATCACCATCGCGGGCAGGACCGCCACCATGTTGCGCCACCACTCGCCCGAACCCGTCCAGTCACCCATGGCGCCCAGCACGCTGGAAGCCACAAAAGCGCCCAGCGCGATGAACAGGCCGTGGCCGAAGTTCAGCACGTCCATCAGGCCGAACACCAGCGTCAAGCCGGAAGCCATGATGAAAATGATCATGCCCATGGCCAGGCCCGCCACGGTGAGCGTGAGCCAGGTCGAGCTCGAACCGATCAGGGGCCAGGCCAGCAGGGCCAGCACCGGCACCAACAGCAAGGGGCGAGTGTCCACATCTTGAAATAACTTCATAGCGCCAGCCCCAACAAGGATTGCTGCAAGGCCGTGTCTTCGGTCAGTGCCTGCATGCGACCAGCATGCACCACACGGCCGTTGTCCATCACGGCCACGGTGTCACCCAACTCCTGGGCAAAGTGGATGTTTTGTTCGACCAGCAAGATGGTCACGCCACTGGCCTTGAGCTGCTGAAATGCATCGATCATGTTCTGGATGATGGCCGGCGCCAGGCCCTTGCTGGGCTCGTCGATGACCAGTAAATCACGCGGCTCCACGATGGCCCGAGACACGGCCAGCATCTGCTTTTGTCCGCCCGACAATTTGCCGGCCGGGTGATGCCAGAATTTCTCGACAGCCGGGAAAAGCTTAAAAATCCATTGCAGCCGCGATTCGTCCATCTGCGCTGCATTCTTTGCACTGCGCGCAGCCAACAGCATGTTTTCCTTGACCGTCAGGTCCGAGAAAATGCCCATGTTTTCTGGCACATAAGCGATGTTTTTTTGCGCAATGGCGGGCGTGTTGAGCGCCGTGATGTCTTCACCGTCAAAAGTAATGCGCCCTTGCGACGCTGGCCACAGGCCCATGATGGTGCGCAGCGTGGTGGTCTTGCCCGCGCCGTTGCGGCCCAACAGCAAAGTCAGCTCGCCACGCGGCACGACCAGATCCACGCCGTGCAGGATGTGGTACGCCCCGATGTGCGTGTGCACACCTTCGAGGGTCAACAGATTGGCGTTCACGCCAGCTTTGTTCATGCGGCCTCCTTGGCTTTACCCAGGTAAGCCTCTTGCACGATGGGCGATGCGATCACCTCGTTCGGCTCGCCATCGGCGACCAAAGCGCCGTTGTGCAGCACGATGATGCGGTCGGCCAACTCGCGCACCACGTCCATCTTGTGTTCGACCAGCAAAATGGTTTTGGTCTTGTCTTTTTTGAGCTGGCGAATCAGATCGAGGATCACTGGCGCTTCGTCGTGACTCATGCCTGCCGTGGGCTCATCGAACATGTAGACCGAAGGGTCCAGCGCCATGAGCAGCGCCACTTCGAGCTTGCGCTGATCGCCGTGTGGCAGACTGGCCACTGGAGCGTCCTGTTGCGCAGTCATCGACACCGACGCCAGAATCTCCAGCGCACGGTTGGTGAGTTGCGCATGGTCACTCCAGATGCTCCACAGGTTCAAGCCACGGCGGTGCGCGCCCTCTCTTGTGGCTTGCACAGCCAGGCGCACATTCTCCAGCACCGACAGATTCGGGAATAAATTGGTCAACTGAAACGCACGGCCCAGACCAGCGCGGGTGCGCGTTGAGGCGGGCAAGCCGGTCAGATCGCGGCCGTTCAAATGCACCGAGCCTTCCGTGGCAGGCAACTGTCCCGAGATCAGGTTGAAGTAGGTGGTTTTGCCTGCCCCGTTGGGGCCGACGATGGCGGTCAGCGTGCCAGGCTCAAAACGGCACGAGACCGCATTGACCGCCACATGACCGCCAAACCGCACAGTCAGGTTGTGCGTTTCCAGCATCAGCGTTTGTTGCGGATCGGCACGTTCATTTCTTCGGGCTTGATCTCGCGGATCAGCTCAGGCACACCCCAGGCGAAAGCCGGGTCAAGCTTGATCTTGAAGTGGTACATGCTTTGCATGGCCTGGTGATCCTCCTTGCGGAAGGTCATCTTGCCTTTGGGCGTGTCAAAACTCATGCCTTCCATGGCGCTGATGAGTTTGTTGGCGCTGGTGTCGCCATTGGTTTTCTTCAGCGCGGTGACCAGCGCCATGGCAGAGGAGAAGCCGCCCGCCGTGAAAAAGTCTGGTGGCGACTTGAACTGTTGGTAATGCGAGGCCACCATCGCATCGTTGACTGGGTTCTTGGGCATGCCGAAGTAATAGTAGGCCGCGCCTTCCATGCCGGGGAACTGCTTGTAGGCCACCATGGCGGGCAGGATGTTACCGCCCGTGGCGATCTCGATGCCGTAGCGCTTCAAGTCCATGTCGGCGATCTTGAACGGGTTGCCACCGGCCCAGATGATGAAGATGATCTTGCGGCCCGGCTGGCCCTTGAGCTTGTCGATCATGCGCTGCGCACCAGCGGTGAAGTCGGTGGTGGCAGGCGGCAGGTACTCTTCGTGCACCAGCTTGGATTTTTTGAGCGCTTCCTTGAAGGCCTTCACGCCGTCACGGCCAAAAGCCGAGTCTTGCGCCATGGTGACGATGCTCACACCGTCTTTGTCCACCGCCACAGCATTGGCAATCGCATCTTGGCTGCTGTTGCGCCCGGTGCGGAAGATGTATTTGTTCCACTTATCGCCGGTGATGGAGTCGGCCACAGCAGGCTCGACCAGCAGGATCTTTTTGTACTCCTCGGCCACTGGCAGCATGGCCAACGCCACGGGCGAAGCGGTCGGACCCACGGCCAGGTCCACCTTGTCGTCGCCATAGGCGGCGGCCAACAGGTTTTTGCCCAGGTCAGGCTTGCCCTGGTCGTCTTTTTCGATCACGACGATCTTTCGGCCAGCCACTTCCATGGTGCCGCCCGTGGCATAACTCAGGCCCATCATCAAACCGGTTTGGGTTTGTTTGCCATAGGCTTCCAGCGGGCCGGTCTTGCTGTAAATGTGGGCGATCTTGATGTCCTTGCCCTGGGCCATTACGGCCAAGGGCGATGCAACTGTCAAGTACAAAGCGGCCAGGGAAATGAGGTGTCTGCGAAACATGTGGGTCTCCTGATTGAAAATTATGATCTGATCATTGGCATAGCAGTCTTGCACAAGCCATGCCAGAATCCGAGCCGATAGCCCATCGTCCTAAGTCGTTGTCGCACAAAAGATTTTTCAAACCGCCAAAATGCATGAAGCAAAATGCGTTGCAATATGTTTTTTTAAAATACAGTCAAGTGCTTTAAATAAAAACAACTGTATTTTTTAAATACAAATCAGGACAAGCATTGGTACAGTTTTGACCGCGACACGCCCAGCAATTTGGCAGCTGCAAATTTATTGCCCTGGGTGGATTGCAAGGCCGCAGCCACGGCCATGCGCTCCAGCGCCTTCACCTGTTGCGACAAAGGCGACAGCAGCAGCTGTGCCCCTCCTTCCAGATTGAGCGTCGCCTGCGCAGCAAGGGGTGCGGGCGTGATCTGGCTCAGCCCAGACTCCCGAAGGACCCCTTCCACCTCGGAGGCATCCAGCAAGCCTGTGTCACTGCGCAGCAGCAGCTGCTCGATCACGTTGCGCAGTTCGCGCACATTGCCACGCCAGTTTTGAACCGACAGCAAGGCAATGGCCTGCGCGCTGAATTCGGGGTGTGGCAAACCACTGCTCAACGCCAGGTCTTCAGCCAACACCTCGATCAAGGCGGGGATATCGCTGGCCCGGTCCCGCAAAGCTGGCGCCCGCAAAGGCAAGGCATTCAGTCGGTAATACAAGTCTTCCCGAAAACGCCCTTCGTGAACCAGCTTGGCCAGGTCATGTGAGGTCGCAGCAATGATCCGCGCATCAAAGGGCAGTAAACGATTGGAGCCCAGCGGCTCAATCTCACCTTCTTGCAAGGCGCGCAGCAGTTTGGCCTGCAAGCCCAAGGGCATGTCACCGATTTCGTCCAGAAACAAGGTGCCACCATCGGCCAGTCTGAACTTTCCCTCGCGTCCCTTGCGGTCAGCGCCCGTGTAAGCACCGGGGGCCACGCCAAAAAACTCGGCTTCCAGCAAGGTTTCAGGCACCGCTGCAATGTTCACGCTCACCAAAGGCCCTTTGGCCCGGGGTGAAGCAGCATGAATCGCGTGGGCCAGCAACTCCTTGCCTGTGCCGGTCTCACCCAGTAGCAACACCGGGCTGCTGGACTGCGCCGCCCGTCTCGCTTGGCGCTTGAGCTCCACCACGGGAGCGCTGGTACCAATGAAACTTGCAAAACTGTGACGCGCCTGACGCAGACCAAGCCCCGAGCGTTTCTGGACAGCCAAAGCATCGCGAGCCTCATCCAACTCGCGCTGCATCAAGGAAAATTTAGCCAGAAACGGCTGTAAATTGGACTGCGCCTGGTCAAACAACACCACCCCCAAGGCCCCTATCACCTGTCCGGCATCGTCTCGCAATGGGAATCGGCTCACCACAAAGGTGCCCGCCTTATTCGTCAGCAAGTCAATCAGAATGGGCTTGCCAGTCTCCAGCACACGTTGCATCTGCGTGTTTTGAATCACCTCGGCTACAGGCTGACCGACAAACGCCTGCTCGCTGGCAAAACCAAGTGCGGGCAGATATCGGCGGTACTGGTCGTTGATCCACACCACTCGCCCCGAACGGTTCACCAACAACATGCCCTCGCTGGCATGGGCAAAGACATCGAACAATGATTTGGCAGCCAAATTCAAAATGCTCTGGGCATCTTTGGGCAAACCCGCGAAGTCTGAATCTACTGATAAAGGCATCGGCTCATTTTAACGATGCATGCGACACGCAAAGCCCGCTGGCTTCTGCGCACCACAGCCTGCGATGCTGCAGACGAGCGAGACGGAACTGCCCCTCGGGTCGATTTAATCTACTAACGCTGGGAGATTGAGGAGCGTTTGCAGGGGGTGTGACGATAGGCATTTGAAAACACCCGACACCACTACACGACGTCACCTGCTCAAGGCATGCGCCACCAGCGGATTGCTCTCAGCAATCACCCCCCTGAATGCATGAGTGAGGACAAAGGATGATCCGGCGTTAAAGATCGCCGCCAACGAAAAATAGCACCTTCACGGCTTGCAAGCCAAGCGATGGGCCTCGCAACCTGGTTGAAATCACTGAATCAAGCGACTTCTTTTTGGATATTTTTTCGGTATGTAGAAATAAAAAATGCGCCCGAAGGCGCATTTTTACTGACTTACTGGCGGAGTGGACGGGACTCGAACCCGCGACCCCCGGCGTGACAGGCCGGTATTCTAACCAACTGAACTACCACTCCTGATAGCTGTAACTTTTGTCAGTATGCGGTTGCAAACTGACCAAGTGTCACAAAACTTGGCGACCCTACGGGGATTCGAACCCCGGTACTCACCGTGAAAGGGTGATGTCCTAGGCCTCTAGACGATAGGGTCATAACCTGGACTGATTCTGATGAATCATCTCGACACTTTGGTGGAGGTAAGCGGGATCGAACCGCTGACCTCTTGCATGCCATGCAAGCGCTCTCCCAGCTGAGCTATACCCCCCTTTGGTCAACGACAAACAGTGATGTTTTTCGTTGTGCCTCGTTGGCGTCGAGTCTTGGATTATAGACAGAAATTTATGGGTTTCTCAAACTCTCCACTATTTTTTCTCTCTGGCTCAAGGCCAGCACAGCGTCGAGCGACGGGGTCTGGGCCGTGCCCATCACCAGCACCCGCACGGGCATGGCGATCTGCGGCATTTTGAGACCCGTTTCAGTCAGCGTCTCCTTGATGGCCGCAGCAATCGAAGTTTTGTCCCAGACGCACTTGGCCAGCTTGTCGGCCAAAGCCGTCAATGCAGGCTTGACCGCGTCGGTCACATGTTGTGCTTTTTCTTCTGCGTTGGGCACCACGTCCAGATAAAAAGCCGAGATCCATTTGGCCAAGACCACCAAGGTGTCGCAACGGTCTTTGAACAAGCCACAAATGCTGGCCAGTCGCTCATCGGCCACCACACCCAGTTTGCCCAAAAAGGGCTGCACGAGGTCTGCCAATTGGGCATCGTCCATGGCCTTGAGGTGCTGCGCATTGACCCACTTGAGCTTGGCTTCGTCGAACTGTGCAGCACTGCGACCGAGGTGGTCCAGATTGAACCATTCGAGAAACTGGGCGCGGCTGAAAATCTCGTCGTCGCCGTGGCTCCAGCCCAGGCGCGCCAGGTAGTTGACCATGGCATCGGGCAGGTAGCCCTCGTCGCGGTAAACCGTCACGGCCTTGGCACCGTTGCGCTTGCTCATCTTCTCGCCCTGCTCGTTCAGCACGGTGGGCAGGTGGGCGTAGATCGGCGGCTCTTTGCCCAAGGCCTGGAAGATGTTGATTTGACGCGGTGTGTTGTTCACATGGTCATCGCCGCGGATCACGTGCGTGATCGCCATGTCGATGTCATCCACCACCACGCAGAAGTTGTAAGTGGGCGTGCCGTCCGGGCGGGCAATCACCAGATCGTCCAGTTCGTCGTTGCTGATTTCGATGCGGCCCTTGACTTTGTCGTCCCATGCCACCATCCCACCGATGGGATTTTTGAAGCGCAGCACGGGCTTCACGCCTTCAGGAATCGTTGGCAAGGTCTTGCCTGGTGCCGGGCGCCATGTGCCGTCGTAACGGGGCTTTTCTTTGTGGGCCATTTGGTGCTCGCGCAAGGCGTCGAGCGCTTCCATGCTCATGTAGCAAGGGTAGACATGGCCAGCGGCTTGCAAATCGGCGAGTACCTCTTTGTAGCGTTCGATGCGCTGCATTTGGTAATAAGGACCTTCGTCGTGGTCCAGCCCCAACCAGGCCATGCCTTCAATGATCACATCCACCGAGGCTTGTGTGGAGCGGTCGAGATCGGTGTCTTCAATGCGCAAGATGAAGTCGCCGCCAGTGGCGCGGGCAAAAGCCCAGGGGTACAAAGCCGAGCGGATGTTGCCCAGATGAATGAAGCCGGTGGGTGATGGGGCAAAACGGGTGCGGATTTTCGTCATATCAAAGGGTATCGAGACCACGGGCCAGGTCATTTTGAACGTCTTGCGGGTATTCCAGGCCGACCGCAACACGGATCAGGCTCTGGCCGATGCCTGCGGCTTGGCGCTGCGCTTCGGTCAGGCGGCCGTGCGATGTGCTGGCGGGGTGTGCCACCAGGGTTTTGGTATCGCCCAAATTGGTGCTCAGGGACAACATTTGCATTTGGTCCATGACATGGAAAGCACGTGCACGCGATGTTTCGGGACTGTCGGCTTTCACATCGAAGGACAGGACTGCGCCCCCCAGGCCAGACATTTGGCGCATGGCCAGCTCGTGCTGGGGGTGGCTGGCCAAACCCGGGTAATGAACGCGCGCCACAGCCGGGTGCTTTTCCAGCCATTCGGCCAAAATTTGGGCCCGGGCGGTCTGAGCCCGCATGCGCAGGTCCAGGGTTTCGAGACCTTTGAGCACGACCCAGGCATTGAATGGCGCGAGCGTCATGCCCCCGCTTTTCATGACCGGCAGAAACTTCTCGGTGATCATTTGCTGAGAGGCACACAGTGCGCCCGCCACCACACGGCCCTGCCCATCCAGGTACTTGGTGCCAGAGTGCGTGATGATGTCCGCCCCCATTGCCGCGGGCCGCTGCAAAGCCGGGGTGGCAAAGCAGTTGTCCACCGCAAACAAGGCGCCGGCGTTGTGCGCCATATCGGCCAGCGCCTGAATGTCGCAGACCTCGGTCAGCGGGTTGGTGGGCGTTTCTGCGAACAGCAGTCGGGTGTTGGGACGAATGGCTGCTTGCCAGTCTTGCAGATCGGTCTGAGACACGAAACTGGACTCGACCCCGAACTTGGCCAGGTCGGACCCGATCAGTTTGATGGTCGAGCCGAACATGGAGCGCGAGCACACCACATGGTCGCCCGCCTTGAGCAAGCCCAGACACATCATCAGGATGGCCGACATGCCGGAAGCTGTGCCCATCGAGGCTTCTGTGCCTTCCAGCGCGGCCAGTCGCATTTCCATGCTGCTCACGGTGGGGTTGCCATAACGGCCGTAGGTGTAGCCTTCTTCGTCACCTGCAAAACGGCGTGCCGCCGCTTCAGCGGTGGGT
>NZ_JBIKHV010000161.1:0-3477 GCF_044361985.1 Limnohabitans sp. | reverse complement strand
TTAAAAAAGCCGCTGCCCAGAAACAAGTTGCTGGTGGGGCTGACGGCAGCGGTCGCGCCCACTTCGGCCATGCGGCGGCGGTCGGTTTCGTCCAGATAAATGCAGTGCGCGTACACCGCCCGTTGTCGCAGCAGGCCAGCCCGGTCGTACACGTCCAGATAACTGCGTGCTTCGGGAAAGAGTTCGTGCACCCAACGAATTTCGTCGAGATTTTCGGCCACATGCGACTGGATCCACACATCGGGAAATTGTTGTGCGATCTCGCCTGCGCCGTGCAGTTGCGCTGTGCTGCTGGTGGGTGCAAAGCGCGGTGTGATGGCGTAGCCCAGCCGGTCCACACCGTGCCAGCGAGCAATCAGGGCTTCGGTCTGGCGCAGGCTGAGCGCTGTGTCGGCGTCGCGCAGACCATCGGGGCTGTGGCGGTCTTGCAGCACTTTGCCGGTGATCATGCGCAGGTGGCGTTTTTGCGCCTCGGCCATGAACACATCGACCGATTCGGGGTGCGCGGTGGCAAAGCACAGTGCGGTGGTCACGCCATGGCGCATCAGCTCGTCCAGAAAAAAGCTCGTTACCTCATGCGCATAGGCAGAATTTGAAAACTGCTTTTCGTGGGGAAAGGTGTAGTGCTCAAGCCAGGGCAGCAAGCCATCGGCGGGCGAGCCGATCACGTCGGTTTGCGGGTAATGGATGTGCAGGTCGACAAAGCCTGGCGCGATGCACAGACCGGGCCAGTGGGTGATGGGCAGATCAGGGTACAGCGGGGCCAGATCACGGTAGGCCCCGATGGCCAAAACGCGCACGATGCCGTCTGTGCTTTGCCCAGTGACCAGCAGGCCGTCGGTTTCGTGTTGGGCCAAGGGGTTTTGGGGATCAGGAAACCACAGCAGACCAGCGCGCCAGCCTTTTAAATGGGAATGAGGAATGGAGGTCATCGGGCGTGAAGGCAGCAATCAAGGGCTCTGTGGATCGAATTCAATCGGGGACAGGCCCTGATTAAACAAGCCTATTTAATCGGGATCTGACCCCCATAAAAGGGTGGGGCTAATGCGCTGATGGTGCAAGGATAGCGCCCAAAACGCGTTCGGGGGTGGCGGGTGTGTCCAGGTGAATGGGCGTGTGGCCTGGGCGTGTGGCGCCGATGGCGTCGCGCAGCGCTTCGACCACGCTGATGGCCAGCATGAAGGGTGGCTCGCCTACGGCCTTGCTGCCGCCCACGTTGTCTTCGGGGTTGGCTTCGTGCCACAGCGCAATGTTCAGTTGCGCGGGCATGTCGGCGGCGGTCGGAATCTTGTAGGTGCTTGCGCCCTTGGTGAGGAGCTCGCCTTGGGCGTTCCAGACCAGCTCTTCTGTGGTGAGCCAGCCCAGCCCTTGGGCAAAGCCGCCTTCGATCTGGCCGATGTCGATCTCGGGGTGCAGCGAGTGTCCGACGTCGTGCAGGATGTCGGTGCGCAGCAAGCGGTATTCCCCCGTGAGCGTGTCGATGGCCACTTCGCTGCAGGCACCGCCGTAGGCGAAGTAATAAAAAGGCCGACCGGTCAGGGTCGTGCGGTCGTAGTGGATTTTGGGCGTGGCATAAAAACCGTCGCTCCACAGTTGCACGCGTTGGCCATAGGCGTACTGCACGGCTTCGGTGAAGCTGCGCTGGCGCAGCGGCGTGATGACTTGGGCGTGTTCAAAACGCACGGTCTCAGCGCTACAGCCATCGGCCTTCGCGAGGCATTCCGCGATGTTTTGGCGCACTTGCAAAGCGGCGTTTTCAGCAGCGCGGCCATTCAGGTCAGTCCCGCTGGAGGCTGCTGTGGCGCTGGCGTTTGCCACCTGGTCGGTGTCGCTGGCGCTGGCATGCACTTGGGTGGCGGGCAAGCCCAACACCCGGGCCACCAAGCCACACACCTTGGTGTGCAAGCCTTGGCCCATTTCGGTGCCGCCGTGGTTCACACGCACGCTGCCATCGGTGTAGACCGAGACCACCGCCCCAGCCTGGTTGAACTGCGTGGCGGTGAAGCTGATGCCGAACTTGACCGGTGTAAGCGCCAGCCCCTTTTTGATGACCGTGTGGGTGGCGTTCCACGCTGCGACGGACTGGCGTCGCGCACGGTAGTTGCAGCTTTCGGCCAGCTGGGTGATGAGTGGGTGCAGGATGTTGTCTTCGACTTTCATGCCGTAGGGTGTGGTGTCGCGTTTATTTTCACCATCCGCCACCCCATACAGGTTGGCCAGGCGCACATCCAGCGCGTCCAGCCCCAGGTGGCGGGCGATGTCGCCCATGATGGTCTCGATCAACAGCACGCCCTGTGGGCCGCCAAATCCGCGAAAGGCGGTGTGGCTTTGGGTGTGGGTTTTGCAGCGGTGCGAGGTGATGGTCAGATCGCTCAAGAAATAAGCGTTGTCGGTGTGAAAGATCGCCCGGTCGGCGACGGGGCCACTGAGGTCGGCGCTGTGGCCGCAATGGGCGAGCTGCACCGAGTCCAGCCCCAGAACGCGGCCCTCGGCGTCAAATCCCACCCGCCAGTCGTGGCTAAAGGGGTGACGCTTGCCGGTGATCAGGATGTCGTCGCCCCGGTCCAGCCGCATCTTGACGGGCCGCCCAAATTTGTGCGCGGCCAGCGCGGCCCACACCGCCAAGTGCCCGGCCTGCGTCTCTTTGCCGCCAAAGCCGCCCCCCATGCGGCGGCACACCACGCGCACCTGCGACATCGGGATGTGCAGCGCATGCGCCACCCAGTGCTGCACCTCGCCAGGGTGTTGCGTGCCGCTGTGGATCAACCAATGGCCGTTCTCCTGCGGAATCGCGTAGGCGATCTGGCTTTCCAAATAAAAATGCTCTTGCCCGCCGATCTCCAGCGTGCCGAGCAAGCGGTGCGGGGCTTGGGCCAGGGCCTGTTCGACGTGACCGCGCTGCACTGTGACTTTGGGCAACACAAAGCTGCCAGCTTGCAGGGCTGCGCGGGCGTGCAACAGGGGCGGCTGTGTTTTGGTTTGCAGGCGCATCTGACGGGCGGCTTGCCGCGCCTGTTGGTGGCTGTGGCCCAGCACCAAGCCCATGACCTGGCCCACGTGCATGAGTTGCGGCCCGGCAAAGATGGGCTCGTCGTGCACAAAAGTGGCCAGCAGCGGGTCGCCGGGGATGTCTGGCGCGGTGACCACGCCGACGACGCCGGGTGCGGCCAGGGTAGCGCTGAGGTCCAAGACCATCAGCTGGGCGTTGGCCACTGGGCTCATCAGCGGAGCGGCATGCAGCGTGCCTTCGATCAGCGGCAAATCGTCAATGTAGCTGGCCTGGCCTTGCACCTGCGCGCTGGCGCTTTCGTGAAAACGCGGGCGGCTGCTGTCGGCCGTATTCTTTGTTCTTTGAGGCATGTTCATGTGAGGTCCTCCAGCCGAACATCGCTGTGGCCCGTGCTTTCCAGCCAAGCGCGGTGCAGCAGTTGGGCCAGGACTTGGCGGCGGTAGTCGGCGCTGGCGCGCAAATCGCTT
>NZ_JBIKHV010000001.1:0-145551 GCF_044361985.1 Limnohabitans sp. | reverse complement strand
CCAATGACTCAGTGATGTATTGGTAAGCGTGGGTGTGAATGGCTTCTTCAAAAGCTTGGCGCAACAAGAACTGACGGCATTCAGGGGCCGTGATGTGGCGGTAGGTGCCCAGTGTGATGTTGTTGGCCGCCAGCGAGTCGGCCGTGACGAAGAAGCCGAGGTTGCGCTTGACCATGCGGCGCTCGTCTTCAGTCAGACCGTTGGGGTCTTTCCACAAAGCGATGTCGCGGTTCATGTTCACTTCTTGCGGCATCCAGTGGTTGGCGCAAGTGGCCAGGTATTTTTCCCAAGCCCATTTGTATTTGAACGGCACCAACTGGTTGACGTCGGTTTGGCCGTTTATGATGCGCTTGTCTGCCGCATTCATCCGGCGAGGGCTGGCAGTTGAAGATGCAGCAGCAGGTGCTGTTGTTTCATCAGCACCAGAAAAAGAGGGCATCGCAGATTGCGGCGCAGGTTTGACTTGATCGTCCCAGGACAACATAAAAAATTCCAGTTCTCAAATTATGAAAGCAAGCGCAGCAAATGCAAAGAAGCGATGCGCTTTTTCGCTGCGAACAACCATGAAGTGTTGTTCAATTGCATCGCACTTGGCTTATCACAGCAAAGTGCAATGCTTTTAAATTCATTGGCAGGCTTCACAGCCAGGATCATCGATCGCACAAAACTTGATATCGGTCGCTGGTGATGCACTCATTTGAACTTGTGCTGCAGCTGCGGCCGCTTCCATAGCGCTCATGCCGCCAGCAGGTGAACCTGAGGAAGAGACTGCATTGTGTGAGCCTGCTTGCACCGTCGATTTTTCGGCTTGTGTGGCGCTGGATGTGCGCAAGTAGTAGGTGGTTTTGAGACCTCGCAACCAAGCCAGCTTGTAGGTGTCGTCCAGCTTTTTCCCGGATGCACCTGCCATGTAGATGTTCAACGACTGGGCTTGGTCAATCCATTTTTGGCGACGCGCCGCTGCCTCGACCAGCCAAGTGGTTTCAACTTCAAATGCGGTGGCGTAAAGTGCTTTGATTTCTTGCGGTACGCGATCGATCGGACGCAGTGAGCCATCAAAATGCTTCAGGTCCATGACCATCACGTCATCCCACAAGCCAAGACGCTTCAGGTCTCGCACCAAGTAGCTATTGATCACGGTGAACTCGCCCGAAAGATTCGACTTGACGGACAGGTTGCCAAAGCAAGGTTCAATCGAAGCATCCACGCCGATGATGTTGGAAATGGTGGCTGTTGGCGCAATGGCAACGCAATTGGAGTTGCGCATGCCATCGGATGCGATTTTTTTACGCAGTGCATCCCAGTCAAGCGTGGACGACCGGTCAACTTCGACGTAACCGCCGCGCTCGTGTTCTAGCAGCTTCAGCGTGTCCAGAGGCAAGATGCCTTGGTCCCACAAAGAGCCTTTGTAGGTGGCATATTGGCCGCGTTCTTTCGCCAGCTCGGTGGAGGCCCAATAAGCGTAGTAGCAGATGGCTTCCATGGATTGGTCTGCGAATTCCACGGCGGCCTGTGACGCATACGGAATGCGCATTTCGTACAGCGAGTCCTGGAAGCCCATCAAGCCCAAGCCGACAGGGCGGTGACGCATGTTCGAGTCACGGGCCTTTTTCACGGCGTAATAGTTGATGTCGATCACGTTGTCCAGCATGCGCATGGCGATCGTGATGGTCTTGTTCAGTTTTTCGTGGTCAATGACTTTGCCGTTGGCGCTGTCTTTCAGGTGACGAGACAGGTTGACCGATCCCAGGTTGCAGACAGCCGTTTCGGTATCACTGGTGTTCAGGGTGATTTCAGTGCAAAGGTTGGACGAATGCACCACGCCAACGTGTTGCTGAGGCGAGCGCACGTTGCAAGGGTCCTTGAACGTGATCCACGGGTGGCCGGTTTCAAAAAGCATCGACAGCATCTTTCGCCACAGGTCAGTCGCCGGTACCGTCTTGCTGGGCTTGATTTCGCCGCGCTCGGCTTTTTGCTCATAAACCACATAGGCTTTTTCAAAGGCCAGACCGAACAGATCATGAAGATCGGGCACATCGGAAGGTGAAAACAAGGTCCAGTTGCCTTTTTCCATGACACGTCGCATGAACAGGTCGGGAATCCAGTTGGCGGTGTTCATGTCGTGTGTGCGTCGGCGGTCATCGCCTGTGTTTTTGCGCAACTCCAGGAACTCTTCGATGTCCAGGTGCCAAGTTTCCAGGTAAGTGCACACCGCGCCTTTGCGCTTGCCGCCTTGGTTCACAGCCACAGCTGTGTCGTTGACCACTTTGAGGAAGGGCACCACGCCTTGAGATTCTCCGTTGGTGCCCTTGATGTGTGAGCCCATGGCGCGCACACGGGTCCAGTCATTGCCCAGCCCCCCTGCAAATTTGGACAGCAAGGCGTTTTCCTTGATGGATTCGTAGATGCCGTCCAGATCATCTGGCACGGTAGTCAGGTAGCAGCTCGACAACTGAGAGCGCAATGTGCCGCTGTTGAACAGTGTGGGCGTGGAAGACATGAAGTCAAAGGAAGACAGGATTTCGTAAAACTCGATGGCGCGGGCTTCGCGATTGATTTCGTTGAGCGACAGACCCATGGCCACGCGCATGAAGAAAGCCTGAGGCATCTCGATGCGTGTCTTGCGCACGTGCAGGAAATAGCGGTCATACAGGGTTTGCAGGCCCAGGTAATCGAATTGCAAGTCGCGCTCAGGCTTGAGCGCACTGGCCAGCTTCTTCAGATCAAACTGGAGCAACTTTTCATCGAGCAGGTCATTGTCGACGCCCTTCTTGATGAATTGAGGAAAGTAATTGATGTATTCCTCAGCCATCTGGTCCTGAGTCACTTCCTTGCCCAAAATTTCCTTGGCGATGGTGTGCATCAACAGGCGAGCCGTCACATAGGTGTAGTCCGGGTCTTTTTCGATCAGGGTCCGCGAAGCCAGGATCGAGGCTTTGTAAACCTCTTCCATCGGTACACCATCGTAAAGGTTGCGCATGGTCTCAGCCACGATGGGCTCGGGGCTGACATCCTTGCCCAAGCCGGCGCAAGCATTGACCATCAAGGATTTGAGGTAGTCCAGATCCAGAGCGATGCGTTGGCCGCCGTCGATCACGTGCAGGCGAGGCTCAGCTGGTTTGGGCGCGGCTTCTTGTTGGTGCTGGGCGCGTTCTTGGGTGCGACGTTCGCGGTACAGCACATAAGCGCGTGCGACTTCGTGGTTGCTGCTGCGCATCAAGCCCAACTCCACCTGATCTTGCACGTCTTCGATGTGGAATGTGCCCCCACCAGGACGCGAACGCACCAAAGCGCGAATGACGTTTTGTGTCAGATCCTCAACCACTTCACGAACACTGGCCGATGCTGCACCTTGTGTCCCGTGGACAGCCAAAAAGGCTTTCATCAGTGCCACGGCAATTTTGCTCGGCTCGAAAGGCACGACAGCACCGTTGCGGCGAATGATTTGGTAATTGGCCAGCGCCTGCAGGTTCGGGGTGCCGCTTGGCCTTGTTTCAGGCTGGCGTGAAAGGGCTGGGGCTGGGGATGCGATTTTCAGATCTGTTTGCATGGTCATTTCGTTGGATTTCTGTGATCGTTGAATCTGTCACAAGCCGCTTAAATGGGCGTCTTGTTTAGTTGTGAGAATTTGTAAGAAGCACTATATCTGGTGTCTGGCCTTAGCACAAGCCACTACAGGTAGTGTACCGGTCAGTTTTGTGCGTCTGGCGTGATCGTGCCAAATAAATTATGGCCAGGGCCTTTTGTGATCGCCTTTCACTTGCTGAAAAGAGGGCTCGATTGGCCTGTTTTCAATGGCTTTGGAACGGCTTAATCAACTCTGATGCGGCCTGCGAAGCAATTGTGCTGAAAACACCTTGATGGGCTTGGGCATTGCGACGCTGGCGAGCGTTGCTGTTCAAATCCAAAAGTTAATTTCGAACGGTGCCGCAAACGTGTAAATATTTTTGGCTAGTGTTTGCCAGGGGTCGGGATCAGGGAAAAACCTGAGGCGGAAAATCCAACAACTGCTTCAGACGGGCCCAGTGGAAGCCTGGACCTGGGTCCTGCTTTCTGCCGGGTGCAATGTGTTCATGCCCCGCCAGGTGCGCGATGGGGTAATTTTGCCGGATGTCCCGACAAAGTTCAGCCAAGCACCGGTATTGTGTGTCTTCAAAAGTATCCCCCTCAAGACCTTCAAGCTCAATGCCGATCGAATCGTCGTTGCAATTGGTTCGCCCGCGGTACTCGGACTGCCCCGCATGCCAGGCGCGGTCATTGCAGCTGACAAACTGCCACAAGGAACCGTCGCGGCGTATGTAAAAGTGCGATGAGACCACCAGTCCCCGGATGGACTGGAAGTAGGGGTGGGCTTCCCAATCGAGCTGGTTGGTAAAAAGGCGTTGCACGGCATCGCCACCATATTGGCCAGGTGGAAGGCTGATGGAATGGACAACGATCAGGTCAATGCAGGCCAGTGGGGGACGAGACCCGAAGTTGGGGGACGCCAGTCGTTGTGCTTGAGGGTGCCAACCGTCTTGCCAAGGCGGTATTGACTCTGGTGCGGACGCAAGCATGGCCGCAGTGGTTTCAACCAGGGTTGCGGTCTTGTGCGGCAGTCCGATGTTCGGTGCTGCAGTAAAACCCCTTTTGACCAGAAACGGCTTCTTCTGATGGCAAATGGATTCCGCAATGAGTGCAAGTCACCATTTCCGACGGCGTTTGGGCATCGGTCTTTTGAGGCGGATTGGCCTTGTTGGCCGAACGTCCACGCTTTAAAGCCCAGATAATCAGCAAAACCACCAGCAGTAAAAGCAGGTATTTCATCCCATGCGCCCCAGCAAAACTTCTAAAACAAATCGGGAGCCGGCATAAGACAAGAGCAACAACCCCGCCCCGATGTAAAGCACCCGGACTGCGCGGCGGCCTCGCCAGCCCCACTGGCTGCGACCGATCAGCAAGACGGCAAAAGTAAGCCAGGACAGCAAGGCAAAAATGGTCTTGTGGTCCCAGCGCCAATGGCCTTGCCCTTGGCCGTAAAGTGCATCGCCAAACAAAATACCGGCCACCAAAGTACCGGTCAGCAAAAAGAAACCCGCCAAGACGAACCGGAAGGTGAGACGCTCAAGTGTCAACAGCGGCAGACCGCTTCCGGCATCTTGGGCCATGCGGATGTCGCGTTCAGCCCGGGTCATCATCCAAGCGTGCACCACGGCGGCACCAAACATGCCGTATGCAGACAAACCCAAAGCCCAATGCAAAGGCAACCAAGCCGATGCTTGGGCGGACAAAGGTGTACCCGGGAAAAACCAGGCCAGCACAACAGCGATGGTTCCCAAACTGCCCATGGCCCATCGGGCTTTGAATTTAGGGAAAAACTGGCTCTCTAATATGTAGGCGCTCACCACGAGCCAGGCGGTCACCGATATCGCGGGTGCAAACCCGAAGTGAACCGGCCCGACCAGCAAGCTGAGCAAAGCCACGGCATGTGCTGCCCATGCCAGCCATAGAAGGCGCCGAGCATGTGTGTGGGAAAGCCGCTCACCCGCTAAGGCTGGCAAGCCGTAGGCTAAAGCAGCCAGGACGGTGGCTGGCAACATCCAAAATGGGGGACTCGCTAAAATCATGGCACCGAGTTTAGCCTTTCAGGCGCGGCCACAGGGGCTTCGCCATCACGCTTGACCGGATATTTCTGGATTCCCCGATGGCCTCCGCCCTGACCGACAAACTTTCACGCCTCGTTAAGACCCTCAGCGGACAGGCCCGCATCACCGAGTCCAACGTGGCAGACATGTTGCGCGAGGTGCGCATGGCCCTGCTGGAAGCCGACGTGGCCCTGCCGGTGGTGCGCGACTTCATTGCCCGTGTGAAAGAAAAAGCCCTGGGCCAAGAGGTCATGGGTTCGCTCAAGCCCGGGCAGGCTTTGGTGGGCGTCGTTAACCGGGAACTGGCCGCCACCATGGGCGAGGGGGTGGCCGACATCAACCTGGCCGCTCAACCGCCGGCCGTGATCCTGATGGCGGGCTTGCAAGGTGCCGGCAAAACCACCACCACCGCCAAGTTGGCCAAGCACCTGATTGAAAAACGCAAAAAGAAAGTGTTGACGGTCTCGGGTGATGTGTACCGGCCCGCTGCCATTGAACAGTTGAAAACCGTGACCGCGCAAGCCGGGGCTGAATGGTTTCCCAGCACGCCGGATCAAAAGCCCATCGACATTGCCCGTGCCGCCATCGATTACGCCCGCAAGCATTTCTTTGACGTATTGCTGGTCGACACCGCAGGCCGGCTGGCCATTGATGAGGCCTTGATGGCTGAAATCAAGGCCTTGCATGCAGAGCTCAAACCGGTCGAGACTTTGTTTGTGGTGGATGCCATGCAGGGTCAGGATGCGGCCAACACCGCCAAAGCCTTCAGCGAAGCCTTGCCCCTGACCGGCATCATATTGACCAAGCTGGACGGCGATTCACGCGGTGGTGCAGCGCTCTCGGTGCGCCAGATCACCGGTGTGCCGATCAAGTTTGCGGGCACCAGTGAAAAAATTGATGGCTTGGAAGTGTTTGACGCTGAGCGGCACGCCGGTCGTGTGTTGGGCATGGGCGACATCTTGGCCCTGGTCGAACAGGTCACTGCGGGCGTGGACATGGAAGCTGCGCAAAAGCTGGCTGCCAAGGTCAAAAGCGGTGGCGGTTTTGACTTGAATGACTTTTTGGCTCAAATTCAGCAAATGAAGCAAATGGGTGGTTTGTCGAGCCTGATGGATAAATTGCCCTCACAGCTGACTGCCAAAGCCGCATCCATGGACATGGGCAAGGTCGAAAAAGACATTGGCCGCAAGCAAGGCATCATTCACAGCATGACCCCTCTGGAGCGCAGAAAGCCGGAGCTGATCAAGGCCACCCGCAAGCGGCGCATTGCTGCTGGCGCGGGGGTTCAGGTGCAAGACGTCAACCGCATGCTCAAGGAGTTTGAGCAGATGCAGGACATGATGAAAAAAATGTCCGGCGGCGGCATGATGAAAATGATGAAACGCATGGGTGCCATGAAAGGCATGATGGGCGGTGGTGGCGGGTTTCCCGGTATGCCTCGCTGAATCTTCCGCTCAGTACTGGCTCTCCGGCAGCGTGACCCGCAGGCCGTCCAGTGCTTCGGTCAGCATGATTTGACACGACAACCGGCTGCCTGGTGCGCGTGTCTGGGCGGTAAAGGCCAGCATGCCGTCCTCATCGCCACCCATGGGCGGCAGCTGGGTCAACCATTCAACAGGCACGATCACATGGCAGGTGGCGCAAGTCAGCAGACCACCGCAATCGGCCTGAATGCCGGGTAGATTGGCATCAACAGCAGCCTGCATCAGGCTTTGGCCCTCTTGGACTTGCAGACGGTGCTCGGCTTGTGTGGGGTTGTGGGGTTGCAGGTGGATGGTGATCATGTTCAATGCGTCGCCGTCTGGCGCTGTCTTTCAAGGGGGTTTCAAATGCGCCCGAAATATTCACGGCGGTGGAATTCCTGGGCGTCCTCGGCCTGCGCCAAGCGCTGGTGTTCGGCCAGTTTGAGGGTGCTGTAGTAGTCGACAAAGGGCTGGCCCAGAGCCTGGCACATGGTGGGGTCTTTTTGCAGCGCCCGTACCGCATCGGCCAGGCTGTTCGGAATGAGGGTTGCGCCAGGTGAGTAGGGCGTTTCGGTGGCTTCGGGTGCTTGCAGATGCGCGTCCACACCGGCCAGCCCTGCGTGGATTTGCGAGGCCATGTAGAGGTAGGGGTTGGCCGCCGGTTCACCCAAGCGGTTTTCAATGCGCGTGGCCTCGTCGCCCGCTGCGCCAATCACGCGCAGCATCGCGCCGCGGTTATCGCGCCCCCACAGGATGGACTGCGGGGCCATCGCGTTGGGCCTGAAACGCCCATAGCCATTGCTGGTGGAGGTACACAGGGCCGTGAGAGCTGGGGCATGGGCAAGCAGACCCGCTAAATAAGCGGCACCCGAATCAGACAACACCTGCAGCGCATCTCGCGGGCTGCTGCCGGGCGCAGGGGCATCGCGCATGAACACGTTGTGGCCCGTCGAGTGCTCGCACATGGACTGGTGTAAATGCCAGCCACTCGACATGATGTGGTCAAACGGTGGGCGGCACATGAAGGTGGCGTGGTAACCGTGGCGGCGCAGAGCCTGGCGCGTGGCATTGCGGAAAAGCACCATGTTGTCGGCCGCAGTGAGTGCATCGCTCACGTCAAACACCGCCTCAACCTGGCTGGGGCCCAGTTCGATTTCGAGAGAGATCAGGGGCAGGCCCAGTGCCTGTGCGGTGCGATGCACGATGCGCAGGGGCTCCTCGGCCTGGTCAAACAATCCCTCGGTCAAGAGGTTGAAACCCGGGTGGATCATGCTGACTTCGGGCGCGGGACCTGGCCAACCTGCGCGGTTCGGGTCGAGGTCCTGGCCGTGCAGCGGGTCTTTCAGGCGGTAGATGTGGAACTCGACTTCTAACCCGCAGCGCATTTGCCAGCCGCGTTCGTTCAGGCGTTGCACGGCCTGCTGCAGCACGTGGCGCGAATCGAGCGACACAATGCGGCCATCGGCCAAGTAGGGCTGGCACTGCAGCCAGCCGGTTTTGTCGGCCCAGGGCAGCACATGCCAGCTGGCCGGGTCGGGCATGAGCGTGAAATTGCTGGCCCCTGCAAACCCCGGCAAGGTCTGCGCGATGCCCGGCTCGAACACCTTGAAGGCGGTGCGGTCTGAGCTGTCCTTGAGCAGCAAAGTGCTGACTATGCCCACACCGTTGGCCAGCGCCTGACGCAGCTGCGACGCCACGATGGTCTTGCCGCGCACCACGCCGTGCAGGTCACACCAGCCCAGGCGGATCAGCTCGATGCCCGAGGCCTCGACCTGCTGGACCAACTGCTGGCAGGCGGCCAGGCGCACTTGGGTGTGCAGCCCACAACGTTCTGCAAAGCTCATGCTGCGCTCGGTTGTGCCGCGGTCTGGGCGCTGCCTGGCAGCGCTGCATTCCAAGTTGCGCCATCGCGCTTGGCCTGGCAGGCCTCCCGCCACCACTGCGGCCACTGTCCGCTGGGCGCAATGCCGTCCACTGTGTCGGGGCCCACGCGCTGGCTGGCCACGGCATCTTGCGCAAAGCCAGGCGGCAGCCCACCTGCCTGCACGGTTTCAATGGCTTTGAGCAGCATGCGCCGGTTGGCCATGATGACCTTGTCGCTGGTGCCCAGATGCTCGCGGGTACGGTCTTGAATGGCCCCCATGCTTTCGCAGGCCCACTGGTCGTGCACATTGATGTCGTCTTCGCCCATGCCCAGGAACGTGCGCGAGATTTGCTCTTCCGGGTTGAAGCCCCAGTGGTTATGTTGGCCCAGCTTGGGGATGTAGTCGGGCAGGGTCACCGAAGGCAGCCGTTGATGGCGCATGGCTTCTTTGTCCACCGGCCCGGCAAAGCTGGTGAACACCGAATACCAATAGGTGTGCGTGTCGTCCACCGGCACATGCATTTGCGTGATGGTCATGGACTCGGACAGCGGGATCACAAAGGTGTGCGGAAACAGCGCATTCGTCACCCGCACATGGGTCAGCGCCTCGTTGATCGGTCGCAACGCCGTCAGGCGCATGCCCGTGTCGGTGGGCTCAAACGATATGTCGGGCTGGTCCAGCTCTCGCATCACGCGCGTCATGGGCCAACGTTCGCCTTGCACATCGCCTGCGCTCGCGCCTCTGAACTGGCGGCCATAGCTGCCTTCGAGCGATTCGTCTTTGAAAAAGCGGTGCAGATAAGAGGCATGCGCCGGGTCAATGCCCACTTCGAAAGCTTGCAGCCAGTTGCATTGCCACAAGCCCTTGAAGGCAAAGGTGTGCGTGGCAGGAGCGCTGAAGGCGTCGATGGCGGGCAGCGGCGGTGGTGTCTGGCCTTCGGGTCCGAACCAGCCGAACAAGATGCCGCTGCGCTCGATCAGCGGGTAGCTGCGCTGGCGCACCCGTTGGCACAGCGTGCTGCCAACGGGCTCGGCGGGGGTTTCGGTGCATTGGCCCGTCACGTCAAATTTCCAGCCGTGGAAGGGGCAGCGCAGGCCATCGCCTTCGTTGCGGCCATAGGCCAGATCGGCCCCCCGGTGCGGACAGTCGCGGTCGAGCAAACCGAAGTCACCTTGCGCGTTGCGAAACAGCACCAGGTCTTGGCCCAGAATGCGCACCGCCTTGACGGGGCGGATGGCCATGTGCGGATCGAGCGCGGGGTTGAATTCATCGACCAGCGCCACCGGCTGCCAATAGTGGCGCATCACCGCGCCGCAAGCAGTGCCAGGGCCAATGCGGGTGATCAATTCGTTTTGTTCTGCTTTCATGGGCGTCTCCGGTCCATCTGGGGTGTGGGACTGTTGGCCTGTGGGGCGAACGCTTATCACTGCAGTTCAGTTTAAACCGCAATGTAGGCGATGCCTGCCAATGGGGGACAGCTTGACGATCGTCAAATCGGATCGGATGTGGACACGGCTGCGGATGCGGATGAAGATGCGTAAATTGACGCAAAATCCAGCGCATGAAACACGCACTTTTCATCTATGGCACTTTGATGCCCGGCTTGCGGCTGCAAGCCGAAATGCACGGCGCCCATTTTGTGGGTGCGGCCCAGGTGCAGGGCCGTTTGGTCGATGTGGGGTGCTACCCCGGTCTGCTGCAGGGCGAAGGGCGGGTCACGGGCGAGGTCTATGAAGTTGATGAGGCCCAACTGGCCCGGCTCGACGCCGTAGAAGGCCTGTTGCCTGGCGACCCTGCCGCATCGCCCTATTGGCGCGAAATGGTCACCGTGCTGAGCGGCCCGCTGCAAGGCCAGCAGGTGCAAACCTATGTGTACAAACGCCCCGTGGGTGCTTGCGCGTCAATCCCGCATGGCGACTACCGCCGCTACATCCGCGAAGTGGGGCGACAGTCCTGAGCGGGCTGGCTCAGTCCTTGATCAAGAGCTCGCCACGCAGCGAGTGCGACAGTCCTTGCGTGATGCGCACATCCACCATCTGGCCGATCAAGCGGTCCATGCTCGGGCCGCCGGGGAAGTTGACCACCCGGTTGCACTCGGTGCGGCCCGCCAGTTCGGTGGCATCCTTGCGTGAAGGGCGTTCCACCAGAATGCGCTGCACTGTGCCCACGCGGCTTTCGCCAATGCGCTGTACGTTCTCTTCAATGGTGGCTTGCAGGTGGTGCAACCTGCGCAACTTCACCGCGTGGGCTGTGTCGTCGTGCAGGTTGGCAGCAGGAGTGCCGGGGCGGGGGCTGAAGATGAAGCTGAAGCTGGTGTCAAAACCCACATCGGTGATCAGCTTCATCATCTTGTTGAAGTCTTCCTCGGTCTCGCCCGGGAAGCCCACGATGAAATCGCTGCTCAGCGACATGTCGGGGCGAATCGCCCGCAGTTTGCGAATGGTGCTCTTGTATTCCATGGCGGTGTAGCCGCGCTTCATGGCCATCAAAATGCGGTCCGAGCCGTGCTGCACCGGCAAGTGCAGGTGGCTCACCAGTTTGGGGATCGTGGCGTAAGCATCGATCAAGCGCTGGGTGAACTCGTTGGGGTGGCTGGTCACGTAGCGGATGCGCTCGATGCCCGGCATGTCGGCCACGTACTCCAGCAGCAGCGCAAAGTCGGCAATATCGGCGGTGTCGCCCATCTTGCCGCGGTACGCGTTCACGTTCTGACCCAGCAAGGTGATCTCTTTCACGCCCTGCGCGGTCAGTCCGGCCACTTCGACCAGCACATCGTCAAAGGGCCGTGACACTTCTTCGCCCCGGGTGTAGGGCACCACGCAATAGCTGCAATATTTGCTGCAACCTTCCATGATCGAGACAAAGGCGGTGGCGCCTTCCACCTTGGCCGGCGGCAGGTGGTCAAATTTCTCAATCTCGGGGAAGCTGATGTCCACCTGGGGGCGTTGCTTGCGCTCACGCTCGGCCAGCAACTCGGGCAGGCGGTGCAAGGTTTGCGGGCCAAACACCACATCCACATAAGGTGCACGCTTGATGATCTCGGCGCCTTCCTGGCTGGCCACGCAACCGCCCACGCCGATCAGCACGCCTTTGGCTTTCAGGTGTTGCACCCGGCCCAGATCGCTGAACACCTTCTCTTGGGCCTTTTCGCGGACCGAGCAGGTGTTGAACAAAATCAGATCGGCTTCGTCTACGTTTTGCGTGGGCTCATAACCCTGGGCTGCGCCCAGCACATCGACCATTTTGTCCGAGTCGTACTCGTTCATCTGGCAACCAAAAGTTTTAATGAAGACCTTCTTGCTCATGCAGCCTCCGTAGAGGTGAAGAAGTCAAAGGAAAGCAAAGCACGCCCGCGAAGGGCCAGAGTGCAGCGGTTCATGGTGTAGATCCAGAGGCTGAGGAAGGGGAAAGCTGCGGTGCGCTTGAGACCTGTGGTTATCGAATGAGATCGATGCCCGTGAGTCTGAGGCTCAGCACAACCATGCTTACTTTTCTTCAAAGTAAGACTGCGGATAGTCTACAGGTGATCAAAAGATACTTTGCACCCATGGCGTGAAACCCTTGTTCAATGGGTTGGACCAGAAAGCAGGCTTGTTTTCTAAGTACAAACCCGTTTCGGGCTTGACACAAGGAAGATCAAATTTACAATGAAAGCGCTTTCATAAATGGGATTTCCATGAAAAAACTAATGGGCTTGTCGTTGGCTGCGCTGATGCTGTGCATGCCAGCTGCTGCACAAAAGACGGTCGTCACAGTAGCCGCTTACCCCGCGGTCGATGACATCGTGAAAGCCGCTTTGCAAGATTGGCAAAAAAAGAACCCCAATGTAGAAGTCAAAGTGGTGGGGCGGGAATATGCCGACCACCACACGGCCATGACGACGGCGCTGGCAACCTCAACAGGATTGCCGGACGTCATGACCATTGAATATGGCTATCTTGGTCGTTTTGCGCAAAGCGGTGGGCTTGAAGACTTGGAAAAGCCGCCTTACTCCCTCGGCGATCAAGCCTCAAAAGTCGTGTCGTTTGCCATGGCCCAGGGCCGATCCGCGAGTCACGGCCAGGTTGCTATGCCCACAGACATTGGACCAGGCGCGATGTTTTACAGAAACGATGTATTGCTCAAAGCCCAAGTGACTGAGTCGGAGTTAACGCAGTCCTGGGAAAGCTTCATCCGGGGTGGGCAAAAAATCAAAAAAGCTACGGGCGCTTACTTGGTAGCTCACGCCCGAGATGTCAAAGACATTGTGATCAGGACAGGCATTCCAGCCGGACAAGGCGTGTATTTCGATGAACAAGGCAAGTCAATCATTGAAAATTCACCACGCTTCAAAAGAGCCTTTGAGATCGCCCAAAAAATCAGAACAGAAGGTCTTGATGCCAAGATCAATCCGTGGTCTAACGAGTGGGGCGAATCGCTCAAACGCGGAACTGTGACCGTGCAGATGATGGGGGCTTGGCTGGGCGGGCACCTGCAAAACTGGTTGGCACCCAATACAAGCGGCCTATGGCGATCGACTGTTTTACCCGAGCGTATTGCAACTTCGTGGGGCGGAACGTTCTATGCCATCCCCAAAAAAGCGGTCAACAAGGCAATTGCCTGGGATTTGATCAAGCACCTGACCTTGAACAGCAAGCAACAGCAACTGGCATTCGAAAAATTCAATGCCTTTCCAGCCCTGCTTGAAGCCCACAACGGCCCATTTTTTGAACAACCCGTGGCGTTTCTGGGAGGTCAGAAAGCAAGGGCCGAGTGGAAGACGACCGCCTTGCAAATAAAACCCACCATGGTCTTCCGAAACGACAGCGTTGCAGAAGAAATTGTGAATGCCGAATTGGACCTGGTCCTCAACAAAGGCAAGCCCATCGATCAAGCCTTGAAAGACGCGCATCGACTGGTGCAAAGAAGGGCTAGCCGTTGATGCGCCTGAAATTAAAGCCCTCTGCTGCGCCGTATGTACTGATCAGCCCATTCCTGTTGCTGTTCATGGTTTTTGGGTTGTTTCCAATTGTCTTTTCATTCGTGCTGATGTTCCACACATGGGACCCAGTACAAGGGCTTGGGTCCATGCAATTTGTGGGCTTGGAAAATTTGATCTTTGCGGTGGAGGACCCGTTGGTCTGGACATCACTCGGCAACACGCTTTGGATGGCGATGGCATCTGGGTTGCCGCAGCATCTGGTGGCGATTCCACTGGCCTTCCTCATCAATGAAAAACTGGGACGTTGGCGAAACGCTGCGATGGGGGCGTATTTTCTGCCCTACATCACATCAACCGTGGCCATCGCAATCATGTTCAGCACTTTGTTTTCCACGGACTATGGCATGGTGAATGCGGCTTTGGCAGAAATGGCGCAGTGGCCTTTTCTCAATGCGGTCATGCCTCAGAAAAACATTGACTGGCTTGGCAGTCCAGAGGCCATCAAACCGGTGGTGTCGGCGGTGGTTTTTTGGCGTTACTTGGGGTTCAACGTCATTTTGTACGTGGCTGCCATGCAAAGCATCCCCAGAGACTTGTATGAAGCCGCCCGCATGGATGGTGCCAACAGCTGGCAACAGTTCTTTTTCATCACGCTGCCCCAACTCAAACCCATTATGTTTTTTGGCGTGACGCTCACGGTTATTGGTGGGCTGCAGTTGTTTGAAGAGCCATTCATATTGACGGGTGGCAAGGGAGGAACGGAGTACGCCGGCATGACGACCGCCATGTACATGTACCGGACAGCCTTTGACTTCAATGACTTTGGTTTGGCAAGTGCCATTTCGTGGATGTTGTTTGTGATCATTCTCGCCATGACATTGATCACGAACAAAGCCTTTAAAAGCAATGAAGGTCAGTCATGAGTCAAGCCATGTCTGAAAACAAAGCCACATTGGGTGTTGCAGGCTGGGTGTTCATCATCCTGGGTGCTTTGCTGATGCTGGGGCCGTTTTATTTCATGTTCGTGTTTGCAACACAACCCAGAGCAGAAATATTCAGCGTACCGCCCCCCTTGTTTTTTGGTGATCATTTCCTGGAGAACATGAGAATTCTCATGGGAAAAATTCCTTTCTGGCGGAATTTGGGATGGTCTTTGTATGTTGGTTTGATGAGCACAGCACTCACCTTGCTTTTTTGTTCCATGGCCGGTTTTGCCTTTGCGGTGTACGAATTTCGCTTCAAAAAAGTCCTGTTTGGCCTGGTCATGGGCACCATGCTCGTCCCCTCATTTCTGGGCATGATCCCGACATTCCTGATCATGGATGCGCTCAACTGGATTGACCAGCCCAGAGCTTTGTATTTGCCGGGTGCGGCGCCCGCCATGGGTATTTTTCTCATGCGCCAATACATCTCAACGGCCATACCCAAAGAATTGATTGAGGCCGCGCGCATGGACAACTGCGGTGAATTTAGAATTTATTGGAGCGTGGTGGTGCCCTTGCTAGGGCCCGCATTTGGCACGCTGGGATTGATTGCGTTCATTGCCTCCTGGAACAACTTCATTGGGCCGCTGGTCGTCATGCGGTCGCCCGAAATGTACACATTTCCGTTGGCTTTGCGCAGCGTTCAAAGCCCAGTCGATACAGAGTGGGGCGCCTTGATGGCTGGATCAGCCATCGCCGTCATTCCGCTGCTCATTATTTTCATCTTCTCTTCGCGTAGATTGATCGAAGGCCTTACAGCCGGCGCAGTACGTGGTTAATCTCTAAAAAAAATGTCCCACTCAGAAATCTCCCGTCATCAATTTCCCGATAACTTCACATGGGGGGTGGCCACATCCTCTTTCCAAATTGAGGGCGCGCATGACAGCGATGGCAAAGGACCATCCATATGGGACAATTTTTGCGATATTGAGGGGAAAATTGCAGACTCTAGCAACGGACACAAGGCTTGCGAGCACTACCTGAGATGGCAAGAAGACGTTGATTTGATCTGCCATTTGGGTGTCAACGCATACCGATTTTCTATCTCCTGGCCACGCGTTCAGCCTGATGGGCAGGGCGCGTGGAATGAGGCCGGGTTTGCCTTTTACGACAAGCTCATCAACGCCCTTGCAGAACGCGGCATCGCGTTGCACCTGACACTCAACCATTGGGACTTGCCCCAGGCCTTGCAAGACCATGGGGGATGGGCGAACCGTGATCTGTGCGGTCATTTCACACGCTATGCCACCGAAGTGGCTCGTCGATTTGGCAGCCGATTGGCCAGCATTTGCACCCACAACGAACCATGGGTCATTGCCATATTGGGTTATGAGCAAGGCATTTTTGCACCCGGCATTCAGTCCCGATCGCAAGCTTTTCAAGCGGTTCACCATTTGCTGCTGAGCCACGGCATGGCATTGCAAGCCATGCGCGGCCTGGGGCTCACAACGCCCATGGGCATCGTGCTGAACCTGTCGCCCATCTACCCTGCCAGCGATGACCCAAAAGATGTGGCCAAGGCCTGGTTGGACGACGGGTTGATACTGCGCTGGTACATGGACGCCTTATTCCACGGCACCTACCCACAAGATGTGACGGCACATTTGGGTCAGGATGTCCCGGTTGTGTTGCCGGATGACCTGGTCACCATCGCGCAGCACAACGACTTTCTGGGTGTGAACTATTACACGCGAAACTTTTCATCCAGTGGCAACCCCTGGGATGTAGCCAGCACAGGCAACCAGGTCACCGATATGGGCTGGGAAGTTTATCCGCAAGGCTTGACTGAATTGCTTTGTCGTTTGCACGCCGACTACCAGCCTAAATTGTTATGGGTCACTGAAAATGGTGCCGCCTTCAAGGACGAGTTGGTGGGCGGTGTCGTGAACGATGAGT
The DNA here is from genome assembly GCF_044361985.1 of Limnohabitans sp. Lineage (GTDB taxonomy): Bacteria > Pseudomonadota > Gammaproteobacteria > Burkholderiales > Burkholderiaceae_C > Limnohabitans_A. The sequence goes on along the minus strand of NZ_JBIKHV010000001.1, from coordinate 128,799 downwards.
TGCGCTTGGCCTATATACGCGACCACATTGCTGCTACCCAAGACGCCATGGCACAAGGCGTTCCCGTGGGCGCTTATTTTGCCTGGAGCCTGATGGATAACTTTGAGTGGGCCAGCGGTTACGCCAAAAGATTTGGTTTGGTGCATGTGGATTTTGATACGCAAAAGAGAACACTCAAAAACAGCGCCTTGTGGTACCAAAATTTTTTAAGCGAGAAATAAAGTGGCAGCGATCGAATTGAAAGGCGTCACCAAACATTTTGGTGAAACCGTGGTGATCCCCGGGCTGGACCTCGCTGTTGCGGACGGTGAGTTCATGGTGTTTGTCGGGCCATCGGGGTGTGGCAAGTCCACCATGCTGCGCATGATCGCCGGCCTGGAAACCATGACTGGCGGCGAGATCAGCATTGGTGGTGAAAACGTCAGCGCCAAAGGCCCCTCTGAACGGGGCGCTGCGATGGTCTTCCAAAGCTACGCCCTTTACCCGCACATGACCGTCGAAGAAAACATGGGCTTTGGGCTGCGCATGTCGGGCAGCTCCAAGGTGGACACCGCCAAGCTGGTGAATGACACCGCTGACAGGTTGCAGCTGACCCCGCTGCTCAAGCGTTACCCCAAACAATTGTCTGGCGGACAGCGACAACGGGTGGCCATTGGGCGCGCCATTGTGCGTCGACCCAAAGTGTTTTTGTTTGATGAGCCGCTGTCGAACCTGGACGCTTCGTTGCGGGTGCAAATGCGCATTGAGCTGGCCAAGCTGCATGCCGACCTCAAAACCACCATGATCTATGTCACCCATGATCAGACAGAGGCCATGACGCTGGGTAACCGGATTGCTGTGTTCAACCAAGGGCGAATTGAACAGGTGGGGGCGCCCATGGATTTGTACCGGCAGCCAAACAACAAATTTGTTGCGGAGTTTCTGGGCTCTCCCAAGATCAATATGTTGCCTTATCAATGGGATAGCGCTTCACTTGAGTTGCGTGTTGGGTCGGAAAAGTTAAGGCTTGACCTGGACTCAGTTAACGCTTTGAAAGGTCTGTTTGAAAAAGGCTCACACCTTGGCGTCCGACCTGAATTCATGGGATTGGGTGTTGCGGATCAAGGTCTGCCGGGTGTGATCGAGTTCCTTGAGAACCTGGGCGATGTGATGGTGGTTTACGCCAAGGTTGAGGGTTTGACGGAGCCGGTAAGAATCAAGGTCCGCCCCGATGCACTCAAAACAGATGCAGGTCAAAGAGTCGGGTTGATTCCAGACTGGTCTGGTGCCGTCATTTTTGGGCCAGATGGCCAAAGAACTTTTTGAGTCAAAGGATCGAACATCATGTATTTCTATCAATGGGTCGGCGCTGTTTTGGGTTTGAGCATGAGTCTAGCGAGTCAAGCTACAGATGTCGTGCAGCGAGGCTCGGGAGCTTGGCGCACCCAAGTCAGTTCAGCGGACAACCCTGTACCTTCTGCACCATTTCGCACGCCAGCCATGTTGGAGCGTGCGGCCCCCACTAACCAATGGTATTCGTCCGTCATGTTTACCCGTTGGTCAGAGGTGTTGCACGCCGTACCTTTGACAGCCAAAGCCAGCCCTCAGGGTCTTGAAGTCGGATTTCCACAAAAGACGGTGGTGCCAACCGAGCGCAAGGACGTCGAAATTCTTTACCCACACAAGGCAGACATTACCCTTCGCCCATTGGGTTTTCAGCCTCAAGCAGCGCTGCTGGCCGGGCATTCGGATTGGGCTGTCGACATTGCTTTTCAGGCCGAAAAAAACACCATGCTGACCACGGTGGCACATGGAAGTCCATTCGTCTATGCGCAACTCACTCAAGGCGATTTGTCTTTGGATTTGGCCAGTACATTGACAGGTCGCTTGTGGCCTGCTGACGTCCGTGTTTTGCTCATTCGCGATGCCGTCAAGACCTATGCCGCATTTGCACCTACTGGGGCTCAGTGGGTGCAGACCGGTTCTTCTTGGCAATTGCGGCTGGCTTCAGAACGCCGATATGCATCATTGGCCATTTTGCCGAATGACCAAGAGGGCACCATTCGAGAGTTTGTAGCTCAGGCTTACAGCCACATAGTCGACACGCGCGCAGAGTACCGCGTTGACCGCCAAAAGAGCGAGGTGGTTACCAGCTTCAAGGTCAAGACCCGAACTTTTGAGGGGCCCGAAGGCACGGGCGTTGTGGGTTTGTACCCCCACCATTGGCACCAAAATCCAGCTCTTCCAGAAAAAACTTTGGGCAGTCTGGGCAGTATCCGGGGCGACATTCGCCTTTTGGCCAGTGCCAGTTTTGAAACCCGTTACCGGCATACCGGCTTTGTGCCTTATTGGCCGGGTGTCCAAGATGCAGCACAAAGCAAAGCGATTCTCGGCAACCTGTCCAAGGAGGCTAAACGTGCTCGCCGGATGATGCTCGAGATTGGTCAAGGCCCTTATTGGCAAGGGAAGGGCCTGCAGCGCATCAGCCAATTGATGACTGTGGCTGACGTGCAGGGTGACTTGAAAACCCGCGATGAATTGCTGGCGCTGGTCAAAGGGCGGTTTGAAGAATGGCTGTCCGGACAAAGCAAGCGCACCTACTTTCACTACAGCCCAACTTTGGGCACCGTGGTCAGCTATCCGGAGGAGTATGACGCGGTCAAGGACATGAACGACCACCATTTTCACTACGGTTATTGGATTCGGGCTGCAGCCGATATTGGTTTGCGTGACCCGCAATGGATCAAGCCCGAGCGTTGGGGCGGCATGATTGACCTGCTGGTGGCCGACATCGCCACGGCAGAGCGCGGTCGAAAAGATTTTCCTTACCTGCGCAACTTTGATCCTTACGAAGGACACTCCTGGGCCTCGGGTGTAGCGCTTTCGCCCGACGGTAATAACCAAGAGTCATCGTCTGAAGCCATCAATGCCTGGGCTGGATTGATGCTTTGGGGCGCATTGCAAGGGCGGCCAGAGCTGGTTGAATTGGGCACATACCTGTACACCACGGAGATCCAGGCCATCAACCATTACTGGTTTGACATCCATGGTTTGACTCTGCCCAAGGAATACCAAAACGCTGAAGTGAGCATGTTGTTTGGCGGCAAGTTGGCACACAACACTTGGTGGATTGATGAGCCGCGGCAGATCCACGGCATCAACTTGTTGCCATTGACCGCAAGCTCAACTTATCTGGCCGAAAGTCCGGCCTTTGTGCACAAGAATATGGCCGCTCTGGAGCGGGAGATCAAGATTTACGAGGGTCGTGGAAAGCGGGCCAAGCCGCACGACATCTGGCAAGACCTTTTTGCAAAATATGTGTCGCTGGTGGACCCAGGTAAGGGTCGCGCACGATGGGATGAGTGGGGCTCGGTGGAGTTGGGTGACACACGCACACATGCGCAGCACTGGCTGAGTTTTCTTGCAAGTGCGGGTCCAGTCAACCTGTCTGTGACTGCGAATACATCTTTCTATGCGGTTTTTGGTCAGGGCGACCGGAAAACGTACCTGGTGTACAACCCCGGGCCAAAAGAGCACTCAGTGGCATTCAGTGATGGCAAGGTCATTACGGCGGCGCCAGGCCGGCTAACGGTTATTTGATTTTCTCAGGGAAAACGATAGTGCCTAGAAACAAGTAAAGCATGAAAATGAAAGCGATTTCAGAAAGCGCTTTCATGCTTTTCAAAGCGGTTATTTTTAACAAGGAGATAGTCATGGGGATTTCAGCAAGAACGAGCGGGGGGTATGTCGCCATGATGGTGGCGGTAACTTTGCTTTCTGCTTGCGGTGGGGGTGGTGTAAATGGTGTCGCTTTGACAGGCAAGGTAATTGATGGCTACCTTCTTGGTGCTGTTGTTTGTCTTGATGTCAACAACAACAAAACTTGTGATGCCAATGAGCCGACGGCAACTTCGGGTCCAGGCGGTGCGTTCAGTCTCAACCCCCCAAGCAATTTAGATCTGAGTACCGTCAGGTTGATTGCAAACGTGCCAGCAACAGCAATTGATGAAGATACGGGCATTGCAGTTGGTGCCGCCTATCAGCTCACTGCACCAGCAAATTTGACAGTGGTTACGCCTTTAACGACTTTGGCGTTGTCGTACAAAGACCAAAGCGGGACATGGGCGCAAGCCATTGCATCCGTCAAAACGAATCTCGGTATCTCAGATGCACAGTTCAAAGTGGATATAGATTATGTGGCTGAGGCGAATGTCAAAACACACAATGTCGCTAGACTAATAGCGGGTGTAATTCAAACTAACCAAGTTAATGGCTCTGAAAATGTGCGATCTATTGTGGCTGGACTCAGTAGTTATGCGAATACTGCCTTTAATTCGTCAGCACCTTTATTGGTGGCCGAACTAAACTCCTTGGTCAATACGGGTGCGAGTGCAGTAAGACAGCGTGTATTTGCTTCAGCCTATCAACAAGAGCCAAATTGGATTGAGTCTTTGCAAGTTTATAAGCAAGGCAATTCCAATACTTTGACCGGAATTTGGGGTGAAGAAAAATCAACAGGTGACCCTTGGTATTGGAGTGGAAATATTGGTGTTGCAGGCGCTGATTCTCCAAACGGTGCCGGATTCTGGTGGAATACCTCAATACCATTTCCTGGTGGTTTTATGGGAAGTTGGGTAATGGAGCCTGGTGGTTTTGATATTACTGGAATGGGGAAAATAAATATCAAAGCATGGAGTAGTAATGAGGTGGCCGGGTCGCCTACATTTACGCCTATTTTGGAATCGATGGCGATAAATGGATGCATACCGCAAGCCAAATCAACATCAGTACTGACTGCGCCCGCAATTAGAGAAGACTATGTCATTGTCAACCAAGCTGACGCAAGCTTTCAACTATCGCTAAAATCTTTCATAATAACCGAAAGTTGTGGCAATATTGTTAATAGTATGGCTGAATTTATTTCAAGGCCTCTGAAAACTGTTCGGGTTAGAATTTACGAGGCCAATAAAAATTCAGTTTCTGCATGGAATGCCATAAATCTCGGCACGATTAGTTTTGAGCCTTAAAATGGAGAAGAAAATGAAATTAAAAATATTTTCAAGTGCGCTTTTTGTAGCTTTAAATGTAACTGCTACAACTAGTTATGCAATTGACTTGGGTCCATTAACTATTACCGGCTTTGCTAAAGCCGAATACAGTCGGTCCAGTAATCGGTGCTCAAATTGCCAGTTTTATCAAGGAGAAGACCGGCAGCGCCCGTGGGCTGACGCAACATCTCTTGGCGTCAGTTATGGCGATAAAGATGGATCTGTGACACTTTTCCAGCCCTATATATCTACAAAAGAATTTGATTTGGGACAGGGTGTCAAAATAAAAGGACTATTAAGTCAACGCTGGCGCGATGGTCGTGTTGATATACCAGGCGTCTGGTACGAGGCGAATGGAACTTTGTCGCATGAAGATTATGGACTCGTACAAGTCGGTGCTTTTCCTACCCGAAGCTGGAGCGTGGCTGACTACCCTTACGGCACCAATATCGGGATATCTGACCCGTGGGCTTCGAGTGGCGCTGGTTACGGACTGTTGACACGGGCTGTTCGGTACGGCTCGCCGTTGATGGATGTCGCAGGAGGCGATCTGTATCTTGAGGCAACTTACGATGGAGGTGATTCGAAAGCTAAGGTTCGCCAGCCGGCTTTTTATGAGTTATTTGCAAAGTATGTCAAAGGCCCTTGGATGATTGATGCCGTGGCGCAATCCGCCAAAAACGGACAAGCCATTTCTTGGGGACATGGTCCCTTCATTGGTGTGACAACTTCAGAGCCCTTTGAGGGCAATATCGTGGATAGCAACAAACAATCCATTGTTATGTTGATGGCGCGTTACCAACTCAATTCGAAGACAGATCTATTTGCGGGTGTTCGCCATAACCGCTGGAGTGGGAGCAAAGCGGTAGTTACAGGCTACGTGGCTCCAAACGCCTTGTGGAACAACATGTTCAACGTGGATGGGGTAGATTCTGCCGGCAAGGCCTACAGCGCCAGTTCCACTGACGTCAGTTTGGGTGCAGTTTACCGTTTCGCCCCTAAATGGAACGTCAACACGGGCATGGTTTACCTGGGCAAAGCCAGCACCAAAAACCCGGTTGAACGTGGCCAATCCAATACCATGCTGCTCAACACGGTCGGTGTGGGTTACGAAATCCAACCCGGCTTTTCAGTTTACAGTTTTGCGGGCATGGTCAATTTTGGCAAGAAGGGCTTGGCCCCCCTGAGCATGCCGGGTCATGCAGCATTCACAGGTGTGGATTCGCGAGTTGCCAAGTCTGGCAATTGGATGGGAGTAGGCCTGGTCTACACCTTCTAAAGTGCTCAAGGGCGTTTGTGCAATGGTTTTGATGGCAGCCTTGGCGGCGTGCGGTGGCGGTGGCGGTGGCGGTGGCGGTGGCGGTGGCGGTGGTGACGCCGGCCCGATCACGCCGGCCCTGACCCTGTCGAAGCTTGACAGTTATGTCCTGAAGTGGTCTGACGAATTCACCAAAAAGGGTGCTCCAGGGTCGGCTTGGGCCTATGACTTGGGTGCGCCTTTGTTGGGTGGAACGGTTTGGGGTAACAGTGAGAAGCAGTACTACACCAGCGACTCGGCCAACGTGACTGTCAACAACGGGGTGTTGACCATCCAGCCTGTGCAAGGCGTTCCTTCAGGTGCGCCTTCAGGGTTGGGTTTGTTGGCGACCTCAGCGCGCATCAAGACCGATACCCCTGCTTACTACAACGCCCTGAACTCAACACCCTATGGTTTTTACGAAATCAGTGCCAAGATCCCGTGTGTGGGGGGTGCATGGCCTGCGATTTGGATGATGGGTAGAAACGGAGATTGGCCCGCAAGAGGCGAAATTGACATCATGGAGTGGTTTGGCAAGTGGCTTACAGATGTCCCTAATGAGGGGCCAAATCAAGTCCAATCTGCAGTTCACACAACACTCAGAAACGGTGGGAACGCACGATTTGCCAAAAGTGATGTTGACAATATTTGCAGCGAATTCCATCGATTTCAGCTGCACTGGACAGCCAATGAAATTCTTATTGGCGTGGACGATGTCCCGACTTTTTCATATAAAAAGCCCAGCAATGCCAGCACAGACAAATGGCCTTTTGACCAACCGGCATATCTTTTGCTGAATGTGGCTATTGGCGGAAATTTAGGCGGTGACGTGTCCTTGAGCACCTTACCCGCGATGACGCTGCAGGTTGACTACATCAAGGTTTGGCAAACACCATAGTCCCCCATAATCTGATTTTTATAATAAAAAATCAGAACCGCATGAGCATTTCATCAAACCGTGCCACTTTACAGACTGCACCATCAAAGCAGATGGCAGTCAAAACTCGCGCCACGCTCACCATGGTGGCCGAGCGTGCGGGTGTCTCGCCCAGCACGGTGTCACGCATTCTGAATGGCACTGCGCAAGTGAGCGAGGAAAAGCAGGCCCTGGTCAAGGCCGTGATTGAAGAGTTAGGCTTTCGCCCAGACCCTGCGGCCAGAAGTCTGGCGGGTGGGCGCACCATGAGCATTGGCGTTCTCACTCAGTTCATCGACAGCCCCTACTACGGGGAAGCACTGCGTGGGATCGAAGACGAGTTGCACAAGGCCAATTACGTGCCCTTGTTTGTCAGTGGCCATTGGAACGAGGCCGAAGAAAAAAACCGGTTGTTCATGTTGCAAGAACGCAAAGTGGACGGGATCATTGTCCTGACTGGCAAGCTGTCAGATGACACCTTGGTGGACATGGCCTCTAGGGTGCCTGTTGTGGTCACGGGGCGTCAATTAACAGCCCCCAACTTGTTCAGCATCGACTTTGACAACACCGAGGGTGCATGCCTTGCGGTCAGGCATTTGCATGCGCTGGGGCATCGCCGAGTGGCCTTCATTTCAGGACCCTTGGACCATCCTGATGCCATGCAAAGGCTTGAAGGGTATCGGTCCGAGTTGCTTATTCGGGACATGGAGACCGATGAGCTGCTCGTGGTTTACAGCGACTACCAAGAGGCGGGCGGCTTTCGGGCCATGAACAGTTTGCTGGACCAGCGGGTTCAATTTACGGCCGTCTTGGTGGCCAATGACCAAATGGCCTATGGTGCCCGTTTGGCTTTGCACCGAGCAGGTTTGCGTGTCCCTGAAGATGTGTCGCTGATCGGCTTTGATGATCTACCGCACTCCGCATTCACGCTGCCGCCCCTGACGTCGGTCAGGCAATCGGTTTACGAAATCGGGACTTCGGCTGCCAAAGCCATGTTTGATTTGTTGAACAAGGTCAAGCCACCGGCCAGGTTGATTGAAGCCGAGTTGGTGATTCGGGAATCGACAAGAATTCACAGACGTTGAGCCGCTGACATTTTCGGTGGAGCGCTCGACAGGCCCTCATGCGATCTGTGGGTTTGCATTTTTGCCGATTGAACCTGCTTATTTTTAAACCAACGAGGATTGGATGATGGACTTTGTCCAAATGGGTGGTTCTACTGTGTTGCTGGGTGACATTGGCGGAACCAATGCCCGATTTGCTTTGGTGCATGGTGAGCATGAACCCATCGTTCAAGAGCGTATCTTGTCTACGGGCGACTACCCAGATCTGCTGGCGGCAGCACAGGCATATCTTCAAGAAGCAGGTCAGCCAGTCATTCGCCGTGCTTGCGTCGCCATCGCCAATCCCATTGATGGTGATGTGCTGACCATGACCAATAACCATTGGCAGTTTTCGGTGGAGGCGACTCGACAGGCTTTGGGTTTGGACAGTCTTCTCATGCTCAATGATTGGGAAGCCGTGGCCATGGCGGCACCCGCATTGAGCGTTCGTGATTTGGCGCAAATAGGTCCAGGTGAGCCAGTGCCCGATGCGCCCAAAGGTTTGATAGGGCCAGGCACAGGCTTGGGGGTGTCCTCGTTGGTTCGCTCCCGCCGTGGCGACTGGGTGCCCATTGCCGGAGAGGGTGGCCACGTGAGCCTGTCGCCCACTTGTGAACGTGATGCAGACATTTTGCGAGTGCTGTGGCGGCAGCATACGCATGTTTCAGCCGAACGGGCTGTTTCGGGCATGGGTCTGCTGAATTTATACCGCGCCATCTGCCTGCTGAATGGGACCGACCCTGAGCCACTGGAGGTTGCGCAAGTGACTCAACGCGGATTGGCTGCTAGCGATGTGGCGTGCGAAGAGGCGTTGGTTTGCCTGTGCCGTTTTCTGGGTAACACCGCTGCCAATTTGGCGCTGACACTGGGTGCTCGTGGCGGCATATACATCGGTGGGGGCGTGGTGGACCACTTGGGCGATTACTTTGCTCAGTCTGGTTTTCGCGCTGCTTTTGAAGCCAAGGGTCGCTTTGAAAGTTACATGAAACGCATTCCCACCTATGTCATTCGCGCTCACCAACCGGCATTGATCGGTTGCGCTATGGCATTGGGCGTGACGCCCTTGCGGCCTTAATCAGTGTGTTCTAGTGGTTTGGGTTTGAAAAACATCGGATAAGCCCTTTGCACCGTCGGGCTGTCATAAGCCCAGCTGTGGCATTGGCCCAAATGGAATGGCGCTTTGGTGACGGCGGGTTGGGGCAGGCCCGCCCGTTCGCGGCGGTGCCATTGGCCGGACGGCAAGGTCTGGTAGGCGGCGGTCGCCATGTTGGACAGCATTTCGCGCAAGTGGGTGCAACCTTGTGTGCCGCCCACGTGTTCGTTGATGACTTTGCGCCAGCCCGGGCCCATGGTGCAGCCGATCAGTTTGTGCATGCCGTGGGGTGCACCTGCGCATTCGGGGTGGGGAATGTCGTCCATGGAAGTAGCGAGGTCCTGAATGACCATTTGGTTGTTCAGGGTCACACGAATTTTCAGGCCATGAATGGGCTGCTGGGCTGGAAAGGGGCGCTCGTTGGGTACTTTAAAACCGTAGGTTTTAACGTCTGTCAATTCGGCTTCGATGTCCCACAGGCCGTCTTCACGGTCGTAGCCTTGGTAGACCACTGTGCGCGTATGTGACAGTTTTCGGGGTGAGGGGGGTGGAAGTGCCAATGGAAATCTCGCGGGTCTGGTGTTCAATGCTCCGATCATATCGATGCAGGAGAGTTCAACATGTCGCAGCCCATTCACCCCGCCGTTCGCCGCCAGACCATTGCCGATGCCCTGCGCCGCACTGCGATTCGCTTGCCTGCCAAAACAGGCATCGTGTGCGGGGCCACCACCTGGACGTATGCCCAGTTCGATGCATTGGTGTCACGTTTGGCGGCAGGCTTGGCGTCCTTGGGCGTGGCCGAAGGGGACAAAGTGGCGGTGCTGGCCCGCAATTCGCATGGCTTTGCCGCGCTGCGTTTCGCGCTGGCCCGGCGGGGTGCGGTCATGGTGCCGATCAACTTCATGCTCAAAGCCGAAGAGGTGGCGTTTATCTTGCGCCATGCCGGCGCCCAAACCCTGGCCACCGACAGCGGGCTGGCCGAGCTGGCGCAGGCCGCTGCCAAGCTGGACACGCAGGTTCAGCAGTTCATCTGGCTGCCGTCTGAAGACCCAAGCCAGCCCGTCGCGGGCATGCACAGTTTTGACACCCTGGCCGCCTGCACCGATGCGCTGCCCGATCTGCAGCTGGGCAGTTACGACGTGGCACAGATCGTCTACACCAGCGGCACTGAATCGTCACCCAAGGGTGCCCAGCTCACGCACGATGCGGTGCTGTGGCAATACGTCAGCTGCGTGATCGATGCCGAGATTGCCGAGGCCGATGTCGCCTTGCACGCGCTGCCGCTGTACCACTGCGCTCAGCTCGATGTGTTTTTTGGCCCGGCCATTTACATGGGCAGCACCAACGTGATCACGGCCAAGCCCACGCCCGACAACCTGTTGCCGATGATCGAAAAGTTCGGCATTACCAGTTTTTTTGCGCCGCCCACCGTGTGGATTGCGCTGCTGCGTTCGCCCTTGCTGGACCCGGCCAAGCTGGCCCGCTTGGCCAAGGGCTATTACGGCGCGTCCATCATGCCGGTGGAGGTGCTGAAAGAGCTGGCTGCCCGTTTGCCCAAAGTGCGCTTGTGGAACTTGTATGGCCAAACCGAAATCGCGCCGCTGGCCACCTTGCTCGGGCCCGAAGACCAGTTGCGCAAACCCGGCTCGTGCGGCAAGGCGGTGCGCAACGTCGAGACCCGGGTGGTGAACGACGACATGCAGGATGTGGCTGTGGGTGAGGTGGGCGAGATCGTGCACCGTTCTCCGCACCTGATGCTGGGTTATTTTCATGACGACGAGCGCACCCGAGCCGCCTTTGAGGGCGACTGGTTCCACAGCGGGGATCTGGGCATCATTGACGACGAGGGCTACATCACCGTGGTCGACCGCAAGAAGGACATGATCAAGTCCGGCGGCGAAAACGTGGCCAGCCGCGAGGTGGAAGAGATGATTTACCGCCTGCCTCAGGTCAGTGAAGTGGCGGTGGTTGGCCTGCCCGACCCCAAATGGGTCGAGGCCGTAACAGCGGTGATTGTGATCAAGGCCGGGCAAGCCCTGGATGAGGCCACTGTGATCGCGCATTGCAACCAGCACATGGCCGGATTCAAGTGTCCCAAACGGGTGGTCTTCACCGAGACGCTGCCTAAAAACCCGAGCGGCAAACTGCTCAAGCGCGATCTGCGTTTGCGTTATGCCTGATCGTTCGGCAGGACTTTCAGCAACAGCAAGAGCGTGCTGGATCAGGGAAATCCCTGAATAAATGTCCTATCAATAAGACAAGAATGTCCTATTGACAGAACAATAGGGCTGTTCCACGATGACGGAAATGGAAGCCAACCTGCCTCTGCCCAAATACCATCAGATCTATCTGTTGCTGCGCGAGCAATTGCGTGAAGGCCGTTTTGATGCAGGTTTGCCGGGCGAGTTGGCCTTGATGGGGCAGTTTGGTGTGGCCCGTGTCACGGTGCGAAGGGCCTTGTCGCAACTGGCACAAGAAGGCTTGATTCATCGCGAACCTGGGCGCGGCACCAGGCCCGTGATTGCACGTGTCCAAGACATGCACATGCAGGCTTCGACCGTGGCCAACGCTCAGCAAGCCCGACTGACAGGATTGCTCGAAAATTTGGTCACGATGGGCATGCGCACCCAAGTCAAGGTGCTGTCGGTCGAGCACATGCGTGCCCCGATGGATGTGGCCGCTGCGCTAAAGTTGCCAAGTGGTGCGCTGGTCCAAAAAGCCGAGCGCGTGCGCAGCACACAGGATGGTCCGCTGTCGCACATCACCACGTGGGTGCCCGATGATATTTCTGCAGGATTTGGCATACGTGAGCTATCGCAAAAACCCATTTTGGTCTTGCTCGAAGAGTCGGGCGTCAAGGTGGGTCGGGCCGAGCAGACCATTTCGGCCCGTTTGGCCGATGTGGGCATCGCGCAGCATCTGGATGTGTCCGTCGGATCGGCCTTGTTGGCGGTGCGGCGTTTGATTTACGACGAGGACGAGCGTCCCGTTCAATGGTTGCATGGCTTGTACCGCCCGGACCGGTACGAATACCAGATGCAGTTATCCCGCGTTGGCAGCATTGATGCCAAGGTGTGGGTAAGCCAGGAGTTGTCCGCAAACTTTCATTGACTTTCAACCAAGGATGATCTTATGACCACACGTCGCCATTTCATGGGCCAGTCCGCTGTTGCGGCTTCTGCCATCGCATTCCCTATGGTGGGTGGAGCCCAGCCCAAGCCTGTCAAAGTTGGTGTCTTGCACCCTGTGACTGGTGCCTTGGCCTATTCGGGCCAGCAATGCCGCATGGGCGCTTTGATGGCCATTGAGGACATCAACAAGGCGGGTGGCATCAAGTCTTTGGGGGGTGCCAAGATTGAAGCCATGCTGGGCGATGCGCAGTCCAGCCCGCAGGCCGGAACAGCCGAAATCGAAAAGATGAACGAAGCCGGTGTGAGTGCCGTAGTGGGCGCTTTTGCCTCGGCCATCTGCCTGGCGACTACGCAAGCGGCAGCCAAATACAACCTGCCCCATGTGGTGGATGTAGGCGTGGCCGATCAGATCGTCGAGCGCGGCTTGAAAAACACCTTCCGCTTTGGCCCGGGCTACAAGAAATGCGCCGAAGTGGCGGTGGCCAGCCTGCATGCCCTGAACACGGCCGCAGGCAAGCCCGCACGCACTGTGATGATCGTGCACGAAGAATCACTTTTTGGCACCGGCACCGCCAACCTGTTGGCCAAGGAACTCCCTGGATACGGTTACGAGGTCAAGGAAATCATCAAGCACGCCAACCCGACGCGTGACTTCAACAACATTGCGTTGCGCATCAAGCAGGTCAACCCCGACATCCTGATCCCAGCCAACTACTACAACGAATACGCTTTGCTGGTGCGCACCTTGCAGCAGCAAAAGATCACGCCCAAAGCCATTTATTCGGTGCTCGGCGGTGCAGCTTCGAGCTACAAGTTCGTCAAGGAGTTTCCGGAAGCGGCCAACGGCATCATTGACTGCAACCATTGGTTCAACCCCAAGGACAAGCGTTCGGCCGAACTGAAAAAACGGGTCGAAGCGCAAGGTCAGTTCTTCAGCTACGAAGTGTTCATGACCTACACCGCCATGATGCTGCTGGCCGATGCGATCGATCGCGCCAAGTCACCGGACCGCGCTGCCATCATCGACGCGCTGGCCTCCAGCAAATTTGCCAACCACATCATGCCCTACGGCCCGACCCAGTTCGTCAACGGCCAGAACATGGGGGCGCAGCCTTTGATGACACAGGTCTACAAAGGTGACATCAAGGTGATCGTGCCCCGCGATTACCGCGAAGTAGAGCCCGTGTTCCCGCTCAATAGCTAAGCGCCAGGGCACCCCGATGCTGGACCTGAACATCCTGTTTCCTTCTTTGCTCAATGGCATCACCACCGGTGCCGTCTATGCATTGATCGCACTGGGCCTCACGCTCATTTATGGCGTGCTGCACATCATCAATTTCGCGCACGGCGCGGCCTTGATGGTGGCGCTGTATGGCGTTTACATGCTCAAGGAAAAGCTCGGGGTCGATCCCTACCTGGCCCTGCCCATCATGGTGCCCGCCATGTTCGTGCTGGGCTACGCGCTGCAACGTGGCGTGATCAACCGCGCCAGCCACGGCAAGGACGAAAACATCCTGTTGGTTACGCTCGGCGTGTCCATCGTGCTGGAAAACCTGGCTTTGCTGTTTTTCAAATCCGACACCCGCAGCATTGAAACCGCCTACACACTGAGCACGGTCGAGATCGGCCCGGCATTCATTGCCTTGCCCAAGCTGGTGGCGTTTGGCGGTGCCTTGGCGGTGTCTGCCGTGATGCTGTTTATCGTGCAAAAAACCGATTTGGGTCGTGCGATACGCGCCGTATCCAGGGAAAAGCAGGGGGCTCGCCTGATGGGCATCGATGTGGACCATGTGTATGCCATGTGTTTCGGTTTGGGCCTGGCCAGCCTGGGGGCTGCGGCCTGTTTTCTGATGCCCGCTTATTACGTCAACCCGCAGGTGGGCAATGGCTTTGTGCTGGTGGCCTTCACCATTGTGGTGCTGGGTGGCATGGGCAGTTTTGCGGGTGCCTTGCTCGGCGGCTTGCTCATTGGCGTGGTGGAGTCGCTGGGTGGTTTGCTGCTCGGTGAGTCGCTGGGTCAGGTGGGCATTTTTGTGATTTTTATTGTGGTGCTCTTGTTCAGGCCGCAAGGCCTGTTTGGAGCAAAAGCATGAAAGACATTCGCAATATCACGCTGTTTGTGCTGCTGGTGGCTGCGGTGCCGTTTTTCACCCAGTCGGGTGTGGTGCTCAATTTTGTCATGACAGCCCTTTACGCTTGTTTGCTCTCGCAAGCCTGGAACGTGCTGGGTGGTTTTGGCGGGCAGTTTTCCTTTGGACATGCGCTGTTTTTTGGCACGGGGGCTTATGTTCAGGCCATTGCGCAAATGCAGTGGGGCTTGAGCCCCTGGGTCGCCTTGCCACTGGCCATGGCGTTTGCGGCGGGTGTGGGTGCCTTTGTCGGTGCCACCTCTTTCCGCTATGGCCTGAAGGGCTCTTATTTTGCGTTGGTCACGCTGGCTTTCGCCGAGGTGTTCCGCATTGTGGCCACATCGGTGCCTTTCACTGGTGCGGGTGTCGGCCTGATGCTGCCGCTCAAAGAGTCGGCCGCCAACATGCAGTTTGGCAGCCGTGCCGGATTCATCTGGCTCATGCTGGGCCTGGTCACGCTGGCGCTGAGCATCACCGCCTGGCTGCGCCACTCGCGCTTTGGCGCCTACCTGCAAGCCGTGCGCGACAACGAAGATGCCGCACGTGCCATTGGTGTGAACCCTTTCACCATCAAGCTGGTGGCCACCATCCTGTCTGGCGGCCTCATGGGCGCAGGTGGGGCTTTTTATGTGCAGGTTTTCCAGTACATCGATCCAGGGATCGCCTTTGGCTCTCACACCTCGGTTGAGGCCCTGGTGGGGGCCATTGTTGGCGGGCTGGGCACGCTGTGGGGGCCGCTGTTAGGGGCCATCAGCCTGCACATCCTGGCCGATCTCACACGTAATTTATTCGGCCAGTTGCCAGGCATCAACATGGTGATTTATGGCTCGGTGCTGATCTTGATCGTGATGTTCCTGCCGCGCGGCATCGCCGGTTTGGGCAGCATCACGCCACAGCAGTGGTGGCGTGGCAACAAGCCGTCAGACGGAGAGAAACCATGAGCATGCTGCTCAAAATCGACGGCGTGGGCAAATCCTTTGGCGGTCTCAAGGCGGTTCAAAACGTCAGCCTGTCAGTGACCGAAGGTCGCCTGAGCGCTCTGATCGGTCCCAATGGCGCAGGCAAGACCACCTTGTTCGCGCTCATGTCTGGTTTTCTCATGCCGGATACCGGAAGGGTTGAGTTTGACGGACAAGACATCACTGGCCAGCCTCCGCACCTGAACGCGCACATGGGCCTGACCCGCACCTTTCAAATCGTGCAGCCTTTTGCGGCGCAAACCGTGCGAGAAAACATCGCGGTTGGGGCCCATCTTCACCTGCCGCGACGCGCGCAGGCGCTGGAACAGGCGGAGTCGGTGGCGCAGCAAGTGGGCCTGACCTCGCAACTCGACAAGCTCGCCAGTGATCTGACGGTGGCTGGCCGCAAGCGCCTCGAATTGGCGCGAGCCCTGGCCACGCGGCCACGCCTGTTGTTGCTGGACGAGGTCCTGGCGGGTTTGAACCCGCAGGAAATTGCCGAGATGATTCCGGTGGTTCAAGGCATCGCCCAAAGTGGCGTCACGGTGCTGATGATCGAGCATGTGATGCAAGCCGTGATGAGCCTGGCGCAAGAGGTCTGGGTGCTGGCGCAGGGGCAGCTGATCGCCCAAGGCAGTCCGGCCGAAGTGACCCGCAACAAGGCGGTGGTCGAGGCCTATCTGGGCCACGGCACAGCCGAGCGGCTGCAAAAGAGCGCCATTCGGCAGGCAGAGGCGCAAGCATGAACAGCCCTCTTTTGGATGTGCAAGGCCTCAAGTCGGGCTATGGTGCTGTCGAAGTCTTGCGCGGTGTGGATCTGCACGTCATGTCCGGTGAAACGGTGGCCCTTTTGGGCAGCAACGGGGCAGGCAAGACCACGCTCAACCTGACCTTGAGTGGTCTTGTGAACACGCGGGCCGGACGGGTCCAGTTTGACGGGCAAGACATCACGGGCATGCATTACCAGAAGGTGGTCTTGCACGGCTTGATCCAGGTGCCTGAAGGCCGCAAGGTGTTTCCCAATCTCAGCGTGCACGAAAACCTGGAGCTGGGCGCTTTTAAAAGGGGGCGTGAGCATCGCGCTCGCAACCTCGATAAGGTGTACGAGACCTTCCCGCGCCTGAAGGAACGGGTGACCCAACTGGCTGGCACGCTCAGCGGTGGCGAGCAACAGATGCTGGCCATTGGCCGTGGCTTGATGTCCGAGCCACGCTTGCTGATTCTGGATGAACCCTCTCTTGGCTTGTCGCCATTGCTGGTGGAGGAAATGTTTGGCCTGATCTCGCAATTGCGCAACAGCGGCCTGGCGGTTTTGCTGGTGGAGCAAAACGTAGGCCAGTCGCTGGACATCGCCGATCGGGCCTATGTGATGGAAAACGGGCAGATCCGTTTCGCTGGTACCCCGACCGAATTGCTCTCAAGTGACACGCTCAGGCAGGCTTATCTGGGCATGTGATGCCCTGCACGAAAAACACTGCGTGTTGCACCTCGCTCACCCTGTTCGGTCCTTAACTTCAGGCCTTGTATTGACATGACACTCCTAATGGCATTTTCTCGCAGAAGCATTTTGCTGGCCATGACTTTGGCCAGTGTGGGGTGGGGCGGTTTCGTGCAGGCCCAACCGCAACCACCCATCAAGATTTTGGTCGGCGCGCCAGCGGGCGGTACCACCGACACCATGGCACGCGCATTGGCGCAGGTGCTGGGCACGCAGCTGGGCCGCACGGTGGTGGTGGAAAACCGCCCTGGTGCCGGCGGTAATCTGGCCGCTGACGCGGTGGCCAAGTCCTCGCCCGATGGCAGTACTTTGCTCATGAGCTTCACCAGCCACGCCATCAACGCCTCGCTTTACCCCAGTTTGCCTTTTGATCCGGTCAAGGACTTCACGCCCTTGACCATGGTGTCGACCTCACCCTCGCTGCTGGTGGCCCACCCCAAAGTGCCTGCCAACAATGTCAAAGAGCTGATCGCTTTGGCCAAGGCCAAACCTGGCCAGATGAACTTTGCCATTGGCGCTTTGGGCTCGTCGCTGCACATGGCGGGCGATGCTTTCAAAATGAAGTCTGGCGCGTACATCGTCAATATTCCTTACCGGGGCACAGCCCCTGCGGTGCAAGACTTGTTGGCTGGCCAGGTGGACTTGATGTTTGCCGCTGTTGGCAATGTGCAATCTCATATCAAGGCAGGCAAGCTCAAGGTTCTGGGCGTGACAAGTACCAAGCGCTTACCCGCTTATCCCGATGTGCCCACCATTGGCGAAAGCTTGCCTGGTTATGAATCGAGTGCCTGGTTTGGCTTGTTTGGCCCAGCCCGCATGAGCCCTGATCTGGTCCGCCGTCTGGCCGATGCGGCTCGCGTTGCGGTGCAGTCACCCGAGGTGAAACGCCGCATCGAAAACGAAGGTGCAAGCCCTGTAGGCAACAGCCCAGAGGAGTTCGCCCGCTTTGTAGAGAGTGAAATTCTGCGCTGGCGGGTGGTGGTGCAGTACGCAGGAGCCAAACCCGAATGAGCACCACCCATTCGAGGCCTCAAACCTTGGCCCAAAAGCTCATTGCCCGAGCTGCAGGGCGCAGCCATGTGACGGTGGGCGAGGTGGTGACCTGTAGTGTGGACCTGGCCATGTTTCATGATTCATCGGGCCCCCGGCGCCTCAAACCCATGCTCGATGAGCTGGGCGCCCATATTTGGGACACCGAAAAAGTGGTGCTGGTGCTTGACCACTATGTGCCCGCACAGGACGCCGACGCACAGCAGATCGTGCAGATTGCGCGAGATACCGCCAAACAATGGAAGCTCAAGCATGTGATCGACAGCGAGGGCATCTGCCATGTGGTGCTGCCCGAGCGGGGACATTTAAAGCCCGGCATGTTTTGTGTGGGTGGGGACTCGCATTCCCCCACAGGGGGGGCATTTGGCTGCTACATGTTTGGCATTGGCGCCACCGAAATGCTGGGCGTATGCGTGACCGGTCAAATCTGGGTGCAGGTTCCGCGCACTTTGCGCATGCACTGGTCAGGTCGCTTACAAGCCGGTGTGTCGGCCAAGGACATGATGCTTCACATGATTGGGCGTTTTGGCATGAATGGTGGCCAATACCAGGCGGTGGAGTTTGCAGGTTCAGCCGTTCAGAATTTGTCCATGGCTGAGCGCATGACCCTGTCCAATATGAGTGCTGAAATGGGTGCTCAGGTCGGTTTGATCGCCGCAGACAAGACAACCCTGAATCATTTGCGCGCCATCGGTGTCGCACCCGAAAAACTGATCGGGGCCGAGCAATGGTTCACGGATGAAGGCGCCGAGCTTGAGCAGCAAAATTTTGATGCTTCTAGCCTCAGCCCTCAGGTGGCCGCGCCGCACAGCCCGGCCAACACGCGTGATGTGGCCGAATTTGCCGATATAAAACCCAGCATTGCCTACATCGGTGCTTGCACTGGGGCCAAACTCGAAGACCTGCGGGCTGCAGCCGCTGTGCTCAAAGGTCATCGCGTGGCAGCAGGCGTGCAGCTCATGGTGGCACCTGCCAGCGCCCGTGAACAAGTGCAAGCCACACAGGAAGGTGTGATGCAAATCCTGCAAGATGCCGGGGCCACGGTGCTGCCCAACAGTTGCGGTGCCTGTGCTGGTTATGGCGCGACCTTTCCGGAAGGGTCCACCGTGATTTCCAGCACGGCCCGCAACTTCAAGGCCCGCATGGGCCCCGCCAGCGTGAATGTCTATTTGGCCTCGCCCTACACCGTGGCGGCCTCGGCATTGCGCGGCAGTATCAGTGACGCACGCGAGTTTCTGGCATGAACCCGTGCGCGTTTCAAAACACCCGCGTATGGCGTTTGGGCGCGGATGTGGACACCGATGCACTGGCGCCGGGCGCATACATGAAGCATGGCCTGGATGTGATCGGCCGGCATTGTCTGGAGGCGGTGCGTGCCGACTTTGCAGCGGGCGTGCGCGAGGGCGATGTGATCGTGGCCGGCGCCAACTTCGGCATTGGTTCTTCGCGAGAACAGGCGGCGGGAGTGCTGCGGCACCTGGGTCTTGCGGCCGTGATCGCGCCTTCTTACAGCGGCTTGTATTTTCGCAACGCCTTCAACCTGGGCCTGTTGTTGCTCACTTGCCAAGAGGCTGACAAGATCGAAGATGGCGAGCGGGTTGGCTTGCAGTTGGATGGCGAAATGCCCCAGGTGGTGCGTGCCAATGGCCAGCACCTGATGTGCGCACCCATTCCCCAATTTTTGATGGACATGGTCGATGCAGGGGGCTTGCTGCCTCTGCTCAAACAAAGAAAGCCAACATGAACCCGATGGATTCAGTTCCCCAATCCCCAGTCGCGATGGATCCAGTCACGCTGGCTGTTCTGCGCGGCCGGCTGGAACAAATTGCCGACGAAATGGATGCCACGCTTTACCGCAGCGCCTTCAATCCCATCATTGCCGAGGCGCACGATGCCTGTCACGGCCTGTATGACGCCACCACCGGTGACACCCTGATTCAGGGCAAGTCGGGTTTGCCGGTTTTTGTAGGGGCCATGGCCTTTGCCGTGCGCGCCGCCATGCGGGTAGCCGCAGAGCGTGGCGGCATGCAAGTGGGCGATGTGTGGTTGTTCAACGATCCTTACGAAGGCGGCACACACGCCAACGATTTCAAGCTGGTCAAGCCCTGTTTTCGCAACGGGCAGTTGTATTGCTTTTTGGCTTCTGCCGCGCACTGGCACGATGTGGGCGGCGCAGTGCCCGGCAATTACAACCCGGCAGCCACCGAATGCTGGCAAGAGGCGGTGCAGATTCCGCCGGTTCGAATTCTCCGCGGTGGTGTGCTGGATGAGGACGTTCTGGCCATTTTGCTGGCCAACACCCGCTTGCCCGACAGCCTGTGGGGTGACCTGAACGGCCAGCTGGCTGCGCTGGAACTGGGGGCACGCCGCCTGGACGGTTTGCTCGATGAATACAGCGATGCCACAGTGGCGCAGGCACTGACCGAGTTGCGCAGCCGTGCCGTGCGCCTGATGCGCTCCCACATCAGTAGCCTGCCCGATGGCCGCTACAGCTTTGAAGATGTGCTGGACAACGACGGCGTGAAGGATGTGCTGCTGAGCATTGCGCTTGACATGACCGTGGCTGGTGATCGGATGACGCTGGATTTTTCACGAACATCGCCGCAATGCGCAGGCCCAGTGAACATCTCTCGCGCTACGGCAGTGGCCGCTTGTTATGTGGCCCTGAAGCATGTTTTTCCTGATGTGCCCGCCAATGCGGGTGTGCTCGACGCGGTGGACTTCATCATCCCCGATGGCTTGGTCATCAGCGCTTCGCGCCCGCGCCCAGTGGGTGGTTACACCGAAACTATTCTGCGCATGATCGACGTGATCTTCAGCGCTACTGCCTTGGCCGACCCGCAGCGTGCGGTGGCCCATGCCTACGGCACCATCAACGCCTTGTCGATTGCGGGCCACCGCACCGACAACAAGCGCAAGGGCCAGCGCTGGGTGATGTTCAGTTTTTTTGGTGGTGGCCATGGCGGTCATTCGGACGGAGATGGCTTGTCGCACGGCAATGCGCCCATCTCGACAGCCACCATCCCGCCCATGGAAATTCTGGAAGCAGCCTATCCGGTGCGATTCACGCAATGGGCCTTGCGCCCTGGCTCTGGCGGCGATGGCCAGCATCGGGGCGGGCTGGGCGCGATTTACGAGATAGAGCTGCTCGAGGACAGCGCTGAGGCTTTCATCTTTGGTGAGCGCGGCAAGTCGGCCCCCAAAGGAATTTACGGTGGCCAGCCTGCGCTGCCCAATGTTTTTGAGTACTGCCAAAACGGCGAATGGAAAACACCGCCAATGGTCTCCAAGATGCTTGGCATTCAACTGAAAAAGGGCGACCGTGTTCGCCTGCAAACACCGGGTGGCGGTGGTTGGGGGGCACCAGCAGACCGCACTGCAAAAGACCGTGCCAGCGACACCGCACTGGGCTACACCAAGGAACAAGCATGAGCGAACAAGCAGTGAGCCAGCCAACCCACACGCCCCATTGGGTGGTCGGTGTGGATGTCGGCGGTACCTTCACCGACCTGTTTGTGTTGGATGAAAAAACCGGTCAAGCCCGGATCGTCAAGGTGCCCTCGACGCGTGGCGAGGAAGCACGGGGCTTCATGGACGGCATCGCCAAAGTCACGGGCAGCACCGGCTCTGAAGGGGCCAGGGACATTGCCACCATCGTGCATGGAACGACGGTCGGCACCAATGCTTTGCTGGAAAGAAAAATTGCCCGCACCGGCATCATCACCACACGCGGATTTCGCGATGTGCTGGAAATGCGTCGCCGCGATCGCCCACAAACCTGGGGCTTGCGCGGCAGCTACACCCCTGTCGTGCCGCGGGCCTGGCGCCTAGAAGTAGATGAGCGTGTGTTGGCCGATGGTCAGGTGCACACCCCGGTCGATTTGGGGCAGGTGCGCGAACAAGCCCACGCCCTGCTGGCTGAAGGCTGTGAAGCTGTGTGCGTCTTCTTCGTGCATGCTTATGCCAACCCTTCGAATGAACAAGCTGCTGTGGCGGCGGTGCGCGAAATCTGGCCCAACAGCCATGTGACAGCCGCCAACGAAGTGCTGCCCGAAATTCGTGAGTTCGAGCGCTGCTCCACCGCCACACTCAATGCCGCTTTGCAGCCTTTGGTGGGCAGCTACTTGGAGCGCTTGGACGGTGATCTGCGTGCTCAGGGTTTTGACGGTGAATTGCTGATCGTGCAAAGCAATGGTGGCGTGATGTCTCGCCAGACGGCTTGTGATGTGCCAGTGCGCACGGCCTTGTCGGGTCCTGCAGCGGGCGTGATGGCTTGCGCCG
This sequence comes from Limnohabitans sp., assembly GCF_044361985.1. Taxonomy (GTDB): domain Bacteria; phylum Pseudomonadota; class Gammaproteobacteria; order Burkholderiales; family Burkholderiaceae_C; genus Limnohabitans_A. Next base: position 106,315 of record NZ_JBIKHV010000001.1, on the reverse strand, counting down.
AAATCGCCCGTGCTTCGGGTTTTGACAACGTCATCACCGGTGATATTGGAGGCACTTCATTTGATGTGTCGCTGGTGGCGGGTGGTGAGGCAGCGCTGGCAGCGCAAACTTCCATTGCCTTTGGTTTGGTGGTGCGCTCGCCCATGATCCAGATCGAGACCATCGGTGCTGGGGGTGGGTCGATCGCTTCGGTCGATGCAGGGGGCATGTTGCAGGTTGGCCCCGAGTCCGCGGGCAGCATTCCCGGCCCGGCCTGCTACGGGCGCGGCAACACACGCCCCACCGTGACCGATGCCAATGTGCTGCTCGGCCGCATTGCCGCCGACCGACCCCTTGGAGGGGGTCTGTTGCAGGCACTGGACTCGGGACTGTCTGAAAAAGCCATTGCACAGCATGTGGGCGAGCCTTTGGGTCTGACGGCACTGGCCGCTGCCGAAGCGATCTTGACGGTGGCCAACGCCCGCATGGCGGGTGCGATTCGCCTGGTGTCAATTGAGCGTGGGCACGATCCGCGTCAGTTTGCCTACATGCCTTTTGGGGGCGGTGGTGGCTTGCATGTCTGCGCCATGATGCGCGAGGTGGGCGTGACCACCGGGATCGTGCCGCGTTACCCGGGTGTCACTTCGGCGCTGGGTTGCGTGATGGCTGACATGCGCCATGATGCGGTTCAAACCCTGAACGTGGCCTTGGCCGATGTGGCCTGGCCTGCTTTGCTGGAGCGCGTGGACAGCCTGGCTGAAGCTTGTCAGGTGAGACTGGATTCGGCAGGCGTTCATTTTGTGCGCACGGACGAAGCCATCAGTTTTGACATGCTCTACATGGGGCAGACCCATACCTTGCAAGTGCCGGTGATGCGTGAACATTTAAATGCGGCGGGGGTATTGGCTGCATTTGAAATCGCTTACCAGCACGCCTTTGGCCGCGTACTGAAGGGCCCGGTGATTCGTGTCATGAACCTGCGCTATGCCCGCATCGGGCGTCGTCCCAAGTTTGATTTGGCGGTGCTGGCCCCACAAGGCGAGGGGCGCATCACCCCGGTGGGCGAGCAGCAGGTTTACCACCAAGGCCAGTGGTGGACAGCCCGGCGTTATGAACGTCTGAGTCTGCCCGTGGGCACGCTGGTGCAAGGCCCTGCCATTTTGGAACAGCCTGACACCACGGTTTGGTTGGAGCCCGACTTTGAAGGTCGGGTCGACAAACTGGGCAACTTGCTTGTGGAGCGCACAACATGAAGCTGAAAAACGCCAAACTGGGCATGGTCATCGTTGACTTGCAAAACGACTTTTTGGCCTCTGACGGCGCCTATGCCCGGGGTAACACATTGAGCGCCGAGGCGGTGAAGCTGCCTGAGCGCATGGCCCCTGTGGCGCGGGCCATCAAAGGACGCGGCGGACTGGTCACAGCCAGCCTGTTCACACTGTGGCCTGACGCAAAGGGCGAGCCCATGATTTCGGCGCACCTGAAAGAGCGCCGCCCTTTTTTGCGCAAGGGTGACTTTGCACCGGGAAGCTGGGGCCAGGCCAATGTGGATCTGTTGGCGCCGCTGGTCGATGTGTCGGTGTTCAAAGTAGCCTATTCGGCTTTTTTCAACACGCAGCTTGACTGGGTACTGAAAAAATCGGGCATCGACACCCTGGTGGTGTGTGGCATTGTGACCAACGGCGGTGTGGCCAGCACGGTGCGCGATGCGCATGTGCGCGATTACCACGTCATCGTTTTGTCGGACGGTTGTGCTGCTTTCAGTGAAAGCGCACACCAGGCGGCGCTGGCCGATATGGGCTCGGTGGCAGAGGTCATGACCAGCGCTGATTTTCTGAAGCAGCTGGGCTGAAACCATGAGTGCGAAGTTGCCCAAAGTTTGCCCCGCTGCCGAGCTGCAAGCTGAGGAGAAGACACCGGTGGTGATCGTGGGTGCGGGTGCTTGTGGCCTCACGGCCGCGCTGGCCCTGCACAGGCTAGGCGTGGATTGTGTGGTTCTTGAACGCGATGCGTTTGCAGCAGGCTCGACCGCCTTATCGTCCGGCTTTGTGCCAGCGCCCTGCACGCAGGCGCAACAGTCTCAGGGCATCACCGACAGCGCGGAAGCCTTTGCCGCGGACATCCAGGCCAAGGCCCATGGCCAGGCCGCGCCGCACCTGGTGCAGGCCTATGCCCAACACATTGGTCCGGCGCTTGATGCCTTGGCGAATCATCACGGTCTGCCTTGGCAGGTGCTGGACAATTTCATGTATCCCGGTCACAGCGTTCACCGAATGCATGCCGTGCCTGAAAAAACGGGTGCTGGTCTGATGAGCCGCCTGCAAGCGGCTGCCGATGCCGCAGGCGTGGTGGTGCTCACCCAATCTCAAGTCACCGAGCTTTGGGCCGACAGGCAGCAGCGCATCCATGGGGTGGGTTTTGTCAGGCCTGATGGCCAGGTCGAACGCCTACGTTGCGATGTGGTTCTGCTGGCTTGCAACGGGTTTGGCGGGGCAAAATCCATGGTCAATGAGCTGTTGCCCGAGATGGCAGAGGCCACTTATGCAGGTCATGTGGGCAACGATGGCAGTGCCATCGCCTGGGGCCGTCAGCTGGGTGCGCGTCTGGCCGACTTGGGCGCTTATCAGGGCCATGGCTCTTGGGCTGTACCGCAAGGCGCTTTGATTTCGTGGGCGCTGATGATGGAAGGTGGCGTTCAGATCAATGCCCACGGCGAGCGCTTTCACAATGAAACCCGGGGTTACTCCGAGGCGGCGGTGCAGGTGCTGGCGCAGCCCGGTGGTGTGGCCTGGAATGTGTTTGACGATGCCTTGTTGGCCTTTGCGCAAGACTTCCCAGATTTTGTCTCAGCGCAAAACGCAGGCGCTGTGCAACACGCTGCGGATGCTGCAGCACTGGCGCAACTGATCGGGTGTTCGCTGGGCACCTTGCAAGCCACCTTGAGCGCAATTCGGCCGATGACCGATAAGGCCACGGGCCGCTCTTTCAAACGCGCACTGCAAGCGCCCTTTCATGCCATCAAGGTCACAGGCGCCTTGTTCCACACCCAGGGGGGGCTGGACATTGATGCGCAAGCCCGTGTGCTGCGTGAGGACGGCACACCCTTGCCCAATTTACTGGCAGCAGGAGGCGCAGCGCGGGGCGTCTCGGGGCAGGCTGTGTGGGGCTATTTGTCAGGCAATGGTCTTCTCAGCGCCATCGCGGGTGGGCACATCGCAGCTCAGACTGCGCAACAACTATTGAAGGATGCAGCCTTATGAGCCAACGCCAAACTCTGGCCCAACGTCTCCAACAAAACCAGCCCCTGCTGGCCCCGGGCGTTTACGACGCGCTCACCGCGTTGGTAGCGCAGCAGGCCGGTTTTGAAGCCGTTTATTTATCGGGCGCATCGATTGCCTACACGCGGCTGGGCCGCTCCGACATTGGCCTGACCACAGCCACCGAAGTAGCGCAAACCTTGGCCCACATCACGGACCGGGTGAACATTCCCGTGATCGTTGACGCTGACACCGGCTTTGGCAATGCACTCAATACCCAGCGCACAGTGCGTGACTTCGAGCGGGCCGGGGCGGCAATGATCCAGATCGAAGACCAGACTTTCCCTAAGCGCTGTGGCCATCTGGATGGTAAAGGCGTGGTGTCGGTGGCTGAAATGTGCGGCAAGCTGCATGCTGCACTCGACGCGCGGCAAGACAAGAACACCTTGATCCTGGCGCGCACCGATGCGGTGGCAGTCGAGGGGCTGGACGCTGCCATGGAGCGGGCCGAGCAGTACCTGGAATGCGGTGTCGACGCCTTGTTCATCGAGGCGCTGCGCTCGGAAGAGCAGATGACCCGTGCTTGCGCACAGTTTGCCAAGCGCGTGCCACTGTTGGCCAACATGGTCGAAGGCGGCAAGACGCCAGTGCAAAGCGCAGCCGAGTTGGGCGAGCGCGGATTCAAAATCGTGATTTTTCCGGGTGGCACGGCGCGTGCGGTTTTGCACACCCTGCAGGGCTACTACGCCAGTTTGCACGCACACCAGACCACCCGCCCATGGCAAGACCAGATGCTCGATTTTGATGGCCTGAACGCGGTCATTGAAACGCCGCAGCTGTTGGCTCTGGGCCAGCATTACGAGGGTGGCGGCCAGACATGAAGCAAGGCGTCGTGTTGCGCCCCTTGCGGGTGGGTGATATCGGCTGGGTGACGCACCGCCAGGGCCTGCTGTATGCCCAAGAATATGGCTGGGACGGCACGTTCGAGGCGATGGTGGCCGAGATTGCGTCGCTGTTTGTGAAAAATTTTGACGCTGAAAAAGAATGCGCTTGGATCGCTGAGTGCGAAGGCCGTGTCGTGGGCTCGGTGTTTCTGGTCAAGGTGTCCGATGTCGAGGCCAAGTTGCGCTTGCTTTACGTGGAACCCGAGGCACGCGGCACAGGCCTGGGAAGGCGTCTGACCGATGAATGCATCGCTTTTGCCAAGGACCGGGGTTACCAAAAACTCAGCTTGTGGACCAACGACATCCTTCATGCCGCTCGCCACATTTACCAGCAGGCTGGTTTTGTGCTGTTGTCAGAAGAAAGCCACCATTCGTTTGGCCATGATCTGGTGGGACAGTACTGGGCTTTGGACCTTGGGGACTGACACAAGCGAAGAGGCGCAGGCGGAGATGTCCAGGCCTCTGTTGCGTCACGTTGCAGGCGCATCGAATTTCAAGATCCTAGATGTCAAGCGCTGGCTGGGCACCAGCCCATTTCTAGCCAGTGCGCATAACCTGGCTTGAAGGGCCATGCGGTGTATTGCACCGGGGTGCCTGGGGGCAATACCTGTTCGGTCAGGTGGTCCAGCCAGGGGCTGATCGCACCGATGCGCTGTAACCAGTCTTGTCCTTCGCGGGTCTCCATGGCCAAACCGGCAAGGCTCTTTTGTGCCGTGGGCAGCGGGAGGTCGGTCAGGCTGGGGCCAGACATGCGGTCGTGTACGCTGCCCCAAGCCACAGGTTTCATCTGTTGTTGCAGTTGGCGCAAACGCCGGTTGACTGCATCCAGCGGTTCTTGGACAAAACGCAATTGCCCCAGCACATTGTCAAACCAGAAAAAGGCATCGGGCATGGCCCGCACGCTGTCTGTTAACTGCGCGAGGCCATCGCCCGTGTGCAGGTGCAGTGATGTCCCGTGACGTTTTAGATGTTGCCCATGTCGCCAGCGAAACAGGGGCGCAGCCAAGGGGTCGATGTCCCAAGCGTGGATTTCGCTGAATTGCGCCAGCCACGGTGTGGGCAGCATCCAGCCCGCGCTGGCTCCAATCAGAACCAATCGCTGCCGCGGCATGCTTTGTGCCATCAGCCAATCTGCAATTTGTGCAGACGCTGGCGCCCAGCGCTCTTGTGATCGCCATGCGCGCCAATGCCAATGCCATCCACCTGTCAAATTCATGCGCGTACTTTAAACCGTGGCGCGCATGCGGCGATGGGACTTGGCGATGCTTGTCAAATGATCCTGCCCTGGCGCCACCAGGCCAGTGCACAGCCCCAACTGACCAATAAGATGCCCAGCATGGCGCACAAGGCAGAGACTTCGGTCATTCGGTGTTTTTTCAGCACGATTTTTTGGCTCAGTGCGTTGTAAATCTTCTTCAGCTCAGGGGCGTTGTGGGCGCTGAAATATTCACCACGGGTGATGTCGGCGATCTTTTTCAAAGTGTCTTCATCCAGTTTCACGCGCATTTGCATGCCCTGGGCTTTCAGCAGTGTGCCTTGCACGGTGCCCACGCCCACGGTGTAAACGCGAACCCCCAGATCGGCGGCCACCTGGGCCATTTTGAGGGCATCGGGGCCGCTGTTGCTTTGTCCGTCGCTCAGCAAGACGATGGCAGCCGCCGTGTTGGCGCCTGCAGGCACTTTCGGCAATGTGGCGGGGCGGGTTTTTGCTGGCCCTGTTGCACCTGCGCTGGCGGTGGGGTCGCCCCCCAGAGGGGTGCCAGTGTCTGGGCTAGTTTCGCCGGCTATGAGGCCTCGCACATCAAGCCCTGATCCAGGCAGCATGGCATCCAGCGCAATGACCATGCCGCTGCCCAAGGCTGAGCCAGGCTGCAGGCTCAGGCTGTCGATGGCCTGGAGCATCAGGTCGCGCTGGTCTGTGGGCGTCTGTACCAGCGCTGCTGCACCCGCCATGCTGACCAGCCCCAACTTGACCTGACCGGGTTGGCCCAGTACAAAACTTTTGGCTGCAGCTTGGGCCGCTTCAATGCGACTGGGTTGCACATCGCTGGCCCGCATGCTGCCCGAACTGTCGATGACCAGCATCAGCGTGTCCATGCGGCTGGGCAGCAACAGGATGGCCTGAGGCCGGGCCAAGGCCACCAGCAAACCCGCCAGACCGACCAACACCAGCAACGCAGGGGCATGTTGTGTGAAGCGCCAACTGGGCTTTTCGCCGACGCGCTGGGTGAAACGTGGGGTGACATGCAAGGTGCGCCTGCTGCCTTGTCGCAGCCAGGCGATGTAAAAGCCCAGGCAGACGGGCACGCACACCAGCAGCCACAGCAGGCGCGGCCAGACAAACTGGATCGAATGCCATTCAGGCATGCACGCTCCTGCCGCTGGCAAAGGCCTGGGTTGCCCGATGGGCTTGGGGGCCGCCGCCAGTGTTTAACTGGCTGGCGCGTTTGCGCAGTTGCGCAAATCGCAGCAGGGCCTGGTCAAGCGCTTCGTCGGTGCGCAGCTCCAGGCAGTCCACGCCGGCATGGGCCAGGCTGTCCCGCAGGGCTGTCTCGCGTTGTTGAGCCAGTGCCGCAAAGCGATTGCGAAATCCGGTGTCGTTGCCATCCACCAGCAATTGCTCGCCGGATTCGGCGTCTTGCATCAACACCATGCCGCTGTCGGGCCAGGTCAACTCCAGGGGGTCGTGCAGGCGAACGGCTACGACTTCATGGCGGCGAGCCAGCATGGACAGGTTCTTTTCCCAGCCAGGTGCACTGATGAAGTCAGACACCACAAAGACCACAGAGCGCCGCCTGACCAGCGAATGGGCTTGCGATAGCCATTGGCTCAGCAGCGTGGTCCGGGGGCCAGGCGAAGGGCTTTGTCCAGCATGCAGCAATTGGTGGGCTACGTGCAAAAGATGGCGTCGGCCGGAGCGGGCGGGCAAGACACTTTGGGCATAGGCCTGGCCGGTGAAGAGCATGACACCCACACGGTTGCCATGTTGGGTCAGCATTTTGGACAGCACCAAAACCGTGTCGCAGGCCAGTTGCCGTTTGGTGGTGGGACCTGAGCCGAAGTCGACCGAGCCTGACAAGTCGACGACAAACCACGCGGCCACTTCGCGGTCTTCCTGGTGTTCGCGCACATATGGCGTTTGCATGCGCGCTGTCACGTTCCAGTCGATGTGGCGCACATCATCGTGGGACTGGTATTCGCGCAGATCGGCCAGCACCAGACCCACGCCACGAAAAAGGCTGCGGTAGTCGCCTTGCAACTGGCCATCGAGCCGTTTAATGACGGTCCATTCAAGCCGTTGCAGCCATTTTTTAGCCTGTGCGAATGGGGCCCCGGTGCCTGACGGATCTGCGCTGGCCGCAACGCTTGGCTCGTCTGCGGGCAGCGATGCCGTTGGGGTTTTGGGCTTACGCAGAAAGCTGAACATGGCGGTCCAATGGCTTGTCGGGTGCGGGCACAGCCTGCAAAATTTTCAGGATCAGCGCATCGGCCGTCATGCCGTCTGACAGGGCTTCATAAGACAGCACCAAGCGGTGGCGCAACACATCGGGCGCCAGGTCGATCATGTCTTGCGGCAACGCATAGGACCGCCCGCGCAAGAAAGCCAATGCCCTTGCGCCTTCGACCAGGCTGATGGTGGCGCGTGGGCTGGCGCCAAAGGTCAGGTAGGGGGCCAGTTCGGGCAAGCCACAGCGCACCGGGTCGCGCGTGGCGGAGACCAGTTTGACAGCGTATTGCACCAAGGCGGGATCGACGTAACCCTGCCGACATTGAGCTTGCAGCGCCATCAGTTGTGCCGTGTCTGCCACAGCAGCGGCGGTGGCCGGTATGCCGGTGACCCTTTGCACGATCACGAACTCTTCCTCTTCAGTGGGGTAACCCACCAACACCTTCATCATGAAGCGGTCCACCTGGGCTTCGGGCAATGGGTAGGTGCCTTCTGTTTCAATTGGGTTTTGGGTGGCCATCACCAAAAAAGGCCGGGGCACGGCGTGGGTTTCGCCCGCAATCGTCACTTGCCGTTCCTGCATGACCTCAAGCAAGGCGCTTTGCACTTTGGCCGGTGCGCGGTTGATCTCGTCGGCCAGCAGCAAGTTGGCAAATACCGGCCCCAGCACGGTGCTGAATTCGCTGTTTTTCTGGTTGTACATGCGCGTGCCAATCAGGTCGGCAGGCAGCAGGTCGGGGGTGAACTGAATGCGCTTAAAGCTGCCGCGAACGGCTTGCGAGAGTGTGTTCACTGTGAGGGTTTTGGCCAGCCCCGGAACCCCCTCGATCAGCAGGTGGCCTTGCGCCAGGATGGCCACCAAAATGCGCTCCAGAAAGGCGTCTTGCCCGACCACCACGCGCTTAACTTCGTACAGCACACGTTCCATCAATGCTGCATTCACGCTTGAGTTTTGGGGCGCCGCGCCCTGGTTCCATGCCAAATCAGAGGGGTTCATGCACAAGGCCTTTCTATATCGAATGGTCAGGAAAAAATCAAAATGGTGAGATGCCCATGCCCTGGCTGGCACTTTCAATGGTGGCGGCAAACACGATGCCGATGAAGGTGCGGGCCGAGGTGGGGTTCAAGATGGCGGTGACGATGCCGACCACTTCGCCAGCCATGTTGATGAGGGGCCCACCCGAGTTGCCGGGGTTGGCGGCTGCATCGGCCTGGATGAGGCCGCGCATGATGCTTTTGCCTTCCGCACCGAATTGCCGGTTCAGGCCTGAGACAACACCAGCCGAGACAGAGGGCCCAATGCCAAACGGAAACCCAACGGCCACCACCTCATCGCCTGGCTGCAAGCTTTGGCTGCTGCCCAGCGTGGCGGGTTGCAGGTCATCCGGCAGGCGGCTTGCCTTGATCACAGCCAGGTCGTTTTCGGGTTGTACGGCGACCACCTGCGCATCGGATTCCAGGCCATCGGCAAAAGTCACCCGGATGCGTTTGGCGCCTTGCACGACATGCAGGTTGGTCAAGATGACACCGTCGTCTGAGATGACCACGCCCGAGCCCACACCACTGTCTTGCATCTCGCCTTGGGGGTTCTTCTTGTCTTCGTCCTGGGTTCGCACGCGCACCACGGAAGGGCCGATCAGTTGCGCTGCACGGGCCGCTCTCGATGGCAGGTCTTGGGTGTTCAGTGTGTGCAAAACAGCCGCATTGATGTCAGCCTGTGTCAGTGGTTTGGGTGCATTCAAATGGCGGGTGAGTGCCCAGGTGAGTGCGGCCGTGAGCAGGGCGCACAACAGCAAAGCAGTCCAAAGCGGCCAGCGCTGAAATAGCTTGGTATGGCCACCGCCCGAGGCATTTGAAGCTGTGGCTTGATGGCCAGTGGCCACCGCAGAAGCAGGTGTCTTGGCATGCACAGTCGCGTGCATGCCCGGCGTGTCTTTTTCTCCATGTGCAGTCGGTCGACGGCTGTAGAGTGCGGCGCGTTTCATCGTTGTCAGGGCCTTCGGTGATACAGTGGCAAGTCGTCTTTTAAACCACCACACAACATGCACTTTATCTGGCCCGAGGTGCTTTGGCTATTGCTGCTGATACCCCTGTTGGTGGTGGGGTACATCTGGGCTTTGCGCCGTAAACGCACTCTCGCAGTGCACTACCCCAGCCTGGACTTGATCCGTCCTGCCTTGGGGCCGGGGCATCGGATTCGCAGACACATCCCGCCTGCTTTGCTGCTGTGTGCTTTTTCATTGGTGCTGCTGGGCGCAGCCCGTCCCAGCGCCCGTGTCACCTTGCCTGCCGACTACCTGACCCTGGTGCTGGCCATGGATGTGTCACGCAGCATGCTGGCCGAAGATGTGCCGCCTAGCCGCATCGTGGCTGCACAGCAAGCTGCCAAGTCTTTTTTGCAGGAATTGCCCACCCATGTGCGTGTGGCTGTGGTGTCTTTTGCGGGCAACGCACAATTGGTCCAAGGCGTGACCGATCAGAAAGACGTCCTGCTGGCCGCCATTGACAGTTTTCAATTGCAACGCGGCACAGCCACGGGCAGCGGCTTGCTGGTGGCCCTGAACACCTTGCTGCCGGAGTCGGCGATTGATCTGGAGACGATGCTGTATGGCGCTGAATTCAAATCGGGCATTTTGAGCCCTCAGGGTGGTGCTGCTGCAGGGCGCTCGCTTGACCAGCGTTCTGCACCCGAGGCATCTGAAGTGGCCAAGCCTGCACCCGTCGGGTCTTACACGGCAGGCGCGGTGATTTTGTTGTCAGATGGGCGACGCACCACGGGGCCCGACCCGGTCGAGGTGGCCAAGTGGGCAGCTTCCAAAGGGGTGCGTGTGTACACCGTGGCATTTGGTACACCCAATGGCTTCATTCCAGGCCTGGAGGGTTTTTCGTTTTATGCCCGGGTGGACGAAGAGGCTTTGCAAAAAGTGGCCGAGACCACCGGGGCCGAATTTTTCAGAGCCACCAACGCCACAGACCTGGCCTCGATTTACCAACACCTTTCATCCAAATTCACGCTGGAGCGGCGAGATACCGAAATCACCGCCTTGCTCGCGGCCGCTGCAGCCATTCTGGTGCTGCTGGCCCTGGGGCTGTCGATGCGCTGGTACCGTAGGTGATGCCTGACGGGCCCCTCTTCTTTTGACCGAACCACCTTAAAGGCCGAAAACACCATGACCGAGAGATTTGCGCAAATCACTTACGAAGCCTTGCCCGCCAAGGTCCGGCCTTTGGCCGACGACATCCTCAAGGTATCGAGTGCGGCACTGGGGGGCCCTTACAACGCCTTGTTGCGCAGCCCCGATATGGCGCGCCGTGCGTTTGATTTTTTGGACTATCTGCGCTTCAAGACCTCGGTCAACAAGCGGCTGAACGAGTTCGCCATCCTCATCCAGGCCCGTATCTCCAACGCGCAGTACGAGTGGTGGGCGCATGAGCCGATTGCCCGCAAGGCCGGCTTGTCCGATGCGGTGATGCGCGATTTGCAGCAATGCCAACGCCCCGCCAGCATGCAAGATGATGAGTGCTTGGTGTATGACTTTTGCATTCACTTGTCGCTGAACCACCGGGTGCCCGACGACCTGTGGCAAAAGACTGTGAGCCAAATGGGCGAACAGGCCGTGGTCGACCTCACGGTCTTGTCGGGCACTTATGTGATGGTGTCCATGCTGCTGAACGCCACGCAGGTGGGTATTCCAGGGGGCGGTGCAGAGCCCTTGCAGGTGCTGAGCCCTCTGCAGATTCGCCAGCGTTTATTGGCTGAATCCCCCACACTGGTCAATTAACAAGGAGACATTCATGGGCCATCGTTTCATTCGCACAGGCTTGGCGTTGTGGCTGGCCGCCATGACATTTCAAGCCTGGGCTCAGGATTTTCCCAACCGCGCCATCACCATGGTCATGCCCTATGCGGCAGGCGGTCCGGGCGACACCATCACCCGTGTCTTTGCCGGGGCCATGCAAAAGCACCTGGGTCAACAGATCGTGGTGGACAACACTTCGGGCGCCTCGGGATCAATTGGCACTGCCAAGGTGGCCCGTTCCAAGCCCGATGGCTACACCTTGCTGATGATCCATGTCAGCCACGCGACCAACGTGGCCATGTACAAAAGCCTGCCCTACAACCCGGTGGACGATTTTGAGCCGATTGGCCGTGCCACCAGTGGCCCGATGGTGATCGTGGCGCGCAACGAGTTTCCTGCAAAAAATCTCGGAGAATTCGTCGCTTACGTCAAGGCCAATGCCGCCAAAGTGAGCCTGGCACACGCGGGCGTGGGGTCGGCTTCGCACCTGTGCGGGCTCATGATGATGAACGCCTTGAACGTCAAGCTCAATGAAATTCCTTACAAAGGCACAGGGCCTGCCCTGACCGATTTGATGGGTGGCCAGGTGGACATTTTGTGCGACCAGACATCCGGCACGGTGCCATCGGTCAAGACCGGCAAGATCAAGGCCTACGCCTCAGCAGGCAAGACCCGTTTGCCGCAGTTGCCCGAAGTACCTGCCATTTCAGAGGCGGGTGTAGAGGGCTTTGACATCAACATCTCTTTTGGTTTGTATGCCCCCAAAGGCACGCCCAAGCCAGTGCTCGAGCAGTTGACCTCGGCTTTACAAAAGTCGGTGACCGATGTGGAAGTGCGCCAGCGCCTGGAGGCCATGGGCATCTCAGCCGTGAGTGCCGATCTGGCACGGCCCGAAGCTTTGCGCGCCCACCTGAAAAACGAAATCGACACCTTGGGGGGTCTTCTGGTCAAAGCGGGCGTGAAAGCCAATTGAGCCAGTTCATTCATGCTGGGGCCCTGAAGCGGCTGTCTTGCCCATGCGGGGGATGACCGTTTGAAAAATTGGTGGCCTTTGCTGTTGACCCTGGTGATCCAGGCCATGGTGGCCATGGCTTTGCTCACATTGCCCGTGATGGCCCCCGTGGTGGCCGAGGCCATGCAGGTCTCACCCGCACTGGTGGGTCTGTATGTCTCGGTGACTTATGCCGGCGCCATGGTCTCCACTTTGATGGGCGGTGCCACGGTGGCCCGTTTGGGTGCCATCCGTGTCAGCCAGTGGGGCTTGCTGTTGTGTGCTTTGGGCTTGCTCCTGTGCGCGGTGCCCTGGTTCCCTGCGATGGTGCTTGGCGCGGTACTGATCGGGCTCGGCTATGGCCCGATCACCCCGGCCAGTTCGCATTTGCTGGCACGAACCACGCCAAAGCACCAGATGTCGCTGGTTTTTTCTCTGAAACAAACAGGCGTGCCTTTGGGCAGCATGTTGGCCGGTGCGCTGGTGCCGCCTTTGTTGTTGATCGTGAACTGGCAGGCCAGTCTGGCGGCAGTGGCTTTGGTGTGCGTCTTGTGCGCCTGGGTGTCGCAAGGCTTGCGCGCTGATCTGGACAGTGACCGCCAGTCCGATGCCCCGGTGCACTGGCGCAGCCTGATCCAGCCCATTCGCCTGGTGTTGGCGCATCGGGCCTTGCTCACCATGGCTTCGTGTTCGTTCATGTTTTCCATGGTTCAACTGTCTTTGACCACCTACCTGGTCACCTTTTTGCATGATGACTTGTCCTATGGTTTAGTGGCCGCAGGACTGGCCTTGTCGGTCACGCAAATCGGGGGCATTGGCGGGCGCATCGCCTGGGGTTATGTCGCCGATCGCTGGATGGGTGCGCAACGCATGCTGTTGTTATTGGCCAGCATGATGGCCTTGGGGGCATTGGCCTCGGCATTTTTGACGGTAGACACCCCTCAAGCCATGGTCGTGCTCATTTTGGTGGCCTTTGGCGCTTCAGCCATTGGCTGGAATGGGGTGTACCTGGCCGAGGTGGCGCGTCGCGCACCGCCAGGCACAGCCAGCCTGGCCACGGGCGGCACCTTGGCCTTCACGTTCTTGGGGGTGGTGGTGGGGCCGCCCATGTTCGGCGCACTGTCGGGTTTGTTTGGTACTTACCGCGCCGGTTTTATCGGCCTGATGGTGATGGCCAGCCTCAGTGGCATGGTCTTGTTCTGGAGCCAGAGAACGGCCCGCCACGCGGCTTGATGCCATGACCTGCTTGCAGGTGCTGTTGCCACCAGGGCCGCCACTTTCTTTCAGTGTGTCGCTGTCTGTGACATTGCCGCTGTTGGTTTTTTGGGTGGTTCAAGCCGAAAAAGTCATGCGGACACGGCCCAGAGGACCGTAATCTGCAGTGGCGGTGTCGCCAGGCTCGAGCTCAAGCGGCACCATGCAGGTGCCCGTGGTTACCACTTGGCCTGTTTCTAAGGTGATGCCCAGGCTGGACAGCTGGTTGACCAGCCAGGTCAATGCGATGCGTGGATCGCCCAGCACATTCGCGCCCGTGCCTTCGCGGGTGTATTCGAGGCGTGTGCCACGCTCCACCCGGGCTTGCACGGCGTAAGTGCTCAAATCCAGCGTGCGCCAAGAGTCGGGCGCAGCCTGTCCCAACACAAAGTAATGGGCGCAAGCATTGTCGGCCAGCAACTGGGCTTCACCGGCTTGGGTGAATGGCACCAGACGGGAGTCGGGTATTTCGATGGCCGGGTGCAGTGTGGCCACGGCGGCCATCACCTGCTGCAAGGTGTAGGGCGCGGGCCTGGGCGGCAGGTCTTGCCCCATCGTGAAAGCAAATTCGGGTTCGGCCACACGCATGCGGTTGCCAGCCGATGGCACTGTGGCGCCACTCTTAAAAACCTGGCCAGACAACAAGCGCCCAGCCAAAGGGCCGCTGACGTTGATGTGGGCTTGGCCATTGCTGCTGGTGGCTGCGATCTTCCAGCCCACGACGTCGCGGTCAGACACCCAGGGCAATTGCGCCTGCGCTTGGTAGCCTTGCTGCACGGTCAAGGGCCTGCATTCTTCAGGCAATTGCTTGAGCGCTTGCCCCGATTGCCAATGCGCCCAGATGATTTGGGCGGCTTGCGATGCAGGGCTTTCTTTTTGGGACTTTTGCATGATCAACTGTGGATTGTTACTTGCAACTGGGGCGGGCTTCATTTTATTTTGTGTATAATTTTTGGCTTGGTGACTCGTGTCATACAAGCTCAAGCGGCTTGTTTCGGGTCAGCGTTTTTCAGGTGATATAGCTCAGTTGGTTAGAGCGCAGCATTCATAATGCTGATGTCGGTGGTTCAAATCCACCTATCACCACCAAATCAAAAGCCCACAGTTTCACGACTGTGGGCTTTTTGTTGGTGATGCCCGTCGAGCGTGGTTAAGCGTTCACAAAATTGGGCGCCCGCTTGTTCAAAAAGGCGTCCATGCCTTCTTTCTGGTCCGCGGTGGCAAACAGGCCATGAAACAAGCGGCGCTCGAACATCACCCCATCTGACAGGCCGCTTTCAAAAGCGCGGTTCACGCTTTCTTTGGCCGCCATCACCGACAACTGGCCGTAGCCGCAGATCATGAGGGCTGCGCCCAAGGCTTCGTCCATCATTTTGTCCAGCGGTACCACGCGGCTGACCAAGCCGGCACGTTCGGCTTCGATCGCATCCATCATCCTGCCGGTGAGCACCAAGTCCATGGCCTTGGATTTGCCCAGGGCGCGAGGCAGGCGCTGTGTCCCGCCGGCGCCGGGGATGATGCCGATCTTGATTTCAGGTTGGCCAAATTTGGCGTTGTCAGCGGCGATGATGAAGTCGCACATCATGGCCAGTTCGCAGCCACCGCCCAATGCAAAACCACTCACGGCAGCGATCACGGGTTTGCGGATCGATCGGATGGTTTCCCAGTTGCGGGTGATGAAGTCGTTTTTATAGACCTCGTTGAAGTTGAACTTGGCCATGGCCGAGATGTCGGCGCCAGCGGCAAAGGCTTTTTCGCTGCCCGTGATCACGATGCAGCCAATGGCTTCGTCGGCGTCAAACGCCTTCAAAGCCGTGCCCAACTCGTCCATGAGTTGGCCGTTCAGGGCGTTCAGCGCCTTTGGGCGGTTCAGGGTGACGATGCCGACTTTTCCGCCTTCGGTGCGGACTTCAATGTTTTCGTAGCTCAAATGTTTCTCCAAAAAGCTGTGAACTTGTACCTTCACTATAACCACGGCTGCTGGCCTCAGGCTGTCAAGTCAGGCACTTGTATGAGGGAAAACATTAACCAACCG
This sequence comes from Limnohabitans sp., assembly GCF_044361985.1. Classification (GTDB taxonomy): domain Bacteria; phylum Pseudomonadota; class Gammaproteobacteria; order Burkholderiales; family Burkholderiaceae_C; genus Limnohabitans_A. The sequence continues at coordinate 90,607 of NZ_JBIKHV010000001.1, read as the reverse complement.
TGCGGTCGGGTAATGGTACATTCTTGGATTCAGGAGACAAGCCATGACCGAATCCACCGCATCGGTGTTGTACGAAGTGCGAGGTGCCGTGGCACTGATCACGCTTAACCGCCCGCAAGCGCTCAACAGTTTCACCCGCGAAATGCACCATGCCCTCTGGGCCGCACTGGACCTGGCCGAGGCCAATGTGGATGTCCGCGCTGCGGTCATCACCGGAGCCGGTCGAGGCTTTTGTGCCGGAGCCGACTTGTCGGATTTCGATTTCACCCCAGGCCCGGACCGCGTTGAACGTGCCGATCCGGGTCCCATCATTGATCAGGCATTCAACCCCAGCACCAGACGCTTGCAGTCTCTGCGCATGCCGACCATCGCAGCGGTCAATGGCGTGGCTGCAGGTGCAGGGGCCTCCCTGGTCATGGCGTGCGACATCGCGATCGCTGCGCCTGGGGCGAACTTCATTCAGGCCTTTGCCAAAATCGGCTTGATTCCGGATGCGGGTGGCAGTTGGCTTTTGGTCGAGCGCCTGGGTTTGGCCCGCGCCTTGGCGTTGGCCATGACAGGCGACAAGCTGTCGGCGCAACAAGCCAAGGATTGGGGCATGATTTGGGATGTCAACGAGGACCCCCTGGCCAGCGCGCTCGCACTCGGTGAGCGCCTGTCGAAAATGCCCACCAAGGCTTTGGTGGCGACGCGGGCCTTGATGCAAGCGGCCACCACACGCAGCTTGTCTGAGCACCTGGACGCTGAACGAGACACCCAGTCAGCTTTGGGCAGAACGCATGACTATTTCGAAGGCGTTCAGGCCTTTCTCGAAAAACGCCCCGCACAATTCAAAGGCGAATGATGAGTGATCCCCAAACCTTGGCCCGCTTGGTGGGTGAAACCATGTTTGCGGTGGATGTGGCCTCGAAAGACACCATGGGCATGGAGCTGCTGGCTTGCGAGCCTGGCCGTGCCTTGATGCGCATGACCGTGAAGGCGCTGCACTTGAACGGTCACCAAATCTGCCACGGGGGTTTCATCTTCACGCTGGCCGATTCCACGTTTGCCTTTGCCTGCAACAGTTACAACAAGAATGCGGTGGCTGCGGGCTGCAGCATTGAATTTCTCAAGCCCGGCAAGCTCGGCGATGTCTTGACCTGCGAAGGTCTGGAGCAGACCTTGATTGGTCGCCATGGCATTTACGACATGAAGGTCAGCAACCAACATGGCGAAGTGATTGCCATGTTCCGCGGGAAAAGTGCCCAGATCACGGGCTCCGTGCTGCCGTCCTAAATAACTTTGGGGACAGATCTTCAGCCTTGTCCCCAATTGAATAAAAAGTAAAAGGAGTTGTCATGAGTCAAAAAGCATTCCCCCTGGAGCCGATTGAAAAGGCCAGCATCGACGAACTGCGCAGTTTGCAGCTCAAGCGCTTGCAGCAAACCCTTCAGCATGCCTATGCCAATTCGCCGGTGTACCGCGCCAAGTTCGATGCCGCCGGTGTGCACCCCGACGATTGCAAAACGCTGGCCGACATTGCCAAATTCCCTTTCACCACCAAATCGGATTTGCGCGACAGCTACCCGTTTGGCATGTTCGCCGTGCCGCGTGAAAGTTGTGCCCGCATTCATGCATCCAGCGGCACCACCGGCAAACCTACTGTGGTGGGCTACACGCTCAAGGACATCGATACCTGGGCCAACGTGGTGGCCCGCAGCATCCGCGCTGGGGGTGCCAGGCCGGGCGACATGGTGCACATCAGCTACGGCTACGGTCTGTTCACAGGCGGTATGGGCGCGCACTATGGCGCAGAAAAACTCGGCCTCACCGTGGTGCCTTTTGGCGGCGGCCAGACCGAGCGTCAGGTGCAACTGATTCAGGATTTCAAGTCCAACATCATCATGGTCACACCCAGCTACATGCTGGCGATTGCCGATGAGTTCGAGCGCCAGGGCATTGACCCGAAAACCAGTTCGCTGCGCATCGGCATCTTCGGCGCTGAACCCTGGACCAACGACATGCGCCAAGCCATTGAAAAGCGCATGGCCATTGACGCGGTCGACATCTATGGTCTGTCCGAGGTCATGGGCCCCGGGGTGGCCAGTGAATGCATCGAGACCAAAGACGGCCCGACCATCTGGGAAGACCATTTTTATCCCGAGATCATTCACCCAGAAACGGGTGAGCCCGTGGCCGATGGTGAAATGGGCGAGCTGGTGTTCACCAGTCTCACCAAGGAGGCGCTGCCCATCATCCGTTACCGCACCCGCGACTTGACACGCCTGTTGCCAGGCACGGCCCGCAGCATGCGCCGCATGGAAAAAATCACGGGCCGCAGTGACGACATGATGATCATCCGGGGTGTCAACGTATTTCCCAGCCAGATTGAAGAGTTGATTTTGAAACGCTCCGAGTTGGCGCCGCACTACCAGTGCGTGCTGACGCGTGATGGCCCGATGGACGACCTGAAGGTGCTGATCGAAACCAAGCCCGGCGTGTCACCCGACAGCATCGAGGCCCGTGCGGCAGCGAAGATGCTGCAGCACGAGATCAAGGTTTACATCGGCTCCAGTGTGGCGATTGAGCTCAAGCCCGAAGGCGGCGTGGAGCGCAGCCAGGGCAAGGCCAAACGCGTGGTGGATTTGCGGGGCAAGTGAATCAAACAGCAGGCCATTGGCCTGCTTTGCGGTCAGCGGCCACAGCCAATCGCCAGTGGCTGGCTTGCGCAGGAACGGTCAGTGGCAAGCGCAGCATGCGTTTGTCGCGTGACACCAGTGCCACCCCTTTGTGCTCGCGCCCCATCAGGGCGGGCAACTCGTCCAGCTTGCCAAGGCGCCAGCTGCCGCCTTGCGCTTTGGCGCCCACTTCCACAGCCAGCCATTCATCGCCTGCGGCCAGGCCCGCTGCTTCAGCGGCGCTGCTGCGCAACACGGCTTTGATTTGCACACTGCCACTTGTCTCGCTGACGCGCAGACCCAGGCGTTGCGCCATGCTGGCTATATCGGCGTGGACTTCAATGCCTTGGCGCGTCAGCACATCGCGCAGCGGCAACTCTTGGGTGCTGTGCACCCAGGCCTGGATTTCTTTTTGCCAGCTGCGGCCTGACATGGCTTGCAACTCGTCCAGCAGGTCTTGTTCGCGCATCGGTCCCGCTTGGCAACGTTTCCAGAGACCCCGCATCACCGCTTGCAGCGTGTGGCCTTCTTGGCGCAAAGACAAGTCCAGGCACAAGGCGACCAGGGCCCCCTTGGTGTAGTAACTCACCGTGGCATTGGGCGTGTTTTCGTCTTGGCGGTAGTACTTCACCCAGGCGTCAAAACTGGCCTGCGCCACGCTCTGCACATGGCGACCGGGTGTTTGCTGCACCTGGGTGATGGTTTTACCCAGCAGCTTGATGTAAGTGGCGTTGTCGATCAGCCCGGCATGGCGCAGCAGGATGTCGTCGAAATAGCTGGTGAAGCCTTCAAAGAACCACAGCAGTGTGGTGTAGTTCTCTTGCGTGTAGTTGTAGCGGGCAAATGCATCGGGGCGCAGTTGCTTGACGTTCCAGGTGTGAAAGTACTCATGGCTGATCAGGCCCAGCAGCGTGGTGTACCCCTCGTTCGTGCGTGGGCTGGTTTGGCGCGGCAGGTCGGCGCGGTTGCAAATCAGGGCGGTGCTGTTGCGGTGCTCCAGCCCGCCATAGCCATCGTGCACAGCGTTCAGCATGAACAGATAACTTTGATGAGGCGCTTTGTGGCCCGCCATCTTGCCCTGGCCGTGCCAGAAGCGGATGGCGGCTTCGCAGATCTTTTGCGTGTCGGCCAGCAGGCGTGCGCCGTCGAACGAGGGCAGGGCACCGCTCACCACAAAGTGGTGTGGGATGCCGCAGGCTGTGAAGCTGCCGCGCCAAAATGCACCCATCTCCACCGGGCAGTCCGCCAGCTCGTCGTAGTTGCTGGCCTGGTACAGGCCAAAACCGCGCCTGTCGGTCTTGACTGGGGCAAGGCCCGTGGCTGCTTGCCAGTTGGGCTGGTTTTTGACAGCTTGCAACTGCAACCGGTGCGGCTGTTCTTCTTGGCCGTGCACGCGCAGGCAGAGGCTGGTGCCATTGAAAAATCCCCGCTGGCTGTCCAGCCAGGCGGTGCGCACCGAGTTGTCAAACGCATAGACCTCATAGCTCAGAACTAGAGGCAGGCCTTCTTTGCAAGCGATGTCCCAGGTGCATTTGTCTCGTTGGATGATGCTGGCGCTGCGCCGCCCCTGTTTGGCTTGCAGCTGTTGCAGGTTTTTGGAAAACTCGCGCACCAGGTAGCTGCCCGGAATCCACACCGGCAAAGACACGGTTTGGAGGGGCAGTGGCTCGGCAATCGTCAGGGTGACTCGAAACAGGTGCGCATGCAGGTCAGCGGCTTCAACGGTGTAATGGATGGGGTTCATGCGCCGTGGTTTTGAATGGAGGGATTGGGTCAGGTGGCGCCAGCGGCCAGAAAGCAACTCATCGACGCCACAAGGGTCAGTTGCAAGCGCATGGGCAGCCAGGGGGCCAGGCCCGCAGCAGGCCAGGTTCGGCGGTCCATCACATAGCAACCAATCAACACAAACCCCAGCAAGGGCAAACCGGCAAACGCAGGCATCATCACGCCCACCCAGGCCAGCAGCGAGGGGACCACGCCCCAAGTGAAATGGATCGAGGGGGCGTTGGGTGAGATCAACGCGTTGCGAAAACCCACGCCCCAATGAATGCCACCCAGAAAGGACACGATGACGGCGCCATAGCCTTGCATGGACAGCGCCACATAAGGGTGCAGGTCAGGGCCCACTACCCACAGACACAGGGCCAAAAATACAAACGGGATCAGCCCAGCGTAGCCCAGGTGGCGAATCAATCGCCAGGTCGGGTCTTCGGTTTGGGGTGCGATCATTTGATGTCAGCCAGCATTTTTTCGACTTGGGCCATCGGCACTGCACCAGGCACGCGCGTGCCATCGGTGAACAAGAGCATGGGCGTTCCGGTGATGCGTTGTTTCTTGCCAAATTCCACAATGGTGTCGACGGCCGAAGCATCGCAATTGGCGGTGGCAGGTGGGGTGCCGTTGATCATCCAGTCGTTCCAGGCCTTGGCCTTGTCTTTGGCGCACCAGATGTTCTTGGATTTGATTTTGGAGTCATCACCCAGGATGGGGTACAGAAAGTGATAAATGGTCACGTTGTCCAGCTTTTGCAGGTCTTTTTCAAAGCGCTTGCAGTAGCCGCAATTGGGATCGGCAAACACGGCCAACTTGCGCTTGCCGTTGCCGCGCACCTGGGTGAAGGCGGTTTTCAGAGGCAACTGGTCAAAGGGGATGGCTGAGAGTTTTTCCATGCGCTCTTCGGTCAGGTTGCGCTTTTGCCTCACGTCGATCAGCGCCCCCTGGATCAAAAAGTTGCCCTCGGCATCGCTGTACATCACCTCGTTGCCCATGCGAACTTCGTACAAGCCGTTCATGGGGGTTTTGCTGACTTCATCGATCTTGGGCAAATTGGTCAATCGCTCGCTCAGGTTTTTGCGGATGGTCGCTTCTTGCGCAAAAACAGGGCTTGTGAAAAGAGAGGCCAGTGCCAGGAGCGATGCCAGCATCAATCGGACAAACTTCATCGGATTTCTTTCAGATTCAAAGAGGGAGAGGTTTTGTGGATTCAGTTTGAACCAGGTGCAGATTTGCCCATGGCCTGTTGTGTCATCCAGTGTTTCAGTGGGCCGCTGCGGTCAAAGCCACGCATGCCCCAGTTACGCAGGTTTTGCCAGATCGGACCGGGTTGCGCAAACAGGCGCTGCAAGCCATCGGTCACCAGGCCCATGGCTTGCACCTCAGCCTGGCGAGCGCGTTCGTAGCGGCGCAGCAGTTTCATGTCGTGTAAGGGGCGCCAGAATTCCTTGGCACGGATGACGCGCACCAGTTCGGCCACATCAGCGAGTCCGACATTCAGGCCCTGGCCTGCCAAGGGGTGCAGAGCGTGGGCGGCATCGCCGGCCAAGGCAAAACTTTGCTTGGCTGCGCCGGGCAGGGCGCCAATCCAGCGTTCGGCACGGGCCAACTGCAGCGGCCACAAGGCGCGCTCTGAGGACAGGCGCATGGTGCCGAGAGCCTGCGCACAGGCCTGCTCCAGTTGCGTGGCGAAGGCCTCGGCGGGCAGTGCCATCAGTTCTTGCGCACGCAGCGGGTGCACCGACCAGACCAGCGCCACCTCTCGCCCACCTTCACCCCCCAAAGGCAGCAAAGCCAGAATTTCTGCTTGCGCTTGCGACAGGCCGGGCACCTGGCTCCAGCCAAACCACTGGCGCGCAATGCCCCCATGGGGGTGATCGCAAGTCAGCCGCGCGGCCACAGCATGCTGGTCGTAGTGGTTGATGTCAAAGTTCACGCCCAGCTCGGCGCGGGTCTGGCTGGCGCGACCTTCGCACACCACAGTGAGTGGCGCTGCCAACGGGGCCTGCACCACTTCAATATGGGGTTGAAACTTGACGGCTTGGGCCAAGCGATCTTCCAGCACCGGCACGTCCACCATCCAGTTGAGTTCTCCCACGCCGTTTTCCAGTGCCCCAAAATTCAGCTGGCCGCCGTGGTCGCCCCACACCTGCATCTGTTGCACGGGCGTGACCGCAGGACTGTCGGGCCAGCAGCGCAGGTCTTGCAGCAAGGCCCTGGCCGCACCGTTCAGGGCGTAAGCCCGCACATCAGGGTTCTTCGTTGGGACGGGTGCGTCGACCAGAGCGACGTTGAGCCGCTCTCGGGCCAGCAGAAGGGCCAAGCTGCGGCCCACAATGCCAGCGCCACGGATGCAAATATCAGGGGGTAAAGCCATGCGTGCATTGTAGGATGCGGCGCATCTCGGCCCTTTCAGCAGGCCTTTGCCATGCCGGATGGCTTGGGTATCTGGTGCCGCGCCTTGTTGTGGCTGTTCTAGCGCAGCACGACCCGTTAAAATCGACGGTTGTTTCCCGAATCACCGAAAGCCTTTCATGAGTCTCAAATGCGGCATCGTGGGTTTGCCCAACGTTGGCAAATCCACCCTTTTCAACGCCCTGACCAAAGCTGGCATTGCCGCTGAAAACTACCCCTTTTGCACCATCGAGCCCAATGTGGGCGTGGTCGAAGTACCAGATGCACGCCTCAAGCAGCTGTCGGACATCATCACGCCCGAACGCGTGGTGCCCGCGATCGTGGAGTTTGTCGACATCGCTGGCCTGGTGGCCGGTGCCAGCACGGGCGAAGGCCTGGGCAACAAGTTTTTGGCCCACATCCGAGAAACCGACGCCACCATCAACGTGGTGCGCTGCTTTGAAGACGACAACGTGATCCACGTCGCGGGCAAGGTCGATCCGATTTCGGACATCGAGGTCATCCAGACCGAGCTGTGCCTGGCCGACTTGTCTGCTGTCGAAAAAGCCCTGCATCGGGTCACCAAGACCGCCCGCTCGGGGGACAAAGAGTCGATCAAGCTGGTGGCGATATTGGAAAAGTGCCAGGCCGCGCTCAACGACACTAAGCCCGTGCGCACCATCGATTTCAGCAAGGAAGAGGCGCCGCTTCTCAAGCAGTTTTTCCTCATCACCGCCAAGCCCGCCATGTTTGTGGCCAACGTGGCGGAAGACGGGTTTGAAAACAACCCCCTTTTGGACCGCCTGATGGCCTACGCAAGCGCTCAAAACGCCCCCGTGGTGGCCATTTGCGCCAAACTCGAAGCCGAAATGAGCGAGATGAGCGACGAAGACCGCCAGATGTTTCTGGAAGAACTCGGCCAGGAAGAGCCCGGCCTGAACCGTCTCATCCGCTCGGCCTACAAGTTGCTGGGCTTGCAAACTTACTTCACCGCCGGCGTCAAAGAGGTGCGTGCCTGGACCATCCATGTGGGCGACACGGGCCCGCAAGCGGCTGGCGTGATCCACACCGACTTTGAAAAAGGCTATATCCGCGCCCAGACCATTGCGTTTGATGACTTTATTGCCTTCAAGGGCGAGCAGGGCGCCAAAGACGCGGGCAAGATGCGCGCCGAAGGCAAGGACTATGTCGTGAAAGACGGCGACGTGATGAACTTTTTGTTCAGCTCCTGACTTCCCCTGGCTTCAAGAAAAAACCGCTCCCTACGAGCGGTTTTTTTGTGACCGTCCCCGGTCAGCGCCCGGACACCAAAAACTGTTTGACCACGCCCACGCTTCGCTCTGGATCTTCTTCTTGCGGCACATGACCCAGACCTTCCAGCACCACATATTGGCTGCCTGCAATGTCCTGGTGGAACAGCTGACCTGAAGCTTCGGTGATCAGTCGGTCTTGCGCACCCCATAAGATCAAGGTGGGCTGCCGCACGGTTTTGATCAGATCCCTATCTTTTGCATCGGTCTCGCGCAGTCGTATGCGTTGCGTCAAGCTCTCCCGATTGCCAGACCGCAGTGTCAGTTCGTAATAGCGGTCCACCAGTTCGGTTGTGACCTTGTCCGGGTTGGCGTACACATTGCGCACGCTGGCCTCGATCATTTGCCTGGGCAAGAGTCGGCTCATCACAGGTTTGAGCCAGGTGATCTGAGCCAGACGAAAACCCAGCGGCACCGAGGTGGATTGCAGCGGGTAGCCGCTTGCGTCCACAAGCACCAGTCGGCTCACCCGTGCGGGGTGCTGCACGCCGGTACGCCAAGCTACCCCGCCCCCCAATGAGTTGCCAGCCAATACGGCTTGGCGAACGCCCAGTTGATCCATCAGGGCAACTATGAAGTCGGCATAGCGCTCTACCCGGTAGTCGCCATCCGGTGCGGGTCCGGTCAGACCAAATCCGGGCAGATCCATCCGGATCACGCGCCGTTCGCTTTGCAAGGCTGACGTCCAGCCGTCCCAAGTGTGCAGACTTGCCGAAGTGCCGTGGATCAGCACGATGGGATTCGGATCATCGCGGGGGCCTTCGTCACGAAAATGGACCTGCATGCCCTGCAGGTCCATAAATCGGGAAGGTGCAGTGGCCCAACGTGTTTTTAAGGTGTCCACAGGTCGATCAGGCGCCCAGGACAAGGCGATCCCAACCCCAGCTGCCGTCAGTACCAGCATGAGGCCTGTCAAAAGTGTTTTGGTCATGTTCATGGAGATGGAAACAACCACAGCAGCGCCCCTGTCATGACCAAGTACCGGCCAAATTTTCCAATGGCCATGTACAGGGTACAGGGCCAAAACGGCAATTTGAGCCAACCAGCCACAGCGCAGATCGGGTCGCCCACAACCGGCAGCCAAGACAACAGGCAGGCTTTTGGGCCGAGTTTTTCGAGCCATTTCAAGGCTCGCCTGTCCGTGCTGGATTGTCGCCAGCGGTCAACCGCCTTGTGCGTGCCCCAACCCATCCACCAACTGAGCATGCCGCCCAGGGTATTGCCCACGGTGGCCACTCCAATGGCCGACCAAAACAGCTCCGGGTTGATTTTGACCAGGCCAAAGACTGCCGGCTCGGAGCCCATGGGCAGCAAGGTGGCGGAGATGAAGGACACCACAAACACGGTGCTCAGGCCGTGTTGTGGCAATGCCAGCCATTGGAGCAGTTGATTCAGCCAAATTTCCATCCGACTCAGTGTAGCGGGGGGACCAAGGCCGCACACGAGGGGGTATTTGCCTTGCATTGGCCCATAGCACATTCAGCTTTCATTTGCTGAAATATTAAGCAACTACAATCGTGCCTCCTTTTTAAGCATTCCACTTTCCTGCACCTGTCCACCGTCATGCAAGTTGGTCCTTACCTTTTGCCAAACAACTTGTTTGTTGCCCCCATGGCGGGGGTGACGGACCGGCCTTTTCGCCAGTTGTGCAGGCAGTTTGGGGCGGGCTATGCGGTGAGTGAGATGGTGACTTCGCGCCCTGACCTGTGGGATTCACTCAAGACCTCGCGCCGCGCCAACCACGATGGCGAGCCAGGCCCGATCGCGGTGCAAATCGCTGGCACAGAGGCGCAAATGATGGCCGATGCCGCGCGTTACAACATTGACCGGGGTGCGCAGATCATTGACATCAACATGGGTTGCCCAGCCAAAAAAGTCTGCAACAAATGGGCTGGATCGGCCCTGATGCAAGATGAACCGCTGGCGCTGGAAATCATCACTGCCGTGGTCGAAGCGGCCTTGCCGCATGGGGTGCCCGTGACGTTGAAGATGCGCACTGGCTGGTGTGATGCCCAAAAGAACGCCTTGAGCCTGGCCCGCGCCGCTGAGAGCGCTGGCGTGCAGATGGTCACAGTGCATGGCCGCACCCGCGAGCAAGGTTACAAAGGCCTGGCCGAATACGACACCGTGGCTGCTGTTAAAGCCGCGCTGAGCATTCCGGTGGTGGCCAATGGCGACATCGATTCTCCCGAAAAAGCCCGCGACGTGTTGAGGTTCACGGGGGCAGATGCCGTGATGGTGGGCCGCGCCGCACAGGGCAGCCCCTGGATCTTCCGCGAGATCGCGCACTTTTTAGCCACGGGCGAACACCTGGCCCCGCCGCTGGTGGCCGAAGTGCGCCGCGCCTTGCTCGAGCACCTGCAAGACCACTACAGCCTGTATGGCGAATACACCGGCGTGCGTTCGGCGCGCAAACACATCGGCTGGTATGTGCACACGCTGCCTGGCGGTGACGCCTTCCGAAAACACATGAATGCGCTGGAGACTGCCGCCCAACAGCTGGGCGCTGTAGCCGCTTATCTGGAGGGTCTGGCCAGCCAGATGGACCGCTTGCCCCGGCGCGTTGAAGCCATTACCGATTGTGAGACCACGTCATGAGCGAACCCCAATCCATTGAAAACTGCATCCGCGACAACCTGGAAATTTATTTCCGTGACCTGGACGGCACCGATCCAACAGGCTTGTACGACATGCTGGTCAAGCTGGTCGAAAAACCGCTGCTCGATGTGGTGATGAGCCAATCGGGCCAGAACCAGTCGCGTGCCGCCGAATGGTTGGGCCTGAACCGCAACACCTTGCGCAAAAAGTTGCTGGAACACGCGCTGTTGAAATGAAATTTGAGCGGTCAGGCCTTGTCTGGCCCGCGCGAATACTTGCCGGAACCCTCAACACCGGCCCGCCTTGAACACCTCTGAATTTTGAAGAAAGCTTTTAATGCGCGCCCTCATCTCCGTCTCTGATAAAACCGGCATCGTCGACCTGGCCAAAGACCTGCACGCCCTGGGCGTGGGCCTGATCTCCACCGGCGGCACGGCCAAGCTCTTGGCCGAGCAAGGCCTGCCCGTGACCGAGGTGGCCGAAGTCACGGGTTTCCCGGAAATGCTGGATGGCCGTGTCAAAACCCTTCACCCCAAAGTGCACGGTGGCCTGCTGGCGCGCCGCGACACGCCCGAGCACATGGCGGCTTTGCAGGCACATGGCATCGACACCATCGATTTGTTGATTGTGAATTTGTACCCGTTTGAAGCCACCGTGGCCCAACCCGGCTGTACGCTGGCCGACGCGATCGAGAACATCGACATTGGCGGCCCCGCCATGGTGCGCTCTGCCGCCAAAAACTGGCAAGACGTGGGCATCGTCACCGATGCCAGCCAATACCCTGCCGTGATCGCCGAACTGAAAGCCAGCGGCAAGTTAAGCGACAAACTGCGTTTCGCCTTGTCGGTGGCCGCCTTTAACCGCATCAGCCAGTACGACGGCGCCATCAGCAACTACCTCTCCAGCGTCAACTTTGAAGCCGAGAAGCTGAGCGAAAGCTATGTGCCTGAGCGTGCCCAATTCAGTGGCCAGTTCAACGAGCAATACGTGAAAGTGCAAGACCTGCGTTACGGCGAAAACAGCCACCAGCAAGCCGCTTGGTACCGCGACCTGGCCCCTGCTGCAGGCTCGCTCGCCACGGGCGTGCAGTTGCAAGGCAAAGAGTTGAGCTACAACAACATTGCCGATGCCGACGCAGCCTGGGAATGCGTGAAGAGCTTTGACACGGGCGCCAACGGCGATCCTTCACAGCTCGCAGCGTGTGTCATCGTCAAACACGCTAACCCCTGCGGCGTGGCCGTGGGCGCCACCGCCTTGGAGGCCTACAGCAAAGCCTTCCAAACCGACCCCACCAGCGCTTTTGGCGGCATCATTGCTTTCAACCGACCTGTGGACAAAGCCGCTGCCGAAGCCGTGAGCAAGCAATTTGTCGAAGTCTTGATGGCCCCCGACTTCAGCGCCGAAGCGCTGGAAGTGTTCAAGAGCAAAGTGAATGTGCGTTTGATGAAAATCGCCTTGCCTGCCCAATATGGCCAGGTGCGCAACGCGCTCGAAACCAAGCGCGTAGGCTCGGGCCTGTTGCTGCAAAGCGCTGACAACCACGAGCTGGCGCTGGTCGATCTGAAGATTGTCACCGTCAAACAACCCACACCTGAAGAACTGAGCGACCTGCTGTTCGCCTGGAAAGTGGCCAAGTTCGTCAAATCCAATGCCATCGTGTTCTGCAAAAACGGCATGACCATGGGCGTGGGCGCAGGCCAGATGAGCCGCCTCGACTCTGCCCGCATCGCCAGCATCAAGGCCGAAGCGGCCAAGCTCAGCCTGCAAAACACCGTGGTCGCCAGCGACGCTTTTTTCCCCTTCCGCGACGGCCTGGATGTGGTGGTCGATGCTGGGGCCACCTGCGTCATTCAACCGGGTGGCTCCATGCGCGATCAGGAGGTGATCGATGCCGCCAATGAACATGGCGTGGCGATGGTGTTTTCTGGCGTGCGGCACTTCCGCCATTGATGACCTGTTTGATCGGACTGCTTTGAACTTTGACATCCTCGGCCTGACCCCCGCGCTGTTGCGCGCTGTGGGTGACATGGGCTTGTACGCTCCCACCCCCATCCAGGCTGAGGCGATTCCTGCTGCCTTGAAATCTGCCGATGTGTGGGCGACTGCCCCCACAGGCTCGGGCAAAACGCTGGCCTTTGCACTGCCGTTGCTGCAGCATTTGCTGGCTGCGCCGCGCCAGACCAACTTTCGCCGCCCAGTGCGCACGCTGGTGCTGGTGCCCACCCGTGAGCTGGCAGTGCAAGTGGGCGATGTGTTGGCCAATCTGGCCTACCCACTGCCGCAGTCGCTCAAAGTGATCACTGTGTTTGGCGGCGTCTCGGTCAACCCGCAAATGATGGCGCTGCGTGGCGGTGCCGACATCGTGGTGGCTACGCCTGGCCGCTTGCTCGACTTGATTGACCAAAACGCCGTGCGCCTGGCCGATGTTCAGCACCTGGTGCTGGACGAAGCCGACCGCCTGCTGGACCTGGGCTTTGCCGACGAGTTGCAGCGCGTGCTGGCGCTGTTGCCGCCCAAGCGTCAGACCTTGCTTTTTTCGGCCACGTTTGCCCCCGAGGTGGAAGCCCTGGCGGCCAAGTTGCTGCGCGATCCGCTGCGCATCACCGTCGAGGCCTTTGAGGGCCACAAGCCTGACATCACCCGACGCGCCATCGCGGTCGATGAGAAAAGCCGCACGGCCTTACTGCGTCACTTGATCACCGAAAACGGCTGGAAGCAGGTGTTGGTGTTTGTGGCCACGCGCTATGCATGCGAGCATGTGGCCAACAAACTCTACAAAGCGGGCGTGTTTGCCACGCCCTTTCATGGCGAGATGAGCCAAGGCGCACGCCAGGAAGTCTTGAGCGAGTTCAAAGCTGGCCGCTGGGACGTGGTGGTCACCACCGACCTGGCCTCACGCGGCATTGACATTGCCATGCTGCCCGTAGTCGTCAACTACGACCTGCCACGTTCAGCCACTGACTATACCCACCGCATCGGCCGCACGGGCCGTGCCGGTGCGCATGGCGACGCGGTGAGTTTTGTCACCGCCGCTGCGCTGGCACACTGGCAGCTGATCCAAAAACGCGAAAGCTTGGAACTCGCTTTAGAGCAAATTCCAGGCTTTGAGCAAACCGAAACCCCACCGCCACCATCACCCGGTGACGGCGGCATCAAGGGCTCACGCTTGAGCAAGAAAGACAAGTTGCGGGCTTTGGCTGCGGCGCAAACCACGCCAAAGTGAACGCTAAAGGGCGGTGTTGAGACCGCGTCCGACGTGATCGGGCGTCCATTGCGGCTCGCCTGCGTGACAAAAATCTCAGGCAGTTGAAATTCAGTCGTTTGCCTGATCGTCGAGGCGGTCTTCAGCACCACTTTGGTCTTGCGCCTTGATCACGCGCACGCCGTGCTTGCTCATGATTTCCACATACACCGAGGGCGCGCTTGTCTTGGCCACTGCGTCCACAGCTTCCACAACGCCGCTCACACGCACCACTTCGGCGGTGTCTGCGCTCAAGCCCACTTTGCAGTCAAAGTCCCAAAAGTCCACGCCTTTGGGCAAGGCGCGGTTGCGTTCGCGCTTGAAGTATTTGCGGATCTCATGCTTGACGGCTTCAAGCACACGGTCGTTGTGTTTGCCTTCGGCTTGCAGGAGGAAGTTCTTTTTCATGGGGGTCCTTGGGGATCGGGCAAGCGCCCGGTCCGGACGTGAATGCAGCTGCGCATTATCGCCGGTTTGGCCAATGCCTTTTGGGCCGATTGGGTGAAATTAACCCACTGGCGCAGGCGCGCTTGACTTGCTGTCTTCTGCCAATCCAGCTGGGGCTGCTGGCAAATGAACTGCGGGTTGGCCGTAAGGGGTTCAGTCTTTGAAACGAAACTTGAGCTGGAAACTGACGGCGCCATAAAGGCGGTCTTTGAGGGGGGGCACCAGCGCCACGTTGAGTCCCCATTGCCCATGTTCGAGGCTGGCCGTCGGGATGACCGCTGGAAACCAGCCACCGTTGAATGCTTTGGGGTAACCGTTGAAGGCCCCACCCACGACCCCGAGTTTTACCGGGCCGATGTGCCACGGCTGGAAGTAGGCCCCCACATAGCTGGAATGGGCATTGTCGCTGTTGATGAAGCGTCCAGCAGTGGCACTCCAGGAATCATCCAGTTTGTATTCAAAGCCCAGCCCTGGGTTGGCATTGCGCAGGCCCTTGTGGGTGTCAAAGTGGGCCGAATAAAACCCGGCGTTGACCCACAGGCGGCTGGTGTCCCACTCTGCACAGGCGGGCACGCTCAGCCAGGCCAGGCTGGCGCAGAACAGTTGGCCCCAGACCGGGCAAGTCAGGCGCTTCATGCGTCAGATCAGAGGGTTTTGAACACAGCAGCCGCCACACGCACCGTCTCGGCAATGTCGGCTTCGGTGTGGGCGGCACTCACAAAACCGGCTTCGTACAAGGCGGGCGCGATGTAGACCCCGCCGTCCAGCAGGCCGTGGAACAGCTTGTTGAATTTAGGGCTGTCGCTGGTCATGACTTTGGCGTAATTTTGCGGCAACTCAGGCAGCAAAAAGAAGCCGAACATGCCGCCTTGGCAATCGCCCACAAAGGGCACGCCTGCCGCAGCGGCAGCGCCTGTCAGGCCATCCACCAGGCTTTGGGTGCGGGCGCTCAGGGCATCCCAAAAACCGGGTTTGGCAATTTCGCGCAAAGTGGCCAGGCCGCAAGCCGTGGCCACCGGGTTGCCACTCAAGGTGCCTGCCTGGTAGACCGGGCCGGTGGGGGCCAACTGCGTCATGATGGCGCGGGGGCCACCAAAGGCGGCCAGGGGCATGCCACCGCCGATGACCTTGCCAAGCACGGTCATGTCGGGCTTGAAGCCGGGAATCAAACCGGCATAGACGCTTTGGGCGCTGCCCAAAGCCACACGAAAACCAGACATCACTTCGTCAAACACCAGCAAGGCGCCGTGTTGGCTGCACAGTTCACGGCAGCGCTTCATGAAGGGCACGCTGGCCCGGACAAAGTTCATGTTGCCCGCAATCGGCTCGATCATGACGCAGGCCAGTTCTTTGCCGTGCAAGGCAAAGGCTTCTTCGAGCTGAGCGATGTTGTTGTACTCGAGCACCAAGGTGTCTCGTACCACTTCGGGCGGTACGCCTGCGCTGGTGGGGTTGCCAAAAGTGGCCAGGCCGGAGCCTGCCTTGACCAGCAGGGCATCGGCGTGGCCGTGGTAGCAGCCTTCAAATT
The DNA here is from genome assembly GCF_044361985.1 of Limnohabitans sp. Classification (GTDB taxonomy): domain Bacteria; phylum Pseudomonadota; class Gammaproteobacteria; order Burkholderiales; family Burkholderiaceae_C; genus Limnohabitans_A. Next base: position 74,659 of record NZ_JBIKHV010000001.1, on the reverse strand, counting down.
TGATGAACTTGCTGCGGCCTGTGGCACCGCGCGCCAAGCGCAGCGCACTCATGCCCGCTTCGGTGCCCGAGCTGACCAGGCGCACCATCTCCATCGAGGGCACATGCTTCAGAATTTCTTCGGCCAGCTCGATCTCGCGCTCTGTGGGGGCGCCAAAAGAGAAGCCATCCAAGGCAGCTTTTTGTACCGCTTCGAGTACGGCGGGATGGCCGTGGCCCAAGATCATTGGGCCCCAGGAGCCGATGTAGTCGATGTATTTCTGGCCGTTGGCGTCCCAGAAATAAGCGCCCTGTGCACGCTGCACAAAGCGCGGCGTGCCGCCGACGGCGCGAAAGGCGCGAACGGGGGAATTGACCCCGCCCGGGATCACTTGGGCTGCGCGGTCAAAGAGGGTTTGGTTGCGGTCTGTCATGGGGGTGGTCTCGGGCTTCAATGCTTGGTTTCGTTGAAAGGCACTTCAAAGTAGTCAGCGCCAGGGTGCACTTCTGGGCCTGCATCAGCGTCGGTGTCTTCGTCATCGGGCAGCGCCCAGAACAGGCGGTCCGGAATGACTTGGCCCATGCCGGGCCGAAAGCCCTCGTCAAGACAACGGTCCAGGTAATGCAAGGCTTCGTTGGCGGCTTCGGGCAGGTCCATCCCCGTGGCCAGCAAGGCGGCCAGCGCAGCGGTCAGAGTGTCTCCTGCGCCTGCAAAAACGGCTTCGATGCGTTCAAACTTTTCGTGGCTGAGCACGGTTTCGGGGGATGCCAACGCGTTGTCAATGTGTTGATCGGGCAAGGGCAGGCCAGTGACCAGGGTGTAGGGCACGCCCAGCTCGGCGGCGGCTTTGGCGATGTCGCGCGGGCCGGGGTTGCGCTCGCCCGTCCATTCAGGCAGCAACCAACGGCGCAAGGTGCTGTGATGCCCCACCAACACGCTGGTTTGGGGCAGCAGCAGTTCCCTGAAAGCGTCCAGATAAGCGTCGATCTTGTCGTCTTCCCACCAGGACAGGTTGGGCATGTAAGCCACCAGGGGCACGCCGTCGTAATCGTCGGCCAGCTCGGCAATGGTGGCCAGACTTTCGGGGGTGCCGACAAACCCGACCTTGATGACCTGGACCGGTACATCTTCGGCAACGGCGCGGGCTTGGTCGTTGACAGCCTCTTCATCGAGTGGGTAGAAATCGGTGATGCCGCTGGTGTCCCGCACATAGGCGCCCGTGCACACGGGCAGGCAATGGGCGCCCACCGACGCCATGGCGGTGGCATCACACGTTAATCCACCAGCGCCGCTGGGGTCGTTGGCATTGAAGGAAAGCACACAGGCCAGGCCCGCAGATTCTTCAGCCTCAAGGGCGTCGGTTTCAGTCAGGGATTCGGGGTGATGATCGGTCATGGGATGCGAATTGCAGGGGGCTTCAGAAGGTCTTCAGCAGGGCGCAAAATCTGTCGATGGTTTGCGGCACGATACAATCATTTCATTCTATTCGACTCTCAGATTGCGACAATGTGATGGAACACAAAACCTGGATGTGCCTGATTTGCGGCTGGATTTACGACGAAGCCACAGGCGACCCTGAGCATGGCATTGCGCCTGGCACCAAGTGGGAAGACGTGCCCATGAACTGGACTTGCCCGGAGTGCGCAGCGCGCAAGGAAGACTTTGAGATGGTGGCGATCTGATTTGAAGACAGACCGGATTGCGCCCGAGCCGTCTTATTCAGACGGCTTTTTCTTGACCACCGCATACCGGGCCAAGGTTTTTTCGCGGGCTTCGGCATGGTCAACGATGGGTGCCGGGTAGGTTTTGCCAATCACCACGTTGGCGGCCTGCAACTCCAGCGGTTTGGCCAACCAGGGGGCGTGCAGGTCTTTCGTGGACAAACCCGCCAATTCGGGCACATACCGTTGGATGAATTTACCTTCTGAGTCAAACTTTTCGCTTTGACTGATGGGGTTGAAAATCCGAAAGTAAGGCTGCGCGTCGCAACCGCTGGAGCTGGCCCACTGCCAGCCGCCATTGTTCGCTGACAGATCAAAATCGTTCAGGTGCTCGGCAAAGTAGCGTTCGCCCCAGCGCCAGTCAATGCCCAGGTCTTTCACCAAAAAGCACGCCACCACCATGCGCAGGCGGTTGTGCATGTAACCGGTCTGGTTGAGTTGACGCATGGCTGCATCCACCAAAGGGTAGCCCGTGCGAGCCTGGCACCAGGCGTCAAACAGTTTGTGGGCATGCGTGCCATGTTCCCAGCGGATGGCATCGTAATCGGGCTTGAAGCTTCGCCCTTGGCCCACATGCGCAAAATTGTGCAAAACCTGCACATAAAAGTCCCGCCAAATTAGCTCGGACAACCAGACACTGGCGCCAGGGCTGCCCGACAGCATGCGGGCGTGGGCTTCGCGAGCCAGTTGACGGATCGAGACCGTACCAAAGCGCAAATGCACGCTCAAGTAGCTGGGGCCTTTGACCGCCGGAAAGTTGCGCGTGTCTTCGTACTGGTCAATTCGGGTCAAAAAGTCTTGCAGCAAGGCCTGGGCACCCGATTCACCGATGGGAATTTTCAGAGCCTGGAGGTTGGTGGGCTCAAAACCAATGTCTTGCAAGCTGGGCACGGGGTGGGCCAGATCGTCAGGTCGGGGTGCCAAGCGCGAGGCCAGGGCTTCCACCGGGTGGGCCTGCAAGTCCTGGGGCGTGATTTTTTTGAGCCAGGCATTTTTGTAAGGCGTGAACACGCTGAAGGGCTTGGCCATTTGGGTGAGCACTTCGTTGCGCTCAAACACCACATGGTCCTTGAAGGTGTGCAGCACGATGCCCTGGTCGGCCAGATGCCCGCGCACCTGAATATCACGCGCCAGCGCCAGGGGTTCGTCATCGTGGTTGGCAAATACCGCCTGGGCCTGCAGGTGTTGAGCCAATTTGACGATTTTGTCTTTGGCCACGCCGTGACGCACGATCAGGCCCGCCTGTCGGTGGCCCGCCAGTTTGCGCAATTGGGCATCCACTTCCACCAGCGATTCTCGAATGAACTCGACCCGTCGGTCGGCGCGGGGCAGTTTGTCCAGAATGTCGGTGTCAAACACGAACACCACATGCACCCGTTGGCAGTGCTGAAGGGCTTGGTGCAGGGCTGCATGGTCGCTCACTCGCAAGTCGCGCCGCAGCCAGACCAAGCCACAAGAAAAAGGGGTTGCCATGAGGGTTTGCCGTGTTGGATCAATCAATGCACCCATGGACCCACCCGCAGGGACGGGGCCGCTAAAATCGGCGCATGACAGATTGTGCCTCCATCGACCTCAAGCATCATTTCCTGATCGCCATGCCGGGTTTGGAAGACGAGACATTTGCCCGCAGTGTCATCTACATGTGTGAGCACGGCCCCCGTGGCGCCATGGGCCTGATCATCAACAAGCCGGCAGACATCAGCATGCGCCTGTTGTTTGACAAGGTGGATTTGCGCTTGCGCCGTGAAGACCTGGTGCAAAACCCGGTGGGCCAGGGCGGCCCGGTGCAAACCGAACGCGGCTTTGTCTTGCACGATCCCTTGCGCATGGACAATCCTGAGGAGGATGGGGGCTCGATTTACGCTTCCACCCTCATCGTGCCGGGCGGGCTGGAAATGACCACTTCCCGCGATGTGCTCGAAGCCCTTTCTTCTGGGGCGGGGCCGCGTCGGGTATTGGTCACTTTGGGGTACTCGTCCTGGGGTGAGGGGCAGCTTGAATCCGAGTTGAGCGAAAACACTTGGCTCACGGTGCCCGCTTCAGCCGATGTGATTTTTGAGGTGCCCATGGCCGATCGCTATGACCGGGCGCTGGACTTGCTGGGGCTTAAAAGCTGGATGCTTTCTCCAGATGCGGGGCACGCATGAGCGCTGTGCCTGATGAAGTGGTGCCGGCATCTCAGCAAACCTTCCTCGCTTTTGACTATGGCCTCAAGCGAACTGGCGTCGCCATGGGCAATCGGTTGATCAAATCCGCGACCCCGCAAGCCACGATTGCTGCCGAAGGCGATGCCCGTTTTGAGCTGATTGCCAAACGCATCAAGGAATGGCAGCCGGATGCGCTGGTGATCGGCGTGCCCACTCACCCCGATGGGGGCGAGCACGAAAACACCCTGCGCGCCCGCAAATTTGGCCGCCAGCTGCGAGGCCGCTTTGGCCTTGCCGTGTATGAGGTGGACGAGCGCTACACCACGACCGAAGCCCTTGCCAATGGCGCCAAAGACGCTGATGCGGCGGCAGCAGCGATCATTCTTGACCAATTTTTGAGGAGTCTGCCATGAGTGCTTTGGCGTTGGATGCAGAAGCCCTGTACCAGGAGCTGCTGCAAGGCGTGCGCAGTTTGTGCAAGGCCGATACCCGTCTGGTGGGCATCACTTCCGGGGGGGCTTGGTTGGCCGAGCGACTGCACGGCGACCTCGCCCTGCCTGGTGAATCAGGCCGGGTGTCTTCGGTCATGCACCGAGACGATTACGCTCAGCGCGGCCTGTCGGCGGGCGGTCAGACCCACTTGCCCTTTGAGGTCGATGGGGCGGACATTGTGCTGCTGGACGATGTGCTTTACACCGGACGAACCATCCGCGCTGTGATCAACGAGATTTTTGACTACGGCCGTCCCGCCCGCGTGCAGTTGGCCGTGCTGGTGGACCGGGGCGGGCGTCAGCTGCCAGTGGAGGCAGACTTTGCCGCTGCCCGCGTGGCCTTGCCCGAGACCCAATCGCTGGCGCTGGCCCGCGATGCCTCGGGCAATTTCAGTTTTGAAGTGGAGAACAAGGCCTGAAACGGGCGAGAACACCATGCTCTACAAACGCAACAATCCCCAACTCAACAAAAACGGTGAACTGATTCACCTGCTGTCTACGGAGGGCCTGTCCAGGGACATCCTCACGCACATCCTCGACACGGCGGCGAGCTTTGTCAGCGTGCAGGAGCGGGAGGTGAAAAAAGTACCGCTTTTGCGCGGCAAGAGCGTCTTCAACCTGTTTTTTGAAAATAGCACCCGCACCCGCACCACTTTTGACATCGCTGCCACCCGCTTGTCGGCCGATGTGTACACCCTCGACATTGCCCGGTCTTCGGCCAGCAAGGGGGAGTCGTTGCTCGATACGATCGCCAATTTGTCGGCCATGGCAGCGGATATTTTTGTGGTGCGTCACAGCGAGTCGGGCGCACCGTATCTCATCGCGCAACATGTTGCGCCCCATGTGCATGTTGTGAACGCCGGTGACGGGCGCCACGCACACCCCACCCAGGGGCTGCTGGACATGTACACCATCCGGCACTACAAAAAAGACTTTTCCAACCTCACGGTGGCCATCGTGGGCGACGTGCTTCACTCGCGTGTGGCCCGCTCTGACATCCATGCGCTGACCACGCTGGGTTGCGCCGAAGTGCGCGTGGTTGGCCCCAAGACCTTGGTGCCTGCCGACATGGCACAAATGGGCGTACGGGTCTTCAACAATCTGGAAGAAGGCATCAAGGGCTGTGATGTGGTGATCATGCTGCGCCTGCAAAATGAACGCATGGCGGGCGCACTGCTGCCATCCAGCCAGGAATACTTCAAGAGCTTTGGCTTGACGCCCGAAAAACTGCAACTGGCCAAGCCCGACGCCATCGTGATGCACCCCGGACCGATCAACCGGGGCGTGGAGATCGACTCCGCCGTGGTCGATGGGCGGCAAAGCGTGATTCTGCCGCAGGTGACTTTTGGCATCGCTGTGCGCATGGCGGTGATGAGCATCGTCGCGGGCAACGAGGCATAAGGAAAAAACATGAACCTTCACGCCCCTCTCTTTGTTTGTTCACAGATGCCCACGATGGCCCTGCACGCTTTGAGTCAACCTGATGGAGTGCAGCCATGAAAATCCTCATTCAAAACGGCAGGGTGATTGACCCCGCAAATGGCGTTGACCAAACAGCGGATGTGGCGATTGCCGCTGGACGCATTGTGGCGGTGGGTCGGGTGCCAGCCGACTTCACACCCAATCGCACAATCGATGCGACAGGTGCCGTTGTGGCCCCTGGCTTGGTGGACTTGGCAGCGCGCCTGCGTGAGCCTGGCCAGGAGCATGCCGGCATGCTGGAAAGCGAAATGGCCGCTGCCGTGGCGGGCGGTGTGACCAGCCTGGTCTGCACGCCCGATACCGATCCGGTGCTGGACGAACCAGGCTTGGTCGAAATGCTGCGCTACCGCGCCGAAAAGTTGCACCAGGCACGCGTGCTGCCTCTGGGCGCACTCACCGTGGGCCTGCGGGGCGAAGTGCTGACCGAAATGGGGCAGCTCACCGCCGCGGGTTGTGTGGGTTTCAGCCAGGCCGAAGTCCCGATTCCCAGTACCCAGGTGCTGCAGCGTGCTTTGCAATACGCCAGCACCTTTGGCTACACCGTCTGGCTGCGCCCGCAAGAGCTGCACCTGGGCAAGGGCGTGGCAGCCAGCGGCCCGCTGGCCACGCGCATGGGTTTGTCCAGTGTGTCGGTGGCCGCTGAGACGATTGCGTTGCACACGATTTTCGAGCTGGTGCGCAGCACCCGCGCCCGTGTGCACCTTTGCCGCATCAGCAGTGCCCAGGGGGTGGAACTGGTGCGCCAGGCCAAAGCCGAAGACCTCCTTGTGACGGCCGATGTGAGCATCAACTCGCTGCACCTGACGGACGCCGACATGGGGTATTTCGACAGCCGTGCGCGCCTCCTGCCCGTGCTTCGTCAGCAGCGCGACCGCGATGCCCTGCGCGCCGGTCTGGCCGATGGCACGCTGGATGTCCTGGTGTCTGACCACACCCCGGTCGATGCCGATGCCAAGGCCTTGCCATTTGCCGAAGCCGAACCCGGTGCCACGGGCATGGAACTGCTCTGGAGCCTGGCCCTCAAGTGGGGACAGGATGCCGGCTTGCCTTTGGCACAAGTGATTTCACGCATCACCGCAGACCCGGCCCGTGTGCTCGGCATCGCGCTGGGCAGCTTGCAAGGCTCAGTGGGGCAGTTGGCGGTGGGCGGTTTGGCCGATGTGTGCGTGCTGTCCGATCAATGCCATTGGCGCGTCACCGACACGTCTTTGCGCAGTCAGGGCAAAAGTACACCCTTTTCAGGCTACGAATTGCCGGGACGTGTGCTGGCCACGGTGGTTGGTGGCAACGTCGCATTTGAAGCGCGCTGATCCGTGGTGATTTTGACTTTTTGTGTGAGTTGGCACCCTGCGCGTCATCTGCCGCTGAGTCAGATGGGTTTGCCATTGGGTCGCAGCGTAGCGCCTCCAATTTGGACATGACATGCGCACGCTGATCGCCCTCTGGAAATTGCTGCGTGGTTTATGGCACGTCCTCATCGGCATGTGGACAATTTATGCCAGGTTTCCCCAATGGACCCCTGAGCAACGCGAGATGCGCGTGCAAGCCTGGGCCTTGCAGTTTTTGGCCTTGTGGGACATCCACCTCAAGGTATTGGGAAGGCCTGTGTCCAATGGCCCGGCCCTCATCGTGGCCAACCACATTTCATGGCTGGATATTTCGGTGATTCATGCGGCGCGGCATTGCCGATTTGTCTCCAAGTCCGACATCCGGGATTGGCCCTTGGTGGGCATGTTGGCCACGGGCGCTGGCACCCTCTACATTGAACGCACCAGCCGCAAAGACGCCCTGCGCATGGTCAAGGACATGGCCGATGCCATGAAGAATGGCGATGTGGTGGCGGTATTCCCTGAAGGCACCACCAGCGATGGGCGTGATTTGCTGCCCTTTCACGCCAACTTGATCCAGTCGGCTATTCAAGCGGAGGCGGCCGTGCAGCCCATGTCGCTTCAATTCCTGGATGCCCGAAGTGGTGAGCCGAGTTTTGCGCCTTGCTACATTGGTGACGACACATTGGTCGGCTCCATCTGGCGCACCCTCACTGCGCCCAGAATCACGGCTGTGGTTCACTTCGGCGAGCCGCAACTTGCCCAAGGGCGAGATCGCCGTGTTTGGGCGCTTGATTTACGCGACGAGGTGATCCGTCTGCGCGATGCTAATAAGAACTGAGTGGCGGCAGTTGATTTCGCCATTGCGGGGGCTGGGTTTCGAATTGCCCTTCAGGCCAATCACTCCCTTAACAAATCCGACGGGCAATTTTTTGAATGGGTGAAGTCGGTTCAATGTTCAGCCACTCGTGCAACATGCCTTGCCGACTCACGACCTGGCCCGTGAGCATCGGACCGGTGTAGTAAGTCAGGTGCATCACCCGGGCCATCTTCAACTTGCAGTTGAGTTGAATCTGGGAATGGGTCGACAAGTACAACTTGCCATCGCCCGTACTTTGGGCTTTCTTGTAATCCAAGGCGGTCCAGACCCATTTCCGGCCATCTTCTTCAGTGATGGATTTGGGGTCAATGTAAAACAAACCCAGGTCGTTGAGCGTGATGGCCTCCCACTTGGCGCTGGCTTTGACCACTGAGCACATCACGCAGAGGAGGCCGATGAAGGCGTAGCGGGCAGTTTTTCGCAGTTTCATGGCGTGCAATCTGATCTGTCGATGAAGCTGGGTGCAAAGTTAAATGGGTGTGGCGTGCTTGAGCACACAGGTACAAGTTGGCGCAAAGACCTGTCAGGTTCGGCGATTGAGCAGTTCTGACGCCAGCACCACCATGGCTTGCCGGTAAGCATTGTCTGGCAGTTGCATGGCCGCATCGATGGCGCGTTGGGCTTCTGAGGCCGCTGCATTGCGGGTGGCCTCCAGTGCGCCTGTGTCGCGCACGATGGTCACGATGTCGGCCAATCGGGCGATGCTGCCCGTTTCTATGGCTTCACGCAGGGTCTGTCTTTGAGCCTCACTGCCCAGTTGCATGGCCAAAATCAGGGGCAGGGTGGCTTTGCCCTCGCGCAAATCATCACCCAAATTTTTACCCATTTCGGAGGCATTGCCATCGTAGTCGAGCACATCGTCGATCACCTGAAAAGCAGTGCCCAAGGCCTGACCGTAGTCAGCGCAAGCGTTTTGAATGGAGGCCGAGCTGCCCGCCAAAATTGCGCCCAGGCGGGCGCTGGCCTCAAATAATTTGGCTGTTTTGGAGCGGATCACACGCAAATAGCCATCTTCGTTCAGTGAGGCATCGTGCATGTTCATCAACTGCAGCACTTCGCCTTCGGCAATCACATTCGTGGCATCGGCCAAGGTTTGCATGACTTGCATGCTGTCTGCATCCACCATCATCTGGAAGGCGCGCGAGTACATGAAGTCACCGACAAGCACGCTGGCAGGGTTGCCAAAACGCTCGTTGGCGGTGGGTTTGCCACGCCTCAAGGTTGACTCGTCCACCACATCGTCGTGCAGCAGGGTCGCGGTGTGTATGAATTCGACCACGGCGGCGAGCGTGTACTTTTGTGCGCCGGTGTAGCCCAGAGCCCCGCAAGTTAGAAGCAGCAAGACCGGGCGCAGGCGTTTGCCGCCAGCCGAAATGATGTATTTGGCCACCTCACCCACCAAGGGGACGCCTGACTCGAGTCGCTTAGCGATGACACGGTCGACCTGTTCCATGTCGGGCGACACAAGTTCAAGAACGGCGGCGGTGCTGTTTTCGTGAGCAGACAACTTGATGTATCCAGCTGGGTGGCTGGCCAGGGCCGAGGCGAAAGGGGGGCGTTATTGGGCGCATTGCAATGCATCTCTATTATAGGGACGGCCAAGTGACGCCCCCCTGTCGTCACCCTTAACGGGCGCTGGCGGCGTCAGCCGATTGCCTGCCAGGGTATGTCGTGCTAAAATCTTTGGTTCCTTGGGGATCAGCCCTTGGAAACTTCCATCCAAAGAGGTCATTTATGTACGCGGTCATAAAAACCGGCGGCAAACAGTATCGTGTTGTCGCTGGCGAAAAAATTAAAGTAGAACAGATTGCTGCGGACGTTGGCCAGGAAATCGTGATTGATCAGGTTTTAGCCGTCGGTACCGGCGCTGAACTCAAGATCGGCACGCCCCTGGTGTCCGGCGCCACAGTCATAGCCACAGTTTTGGCGCATGGCAAGCACGATAAAGTGCACATCTTCAAGATGCGCCGTCGCAAGCACTATCAGAAACGTCAGGGTCATCGCCAGCAGTTCACCGAACTGCAAATCGGCGCGATCTCTGCCTAAGGAGAATAGGTCATGGCACAGAAAAAAGGCGGCGGCTCTACGCGCAACGGTCGTGATTCCAAGCCAAAGATGCTTGGCGTTAAGGCTTTCGGTGGTGAACTGATCAGCGCTGGCTCGATCATCGTTCGTCAACGTGGTACCAAGTTTCATGCTGGCAACAATGTCGGTATCGGCAAAGACCACACTTTGTTTGCCCTGGTTGACGGCCATGTGTCGTTTTCCACCAAAGGCGAGCTCAGCAAGCACATGGTGAACGTGACCAAGGCTGTTTAAGCCAGTCTCGTCCATGGCGAAGAGGAGCCCCGCAAGCCGGGGCTTTTCGCATTTTGGCCCGCTTGTATTTTGACGGCGGACCCCAAGCTACACTGGAATTCTCATGAAGTTCGTTGACGAAGCCTATATTGACATCTCCGCAGGAGACGGCGGGAACGGCTGTGTCTCGTTCCGCCACGAGAAATACAAGGAATTTGGTGGTCCCAATGGAGGTGACGGTGGTCGGGGTGGGCATGTCTTCGCTTTTGTCGACATCAACCTGAATACTTTGGTTGACTTCCGTTACTCGCGTCGCCACGAGGCCAAGCGGGGTCAGCACGGTATGGGCTCCGACATGTTTGGGGCTGCTGGCGACGATGTCATTTTGAAAATGCCCGTAGGCACCATCATCACCGACGCGGAAACGGGCGAAGTGCTCTACGAATTGTTGGAGCCAGGCGAAACCATCATGATCGCCAAGGGCGGCGATGGTGGTTTTGGCAACATGCGCTTTAAAAGTGCCATCAATCGGGCCCCACGCCAAAAAACACCGGGTTGGCTTGGAGAAAAGAAAGAGCTCAAGCTCGAGTTGAAAGTGTTGGCCGATGTGGGCCTGCTGGGTATGCCCAACGCGGGCAAGTCCACTTTCATCGCGGCCGTCTCCAACGCACGGCCCAAGATCGCCGATTACCCCTTCACCACCTTGCACCCCAACCTGGGTGTGGTTCGTGTCGGCCCTGAGCAAAGCTTTGTGGTCGCCGATGTGCCGGGTCTGATTGAAGGGGCCTCTGAAGGCGCGGGTTTGGGGCATTTGTTTTTGCGCCATTTGCAGCGCACCCGTTTGTTGTTGCACGTGGTTGACTTTGCACCGTTTGACGAGAACGTCGACCCTGTTCAGCAAGCCAAGGCCATCGTGGCCGAGCTCAAAAAATACGACCCAGGCCTTTACAACAAGCCGCGCTGGCTGGTGCTCAACAAGCTGGACATGGTGCCCGCTGAAGAGCGCGAGGTCCGCGTGAAAGATTTCATCAAGCGCATGCGCTACAAAGGCCCAGTCTTCCAGATTTCGGCCTTGACGCGTGAAGGTTGTGAACCATTGATCAAGGAAATCTACAAGCACATCCGGGCCCAGCAAATCATTGAGCAAGGTGTTGTGGACATTGATCCTCGTTTCAAGGAACAAGACAAGCCGCAAGCGCCTGATGCCGATGATCCGCGATTCAAAACGCCGTCTTCCGAGCCCAACGACGCCTAGTATCTGGCCCTGAGACCTGCGTGCAAAAGCAAAGTACACCCCCAAGCATGACCACCCCTGCCGTTTCCAATCTCTTGCGTGACGCCCGTCGTATCGTTGTCAAAGTGGGTTCCAGCCTGGTGACCAACGAAGGTCGCGGTCTGGATGAGGATGCAATTGGCGAATGGTGCCGCCAGATGGCGCTGCTCAGCGCCCAAGGCAAAGAGGTGGTCATGGTGTCCAGTGGTGCCATTGCCGAAGGCATGAAGCGCCTGGGCTGGGCCACACGTCCCAGCGAAGTGCCGGCCTTGCAGGCCGCCGCCGCAGTGGGCCAGATGGGTCTGGCGCAAGTGTATGAAACCAAGTTGCGAGAACACGGCATGGGCAGCGCCCAGGTTTTGCTGACACATGCCGATCTAGCCGATCGTGAGCGCTACCTCAATGCCCGCTCCACCTTGCTGACCTTGCTGCAACACCGCGTGTTGCCGGTCATCAACGAAAACGACACGGTCGTCAACGACGAGATCAAGTTTGGTGACAACGACACATTGGGCGCTTTGGTGGCCAACTTGATCGAGGCGGACCTGCTGATCATCCTCACCGATCAAAAAGGCCTGTACACCGCTGATCCCCGCAAAGACCCCTCGGCCACGTTTGTGCACGAGGCCCGCGCAGGCGATGCGGCACTCGAAGCCATGGCTGGTGGTGCTGGCTCCAGCATTGGCAAAGGCGGCATGATCACCAAAATCCTGGCGGCCAAACGGGCCGCGGGTTCGGGCGCATCCACGGTGATCGCCTGGGGCCGTGAGCCAGATGCGCTGCTGCGCTTGAGTCAGGGCGACAACATGGGCACCTTGCTGGTGGCCCAAACGGCCAAACAACAAGCGCGCAAGCAGTGGATGGCCGATCACCTGCAGTTGCGTGGGTCGGTCACGGTCGATGCCGGGGCTGCACACAAAGTATTGACCGAAGGCAAAAGTTTGCTGCCCATTGGCATGAACGGTGTCGCCGGGGATTTTTCACGCGGTGATGTCATTGCCATCCGGGATGAGCAAGGGACAGAAATTGCCCGTGGTTTGGCCAATTACGCCAGTGCCGAAGCGCGCTTGTTGTGCCGCAAACCCTCGCATGAATACGAGGCTTTGTTGGGCTACACCGCTGAGCCCGAAATGGTGCACCGGGACAATCTGATTTTGACCCGCTGAGCGCCAGGCTGACCAGCAAAAGCTTGACGGCCTTTAGCCTTGTGGATTCGGATCGAAGCTGGCCCCGGGAGACAGTTCCATGTGCAAGGGTGGCGCCATTTCCAGGGTGCCGTTGTCAGAGTCCAAACCTTCACGCAGGCTTCGGCTGCCGCCGCGCAAATAACGGTTTTGCCTTTCTTGGCGCGGTAAAAACCTGGCCAACTCGGTCAGTGCCATTTCGTACACACCGCGTTTGAACTCCACCACCACATCGAGTGGCACCCAATAGTCGTTCCAGCGCCAGGCGTCGAACTCGGGGTGGTCGGTGGCGCGCAAGTTCAGATGGTGGTCGTGCCCCATCAATTGCAGCATGTACCAGATCTGTTTCTGGCCTTTGTAAAAACCACGAGCATCCCTGCGGATGAAGCGGTCTGGCACCTCATAACGCAACCAGTCACGGGTTCGGGCCACGATGCGCACATGCTCCGGTTGGAGCCCCACTTCTTCATGCAGTTCACGGAACATGGCCTGTTCAGGACTTTCGCCCCGGTCAATGCCGCCTTGCGGAAACTGCCAGCTGTGGGTTCGTATGCGTTTGCCCCAGAAAACCTGGTTTCTCTGGTTGAGCAGAATGATGCCGACGTTCGGCCTAAAGCCTTCACGGTCAAGCATAATCAACCCCAAATTTTTAAATTGTGTTCATTATGCACGCCACATTGGCGCTCGCTCTTGGATGTTTCCCTGATTCCCTTGTTTTGTTAGTGTGCTGCAATGAAAGCTTCCCAATTCCTGATTTCCACCCTCAAAGAGGCGCCGGCTGATGCCGAAGTCGCCAGCCACAAATTGATGACGCGGGCAGGGCTGATCAAGAAACTGGGCCCTGGCATTTACAACTACATGCCCATGGGTTTGCGTGTGATTCGCAAAGTCGAGGCCATTGTGCGCGAGGAGATGAATCGCGCTGGCGCCATCGAGATGACAATGCCTGTGGTTCAGCCCGCCGAGCTGTGGCAGGAAACAGGGCGTTTTGACAAGATGGGCCCTGAGTTGTTGCGCATCAAGGACCGCCATGGCCGCGACTTCGTGATCCAGCCGACCAGCGAGGAAGTGGTCACCGACGTGGTGCGCCAAGAAGTGCGCAGTTACAAGCAACTTCCAAAGAATTTTTACCAGATTCAGACCAAATTTCGGGACGAGCGCCGCCCACGTTTTGGCCTGATGCGGGGCCGTGAATTCACCATGAAAGACGCGTACAGCTTTGACCGCGACGTGACCACTGCCAAGGCCAGCTATCAGGTGATGGCAGGGGCTTATCGCAAAATTTTTGACCGCTTCGGATTGACTTACCGCGCCGTGGCTGCCGACAGCGGTGCCATTGGGGGTGACCTGAGTGAAGAGTTTCAGGTGATCGCCGCCACCGGTGAAGACGCCATTGTTTATTGCCCCAGCAGCAACTATGCCGCCAACCTGGAAAAGGCCGAGGCCTTGGCTCCCAGCCAGCCAAGGGGCGCAGCCAGCCAGGCCCTGAGCAAAACAGCAACGCCCGGTCAAAGCACCTGCGAAGACGTCGCCAACTTGCTCAACGTGCCGCTGTCCTCCACGGTCAAGTCGCTGGTGCTGGCCACCGACCAGTTGAACGCGCAAGGCGAAATCGTCCAATCGCAAGTCTGGTTGCTGCTGCTGCGCGGTGACCACGACATGAACGAAGTCAAGGTCGGCAAGCTGCCCGGCATGGAGGGCGGCTTCCGCTTCGCCACCCTGAGCGAGATCGAAGAACACTTTGGTTGCAAGCCCGGTTACCTGGGCCCGCTCAATTTAAAAAAACCGGTTCACCTTGTGGCTGATCGCGATGTGGCCGTCATGGCCGACTGGATTTGCGGTGCCAATGAAGAAGGCTTCCACACCACGGGCGTGAACTGGGGGCGGGACTTGCCCGAACCGGCTTTGGTCGTCGACCTGCGCAACGTGGTGACGGGTGACAAGTCGCCAGACGGTCAAGGCGAGCTGGCGATTGAGCGCGGCATTGAAGTGGGCCATGTGTTTTATCTGGGGACCAAGTACTCCAAGGCCATGAACGCCACCTTCCTGGACGAGAACGGCAAACCCCAGTTCTTGGAGATGGGTTGCTATGGCATCGGCATCACCCGCTTGCCCGCCGCTGCCATTGAGCAAAACCACGACGAGCGCGGCATCATTTGGCCCGATGCGATTGCGCCGTTCACAGCTGTGATCTGCCCCATCGGCATGGACCGCAGCGAAGCCGTGAAGGCTGAGGCCGAACGCATTTACGCCGCCTTGTTGGCCGACGGTGTGGACGTCATCCTGGATGACCGGGGTGAACGCCCCGGCGCGATGTTTGCGGATTGGGAATTGATCGGGGTGCCGCACCGCATCACCATCGGAGACAAGGGACTCAAGGATGGCCTGATCGAATACCAGCACCGCCGCGATTCAGAAGCCACCAAGGTGGCTGTTGCAGACATCCTGGCGCACATCAAGTCCCGCATGGCCGCCTGATTCGCGTTGGGGCATGTCGACTGTCGTTCCCCTTCATTTTGAACCGCGTACCCGTCGCCAGGCGTTGCAGCGACTGGCACACAGCGCCCTGTTTGGCACCGGCCTCGGCGTTTTGCCTTTCATGCCGGTTCAAGCTGGGACACAAGTCGAAGAGCAATTGTCAACGGCCGTGCGCACGGCCCTTAGTGCGGCAGTGGCTGGCGCAGCACCGCCAGAGCCCGTGCTGACCACCACTGCTGATCAACAGGCCTATGCCCAATGGCTGGCAGTGACTGGCCAGGGGCTGGTGCGTTTTCAGCGCAACCCTGTTGAGCGGCAAGAGTTCTTGCAAACCCTTTGGTACGAGGCCCGCCGGGCAGGTCTGTCCTTGTCATTGGTGCTGGGATTGGTGCAGGTTGAAAGCGCGTTTCGCAAACACGCTGTGTCGTCCGCAGGGGCGATGGGATTCATGCAGGTCATGCCGTTTTGGGCGCGCTCCATTGGTGATGGTGATCACACCCGACTGTTTCACATGCAAACCAATTTGCGTTTTGGGTGTGTGATCTTGCGGCATTATCTGGACCGTGAGCGCGGTGACCTGTTTCTTGGCCTGGGGCGTTACAACGGCTCCCGAGGCCAGGCCGCGTATCCCGATGCTGTGCTGAAAGCGCAGCGGGCTTGGGTACACGCGGTGGACTGAATCAGTCTCGGGTGGCGTGGCGTTGCACGCATGCAATGTAGGCTTCGCCATCGGGCATGCGGCCGGCGTGCTGGCTCTCGTGAACCATTCGGCCCAGACATTCCATGGTCTGGTGGTGTGCATCGTGCAGCGAGTTGAGTTTGTGGGTGAGCAACTCCACCGCTTGGCGAATGCCCCGGGGTTGGTCAATGCTGCATTGCTCACTGATGGACAGGTGCATCGACAAGTGCAGAAAAGGGTTTTCTTGGTTCGGGTTGGCTTGGTGCATGCTGGCCAGAGCCGCATCGACATCGGCCAGTTCAGCGTGGTATTCGGGGTGCTCGTTGATCCATTGGCTGACGAGAATTTCCATGGGTTCCAGAGCGGCGTCCGTACGGGCTTTGGCGTAGACACCGCAAAAAAAACGCCGGACATCGGCTTGGGAGGGTTGAATCAGCATGGGGTGGATTGTCTCTCAAGTACAGCTGTTTTAAGCAGTGAGAGGCCGGGGTCTGGGGCCAGGGCTCAGAGGCGCTTCGCTTTGCCACATCGCCCCGGCCCCAGACCCCGGTCTCTCACATGGTTTGATGGATGGCACCGACGTCTCGCCTTGCGGCCAGACGCCAGACTTTGAATTCGTAAACAGGCGTACCGAAACTTCAATCCTGGCCCTAGAATGCAAAATGGCACCTCCATATCATGCAATATAATGCATCAAGACCACCTTCACGAAACGACCAACATGAACCAAGCCTACATTTGTGACGCGATCCGTACCCCCTTTGGCCGCTACGGCGGTGCCTTGAGCAGCGTTCGTACCGACGATCTGGGCGCTGTGCCCTTGCGCGCACTGATGGCCCGCAACCCGAAAGTGGACTGGGCTGCCGTGACCGACGTGCTCTATGGCTGCGCCAACCAGGCCGGTGAAGACAACCGCAATGTGGCGCACATGAGCAGCTTGCTGGCAGGTTTGCCTGTGGATGTGCCAGGCGGCACCATCAACCGATTGTGTGGCTCGGGGCTTGACGCCATCGGTACCGCCGCCCGCGCCATCAAGGCAGGGGAAGCCGGGCTGATGATTGCCGGTGGGGTGGAAAGCATGAGCCGCGCCCCGTTTGTCATGCCCAAAGCAGAAAGCGCCTTCAGCCGCGCCAATGCGGTGTATGACACGACCATCGGCTGGCGGTTTGTCAACAAGCTGATGAAAGTGCAATACGGCGTAGACTCGATGCCCGAGACCGCAGAAAACGTGGCGACCGACTACAAGATAGAGCGCGAAGCGCAAGATTTGATGGCCTATAACAGCCAACTGCGCGCCGTGGCTGCGATCAAGGCGGGTCATCTGGCCCGCGAAATCGTGGGTGTGAGCATTCCCCAGAAAAAGGGCGACGCCATCCTCGTGGACACCGACGAGCACCCGCGCGAAACCAGCCTCGAAGCCTTGGCCAAGCTCAAAGGTGTGGTGCGCCCTGATGGCACCGTGACCGCTGGCAATGCCTCGGGTGTGAACGATGGCGCGTGTGCCTTGCTGCTGGCAAGCGAATCCGAAGCGGCCAAAAACGGCCTCACGCCCAAAGCGCGTGTGGTGGGCATGGCCACTGCGGGTGTGGCGCCGCGCGTCATGGGCATTGGCCCCGCGCCGGCCACGCTCAAGGTGCTGGCCCAAACAGGCTTGACCATTGACCAGATGGACGTGATCGAGCTGAACGAAGCCTTTGCGGCACAAGGCCTGGCCGTGATGCGCATGCTGGGCCTGAAAGACGACGACGCGCGTGTGAACGCCTGGGGGGGAGCCATCGCCTTGGGGCATCCGCTGGGCGCTTCAGGTGCCCGCTTGGCCACCACGGCCATCAACCGGTTGCACGCCACGGGCGGTCGCTATGCCCTGTGCACCATGTGCATTGGCGTGGGTCAGGGCATTGCACTGATCATCGAGCGCGTTTGACAGCTACCCCCGGGATCAAGCCCGGGGTGACAAAGGCTCTGGCCACCAGCCCCTTCGGGGGCTTTTTTGTGCCTGCTGCCATTCTTGCGCGCTGACCTCGATGTCCATGCGCAGCAGTGCAGCGCCCATGGCTTTGCCCAGGTTGTCCAGCCGCAGATTGCGTGCGCCGCCACCTTGCAGGGCGCCTTCCAGCACGAATTTCATGGCCAGGATGTTGGGCAACGCCCAGGCTTGCACCTTGCCTGGCAGCCAGGGGGCAAAGTGGGCTTGTACTTTGTTTGCCGTGACTTCACGCTGAAGGATTCGATAGCCGTCTTCGTTCCAGGCAAACAGGCCAAAGTCCACCCAGTCGGCTTTGTCACCGCTGCGGGCGTGGGCCAAGCGGGCCAGGGGCATGCGCAAGAGGCTTGGGATGGCGGTGTTCATGTGCTGGACTCCAGAATTTCAAGGCGGGCCTGAACCCTGTTGCGAGGAATCAGCGTGGGCCAGATGCCCAGCAATTCGCTGCTGCTGTTCATGCCCTGAAAGCCACAGGTGTAGGCTGGCCCACTCAAAGCCATCCAGGGAAAGAGGCGGCCAAAGCCATCGGCCGCCGCTTTGATCGGTGTGCGCAAGGCCATGCGCACCCAGATCTCGGCGCGTTCATTCAGCTCGGCTGCAGGTGGCAAGGGGGCCAATGGCCCGTGTGCCGAATTGAGTCCCGGGTACTCCACAAACAGTTCGTCAAAAGGCAGCTTGTGCGCCTTGAGCTGGCTGCGGATCGTGGCCTCCGCAGCCTGCACCTTGTCCCAGGCATCGGGCCATGAAAATCCCCAACTGACCTCGGCCTTGAAGCCATCCCTGAAGCCCGCCACCACCTTCAACTGGTCACCAGGGCGCGCGCCCTGCGCGCCTGTCAAGCGCACCCGGTGATGGCCTTCGTCGGTCAACGTGATCTGGCCCATGTCCAGTACCACGTCGGGTGACAGGTAGGCGTGCGGGTTGTGCACCTCGTACAGCAGTTGTTGACGGACCGTGTCAAAGTTGACCAGGCCACCCGTGTCCGGCGCTTTGGTCAGCATGGCCGTGCCGTCGGCCTGCACCTCTGCGATCGGGTAGCCAATGTGGGCCAGGTCGGGGATGTCTTGCCAACTGCCCTGGCTGCCAAAATTGCCACCGCTGCCCTGGCCCGAGCATTCCAGCAAGTGGCCAACCGCCAGGCCTTGGGCCAAGCGGTTGAAGTCTTCAGGGGTGCTGGCATCTGCCAGCTTCCAGCCCAAGCCGTGCACCAGCGGCCCCAAAAACAGCGCCGCATCGGCCACTCGTCCGGTGATCACGATGTCAGCACCTTGGTCCAGGGCTTCCACGATCGGCTGCGCCCCCAGGTAGGCATTGCCAAACACCAGACGCTCACGCACGCCGCTCACGTCGGTGCCGTCCATCATGTGGTCAAACCGCTTGCCCGTGTCTTGCAGCAAGGACAGCACGTCGTCGCCCGACACCACCGCGATGCGCGGGTGCCAGCCAGCGCCTGCCAGCGCGTTGCGCACGGCCAGGGCTGCGCCCATCGGGTTCAGGCCGCCTGCGTTGCACACAAAGCGAACGCCGCGCGGTTGCATCAGCGGCCACAGGCGCAAGAGCATGGGCACCACGTCGCGGGCGTAGCCCAGCGCTGGGTCGCGTTGGCGGTCTTTTTGAAGAATGGCCAGGGTGAGTTCTGCCAAGTGGTCGCTGGCGATGAACTGGACTTGGCCGCGCTCGATGCTGGCGACCACCGGCTCCCAGTTGTCGCCGTAAAAACCAAGACCAGATCCGATGCGAATGGCATTTTTCATGCAAGGATATTGAAGCCTTGCGTATGCGTGTGAATGGGGGACAACCCCTAGGGAAAGTCTCATGTAAGACATCCATAATCGCACGGTCGTTCGCAAATGCTTTTTGCTGGGGCCCGATGCCCGTGGCAAAGCCAATGTGGACTTTGGCAGGACACAACAAAACAGAGGAGACAGGCGTGCAATTGCTGCAACTGCTAATCAGCGGTGTGGCCCAGGGCTGTATTTACGGACTCATTGCCCTGGGTTTCGTGCTGATTTACAAGGCCACCGAAACGGTGAGCTTTGCCCAGGGTGACCTGATGATGGTGGGGGCTTTTTCGGGTCTGGCCGCCATGACGCTGCTGGGTTTTCCTTTCTGGTTGTCAGTGCCTGCTGCCATCGTAGCCATGGGCGTTTTCGGTGTCTTGCTGGAGCGCCTGGTGATTCGCCCCATCCTTGGGCAGCCTGCGTTTTCCATTGTCATGCTGACCATTGGCGTGGGGTATGTGTTGCGCGGCCTGATTACCATGATCCCCGATGTTGGCACCGACACCCACACCATGCCTGTGCCCTATGCGGGACAGGTTTTGCGCTTGGGCAGCCTGGTGATTGCAGCCGAGCAAATGGTGGTGATCGGTGCCACGGGCATTTTGTGCCTGGGGCTGTTTGCCATGTTCAAGTACAGCAAGCTGGGCATTGCCATGCAGGCTGCATCACAAAACCAGTTGGCCGCCTATTACATGGGCATCCCGGTCAAACAAATCAACGGCCTGGTCTGGGGTCTGGCGGCGGGGGTGGCTGCGGTGGCAGGTTTGCTGCTGGCACCCATCACCTTTGTGCACGCCAACATGGGCTTCATTGGCCTGAAGGCTTTTCCAGCCGCTGTGGTCGGTGGCTTCGGCAGCTTACCGGGTGCCATCGTGGGCGGTTTGGTGATTGGCATCGTCGAGTCGTTTTCGGGCTTTTACTTGCCCGAAGGCTTTAAAGACATTGCGCCCTATATCGTGGTGTTGCTCATGCTGGTGCTCAAGCCCAATGGCTTGTTCGGTGAGCAACTGCGCAAGAAAGTCTGAGGCCCCAGCATGCGTTTCATTTTTAAAACCGAATACAACCAAGACATCACCCTGGCCAAGCACGGTGGCCATGTCTTCTGGTACAGCTTGCTGGGGCTGTTCCTGGTGGCCGCACCCTGGGTGGTGGCGGAATACTGGCTGGCCCAACTGACCTTCGTGCTGATTTATGCGGTAGTGGGCCTGGGCCTGATGCTGTTGGCCGGTTTTACCGGCTTGTTCTCGTTAGGCCATGCCGCCTTTTTGGGGGTGGGGGCTTATACCCAAGGCGTGATGGTGAACGCCGGTGTGCCTTTCCCGCTGGCCTTGTTGTGTGCTGGCTTGTTCTCGGCCATTGTGGGGGTCATCGTCGGTTTGCCTGCACTGCGTGTCAAAGGGATTTACTTGGGCATGGCCACGCTGGCCTTTGGCTTCATTGTCGAAGAAGGCATGGCCCGCTGGGAGCATGTCACGGGTGGCAATGCGGGGCTCATGGTGGGCTATCCCAAGCTGGGCGGCTGGACCCTGGACACCACCGAAGAGTTCTATTTTCTTTGCCTCATCGTGGCCGTGGGTGCCACATTGGCCATCGCAAATTTGCTGCGATCGTCCACCGGGCGGGCATTTGTGGCGATACGTGATTCCGAAATCTCGGCCCAGAGCATGGGCATTCACCTGGCACGCTACAAGACGTTGTCCTTTGCACTGTCGGCCGCTTTGGCAGGCATTGGCGGGGCGCTTTACGCCCACAAGATCCAGTTCCTTTCGCCCGAGCAGTTCAGCATCATCCAGTCGATCGACTTGTTGCTGATGGTGGTGATTGGTGGTCTGGGATCTATCCACGGGGCTTTCCTGGGGGCCATTTTCCTGATCGTCATGCCCCAACTGATTTCCATGGGCAAAGACTTTTTACCCGCCGCCATTGGCGGTGCCGCTGGTTTGCAGGGCACGGTTTACGGCATGGTGCTGATCGCTTTTGTGTTGTTTGAACCGATGGGTTTGTACGGGCGCTGGCTCAAGGTGCGCACCTGGTTCCAACTCTTTCCGTTCTACCGTCGTGGCCTGTTCAAACGCCAGAAATCATTCCAGAAATCGGACCGCCTGAAATGAACGCAGACATCCTTTTATCCGCTCGAGACCTGAGCGTCCGTTTTGGCGGTGTGCTGGCCGTCAACAAGGTCAGCTTTGACGTCAAGCGCGGTGAAGTCTTCACCCTCATCGGCCCCAACGGTGCCGGCAAGACCACCGTGTTCAACCTGATCAGCCGCATTTACACCCCCACCACCGGCGTGATTGATTACGCTGGACCCCAGGGCACACTGCGTTTGACCGATGAACTGCCGCATCAGATTGCCGGCTTGGGCATTGCGCGCACCTTCCAGAACATCGAGTTGTTTGAGCACGCCACGGTGCTGCAAAACCTGTTGATCGGTCGCCACACCCACCGCAAGACTGGTTTATGGAGCGAGATTTTTTTCACGGCCAAAACCCGTGTAGCCGAAATCGAGGCGCGTGAAAAAGTGGAGCAGATCATTGAGTTTCTGGACCTGCAACACCATCGTGACTCGATGGTGGCGGGTTTGCCCTATGGCGTGCGCAAAGTCGTAGAACTGGCCCGAGCCTTGTGCACCGATCCCCAGTTGCTCTTGCTCGATGAACCCTCATCGGGTCTGAACGTCGAGGAAACCGAAGACATGGCTTTCTGGATTTCGGACATCAAAAACGAACTCGGCATCACCGTCCTCATGGTGGAACACGACATGAGCCTGGTCTCCAAAGTGTCGGACCGCGTGCTGGCCATGAGCCAGGGCGAAGAACTCGCCACCGGTACGCCCAGTGAGGTGCAAAGCCACCCGGGTGTGATCGAGGCCTATTTGGGCTCGGTGGATGACGTGTCCAGCCTGCGCCGCGAAAACTACGTGGCTGGGGGTGCAGCATGAGCACCGCCCCACAAACTGCGAACGTCAGCCTGGCAGAGGCATCTGTGGCAGCAGACAACGTGATGCTCAAATTGCTCAACGTGGAAAGCGCTTATGGCCCGATCAAAGCGATTCGCGGCGTCAGCCTGCAGGTGCGCAAGGGCGAAATTGCCACCGTGCTGGGTTCCAACGGGGCGGGCAAAACCACCATCCTCAAAACCATCAGTGGCATCATCGACCCACGCAAGGGCTCGATCGAGTTCAAGGGCAAAAGCATCACCGCACAAGACCCGGCCATCATCGTGCAGAGCGGCCTGATGCATGTGCCCGAAGGCCGCGAGGTGTTTCCTTTGCTGTCAATTCGTGACAACCTGCTCATGGGTGCCTTCACCCGCAACGACCGCGATGGTGTGGCGCGTGACATGGAGGCCGTGTTCAATTACTTCCCGATCCTGCGTGAGCGCACGGCCCAAGACGCCGGTTTGCTCTCGGGCGGCCAGCAACAAATGTTGTCCATCAGCCGGGCTTTGATGGCCAACCCAGACCTGATATTGCTGGACGAGCCCAGCCTGGGCCTCAGCCCCAAGCTCACCAAGGAAATCTTTGAAATCGTGGTGCGCATCAACCGTGAGCGTGGCACCACCATCTTGTTGGTCGAGCAAAACGCCAACATGGCACTGAATGCTTCGGACTATGGCTACGTGCTCGAAAACGGCCGCATCGTGATGGAAGACACCTGTGCCCGTTTGCGTGAAAAAGAGGACATCAAGGAGTTCTACCTGGGGCTCAAGGAAGAGGGCGTGCGCGCCGATCGCCGCTGGAAAAAGAAGAAAACCTGGAGATAAGACATGAGCCAACTCTGGGACACCTCCGGCATTGCGCCGCAAAAAAACATCGTCATGGCGGGCGAGACCATCCCCGCCATTTTCTGGAATGCCGTGGCTGTCCGCGGCCCGAATGTGTGGATGCGCCAAAAAGACTTTGGCATCTGGCGCAGTTGGACCTGGGACCAAACCGCCCAAGCCGTACGCGAAATCGGACATGGTTTGATGGCGCTAGGTTTTGAGGCCCGGCACACCGCCTCGATTTTGGCCAACACCAACATCGAGTGGGTGCTGTGCGACCTGGCTGTGCTGAGCGCTGGCGGTGTTTCCAACGGCATTTACCCGACCGATGCTGCGGAGCAAGTGCATTACCTTTGCGAAGACTCGGCCACCCGTGTTCTTTTTGTCGAAGACGACGAGCAACTCGACAAGGCTCTGGCGGTACGTGGCAGCTTGCCCTTGCTGAGCAAGATCGTTGTGTTTGACATGGACGGCTTGCGCGACTTCCACGACCCGCAGGTCATCAGCCTGAAAGAACTGCGCGCCTTGGGCCGCGAACACGCCAAGACCCATCCCGACTTGCTGGTGCAGCGCGCAGCCCAATGCAAACCCGAAGAGCTGGCCATCCTGGTTTACACCTCAGGCACAACCGGCAGACCCAAGGGCGGCATGCACAGCCACCATGGCCTGGTCTACACCGTGCGCGGGTACAACACCCTGATCGCCCGAGACGAGCGCGACGAGTGCATGTGCTTTTTGCCCTTGTGCCACATCGCAGAGCGCATGGGGGGGGAGTATTTTTCGCTGTACACCGGGGCCAAACTCAACTTTGTCGAAAATCCTGAAACCGTGCCTGAGAACGTTCGCGAGATCGCGCCCACCGTGTTCACGGCGGTGCCCCGCGTCTGGGAAAAATTTTACTCGGGCGTCATGATCGCCCTGAAAGAAGCGGGTGGCCTGCAGCAAGCCATTTATGGCTGGTCGATCGGTGTGGGCCATCAGGTGGCTGAGTTGGTGCTCAAGAGCCAGCCTGTGCCTGCCAGCCTCAAGCTGCGCTTTCATCTGGCACGGTTGCTGGCGCTGAACAATGTGCGAAAGATGATCGGCATCCACCGTGCCAGGTTTCTGGTGACGGGTGCTGCGCCCATCTCGCCCGAGTTGGTGCGCTGGTATTTGGCACTGGGCCTGCCCATGCTGGAAGTGTGGGGCATGACCGAGACCTGTGGTGCAGCCACAGGTGTTCCTGCCGACCGCATCAAGCCTGGCTCGATTGGCCCGGCTGCCGAATTCAACGAAGTGCGCCTAGACCCAGTGACCAGCGAAATCTTGGTGCGTGGCCCCAACGTGTTCATGGGCTATCTGAACTTGCCGGAAAAGACCGCCGAAACCATCGATGCCGATGGCTGGCTGCACACGGGCGATGTGGGCGTGGTTGACGAGGAAGGGTTTTTCCGCATCACCGATCGCATGAAAGACATCATCATCACGGCTGGTGGCAAGAACATCACCCCGAGTGAACTCGAAAACGAACTGAAATTTTCGCCTTACATCACCGATGCCGTGGTCATTGGCGACAAAAGGGCTTATCTGACCGTGATCATCATGATCGACCAGGAAAACGTTGAGAAATACGCACAGGACAACGATGTGCCGTTTTCCAACTACGCCAGCCTGACCCACAGCGTCGAGGTGCAAAACCTGATACAGGCCGAGATCGACCGCGTCAACAAGAAGTTTGCACGGGTTGAGCAGATCAAGAAATTCTGGTTGCTTGACACACAATTGACAGCCGAAGACGAAGAGCTGACACCGACCATGAAGCTCAAACGCAAATTGGTCGAAAACAAATACGCGCCTCAGATCGAGGCCATGTACCGCTGAACCATTACCCTTTACTACAACAGGAGACCTGCAACATGAAAATCAAACTCAGCCTCGTCGCTGCTGCGTTGGCCCTGACCGCTGGCGCGGTCTTGGCCCAGACGCAAGGCGTGTCCAAAACCGAAATCACGCTCGGCTCCATCCAGGACTTGTCCGGCCCGCTCGCCGGCTTTGGCAAGCAAGTGCGCCTGGGCATGATGCTGCGTGTGGACGAAGCCAACGAGCAAGGCGGCATCAATGGCCGCAAGTTCAAGCTGCTGGTCGAAGACTCGGCCTATGACCCACGCCGCGCCGTACTGGCTGCGCAAAAGCTGGTCAACCAAGACAAGATTTTTGCCATGATCGGCCACATTGGCACTGCCCAGAACATGGCCGCCATGCCCGTGCAATTCCAGAAGAACGTGATCAACTTCTTCCCGGTCACGGCCGCGCGCGAAATGTACGAGCCCTTCCACAAGCTCAAGTACTCTTTTGCCGCCACCTACTATGACCAGATGCGCTTGGGTGTGCCGATTCTGGTGAAGGAAAAGAACGCCAAACAAATCTGCGCCATGCACCAGGACGATGAATTTGGTCTGGAAGTGTTCCGTGGTGCTGAGGCAGGTTTGAAGACCATGGGCATGCAGTTCGCCGAAGTCACCACCTACAAACGCGGTGCCACCGACTTTGCTTCGCAGATGCAAAAGCTGGCCTCGTCCAAGTGCGACTTCGTGGTCATGGGCACCATCATCCGCGAAACCATTGGCGGCATCGCCACAGCGCGTCGCTTGGGCTTCAACCCGACCTTCCTCGGTTCTAGCGCTTCTTACACCGACCTGATTCACAAGTTGGGCGGCCCCGCCATGAATGGCTTTTATTCCACCATGTCGACGCAGCACCCCTATCTGGATGAGGCCGCACAACCCATCCGTTTTTGGGCCAACAAGTACAAGACCAAGTTCAACGAAGATCCAACCGTTTTCTCGGTCTACGGCTACAACGCCATTGACTCGTTCTTGCGCGCAGTTGAGAAATCCGGCAACAACGTGACCACTGAGAGCATCATCAAGGCCATGGACACCATGGTGATCCCACCCGATATTTTCGGTACGGGCGAGATGACTTTCACCGCCACCAAGCGTTTGGGCAGCAACGCTTCGCGCATGTCGCAAATCACCGATGGCCGCTGGAAAGTGACCTCGGGCTACTTCAGCGACAAGAAGTAAAGCCAGCAGCAGCCGCTGCATGAAACAAACCGCCAGTGCCTGCAAAGGTCTGGCGGTTTTTTTATGGTTAGCTGAACCTCTTTACAAGGGCGTTTCTGCATGGAATCATCGGGCACTCGAGGCGGCTCGGCCGTCGTTGCGCCACTGGCCATGGCCATGCCAGATCAGACGAGGATGCAAGTCTGGGCCATGTCCACCATAAAAAATACCCATCAGCGCCCGAGTAGCGACACGCTGCATTCAGCTCATCTGTAAATAGTGCAAGCGCCTGGCCCGGGGCGTACCCAATATTCTGTAAATGCAGTTTTAAGCTCTTGTTTTTTAGGAATGAAATAAGATTTTATTCAGTAAAAATAGATGTCATCAAGTCAGGTTGTTTTTGAAAGCTCAAAACGCTTGTGTGCGGGTTTCTGGAAAGCCTGGCTTGTCCCCTGTTGTTGATCGAATTAAAAAGAGGTATTTCATGGAAACCATTGCGCCCCTGTGGCTCTGGCTTACTTTTGTGGCGATTGTTCTGGTGTCGCTGTTCGTCGATTTCGTGGTGCTCAAAAAGCAGGGCGCCCACGACATCGGGGTCAAGGAGGCCTTGAACTGGTCCCTGATCTGGATTGCCTTGAGCTTTTTGTTCAATGGACTTTTCTGGTGGGCCATCAAGGACACCACGGGCTCAGTCGACATGGCGAACACCAAGGCGCTGGAGTTCCTGACGGGCTATCTGATCGAGAAATCTCTGGCGGTGGACAACATCTTTGTTTTCCTGATGATCTTCACGTATTTCGCCGTCCCGCCGAATTTCCAGAAGCGGGTTCTGATGATCGGCATCATTGGTGCGATCGTGTTGCGCACCCTGATGATCCTGGTCGGTGGGTGGCTGTTGGCCGAATTCCACTGGGTGTTGTATGTGTTTGGCGCCTTCCTGATCCTCACCGGTGTGAAGATGTGGTGGGCGGCCGGCAAGGAGCCTGATCTGGATGACAACCCGGCGCTCAAACTGCTGCGCAAGCTTTTGCCAGTGAGCAAGAATTACGACGGGGAAAAGTTCTGGACGATCGAAAATGGCCAAAAAATTGCCACGCCCCTGTTCATGGTGATTTGTCTGATCGCACTGACCGACGTGATTTTTGCAGTCGACTCGATTCCAGCGATTTTCGCCATCACCAGCGATCCGTTCATTGTTCTGACCAGCAATGTGTTCGCCATCCTGGGCTTGCGGGCCATGTACTTTTTGTTGGCGGCAGTGGCCAACAAGTTTCACCTGTTGAACTACGGCCTGGCCGTGATCCTGGTGTTCATTGGCACCAAGATGTGTCTGATCGATGTCTTCAAGATTCCTGTAGGCATCTCTTTGGGTGTGGTGGTCGGTATCCTGGCTGCGACCATGTTGCTGAGTGTGCGGTCTGCAAAGGCCTGATGCGCAGGCCTAAGGACACCTCTCTGGCGTGCCGCCAAGGAGACTGTCCTGCTTCAGCCCCCTGTGTCGGAGGCCTGCAACAGCCGCTGCACCAGCGGGTGTTGCACTTTCTTTTCGGTGCCGATGGCAAAGAAGCTTTCCTTTACACCCTCACAAGGGCCCAGTCGCTGAACGTCGTAGTGCGCCAGCAGCTCGTCGTGCACCCATTCGGCAGCCGGGAACACGCCCATGCCGCTTTCGCCAAAAGTCTTGAGCAAGGCGCTGTCTTCGAACTCGCCCACGATGCGCGGGCGGATGGCGTGCTGTTCAAACCAGTGGTCAATGCGAATGCGTACCGCGGTGTGGGCTGTGGGCAAAAGCACCGGCACATCGGCCAGACTGGCGGGGAATTTCTTTTTGGCCAATTTCACCAGCGCTGCAGTGCCATACCAAGACACGGCAGATGAACCCAGTGCATGGTTGTAGAGCTTGATGTTGGCATGGCTTGGCGCAGGACGATCGGACAACACCACATCGAGGCGGTGCAAGGCCAGGTCGCCCAGCAGGTCGTCGAACTCACCCTCATGGCACAGCAAGCGCAAGTTGGGTTCGGCCATCACAGGTTGCATCAGGCGGCGCACCACCAGTTTGGGCAGACCATCGGAAATGCCGGTCGCCAGTCGGACCGTGGGCGAACTCACGGCATCGCGCACTTTGGAAGGCAAGTCCTCACCGAGCTGAAAAATCTGATCGGCCTGCTGCATGGCCGCCAGACCTGCATCGGTCAGCACCAGCCCCCGGCCGGCGGGCTTGAGCAAGGCGTATCCCAGCGAGCGCTCCAGTTCACGCACCTGCGCACTCACCGTCTGCACCGCCATGTCCAGTTTGTCGGCCGCCCGCGTGATGCCACCTTCCTTGGCCACAACCCAAAAATAGTAAAGGTGCTTGTAATTAAAGGTGGTTCTCATGATCGAATTTTAGGGAGGGTTAATTCGAAATTATCTGCTTTTTTAGAAGTTCAGGTGGATGTATCTTTGGACCTCATTTCAATTGAAAGCCATGTTGCGTCTGTCCAAAATCAAAGGAAACACCATGAAGTGCCCCACCTGCAACGATACCCCCTTGGTCATGGCCGAGCGCCAAGGGGTTGAAATCGATTACTGCCCCGCTTGCCGAGGCATCTGGCTCGATCGTGGTGAGCTGGATAAACTGCTCGACCGCGCTGCAGCAGCTACAACCGCTCAGCCTGTCCAGGCCGTGCGGCCAGCACAAGGCATCACGCGCTCACCGGGCCATGGTGAGGGGCACTACGGCTACAGTGATCGTGACGCTTACAAACGCAAAAAATCCTGGTTGCATGAAATTTTTGACTGATGTTTTGACACCTACATGACGAGTTTCACCGATCCCGCCATATTGTTCTTTGTTTTTGGCATGCTGGCCGGATCGTTGAAGTCCAATCTGGAAATTCCCCAGCCCATCTCGCGCTTTTTATCACTGTATTTGCTGATGGCGCTGGGCCTCAAGGGCGGCTTTGCGCTCGCGCAATCTGGCTTGAGCAGTGATGTGGCGATCAGTCTGGGGGCCGCAATGGGCATGGCGTGCATCGTGCCCTTGATCGGCTATGGGGTGTTGCGCCGGTTTTTGTCCGGGTTTGACGCCGCTGCCATTGCCGCAACCTATGGCTCGGTGAGTGCCGTGACCTTCATCACGGCTTCCCAGCACCTGGACAACCAGGGCGTGGTGTTTGGCGGGCATATGGCTGCCGCCATGGCCCTCATGGAATCGCCCGCCATCGTTTTCGCCGTGGTCATGGCCAACCATGTGCGCCGCCGCAGCAACTTGAACAGCAACCTGACGGATGCCAGTGTCGGCGCCCATGTCACGGGCAACCCGCCCCTGAGTCGCATCCTGCACGAGGCACTGACCGATGGCGCGCAGTTACTTTTGCTGGGCGCCATGCTGATCGGTCTTTTGACGGGCGAAGCGGGCCAGGCTGCGATGAAGCCGTTTTCTGTCGACCTGTTCAAAGGCATGCTGGCTTTCTTTCTGCTCGATATGGGCCTGCTGGCGGCACGCAACATGGGGCAACTCAAGGGCCAATCGCCTTGGCTGGTGGTCTATGCCGTGCTGGGCCCCTTGGTGCATGCGGGCATTGCCTTGTTGTTGTCATGGCTCTTGGGCATGGCGGCAGGTGATGCGGCATTGCTGATGGTGTTGTCGGCCAGTGCGTCTTACATCGCGGTGCCCGCCGTCATTCGACATGCCATTCCTGAAGCCAGCCCGTCGCTTTACTTTGGCATGTCGCTGGGGCTGACGTTCCCCTTCAACATCTTGTTGGGAATACCGCTGTATTTGCATTTTGCGCAAAAGTTTTTGGGCTGATTGTTCAGATCCCCAGTTGTTTGGCGGCCAACTCGTGCACGATTTCTTCTACCCCACCGCCGATTTCAACCATCCAGGTGCCGTCGGATGGGTCTGCAGGTCTTCGGCTGTGAATGCCTTGGGGATATGAGAGGCGTTCATGCAGCATCCTGCCATTGCACCAGCACCTGACCGGGACCCACTTGCTGGCCTGCAGACACCAGAAGGCTTTGCACCACGGCATCGCGGGGCGCGGTCAGGGTGTGCTCGAGTTTCATGGATTCGATCACCAGCAAGGCATCGCCTTGCTTCACACTGTCGCCTTCGCGCACATGCAGCGCGATCAGTTTGCCGTTGAACGGGGCACGCAGCAGGGTCGTCGTTTGTGCGTTGGGGCCGTTGGCTGGAGCGCTGTGGCTTTGTTCGGTCAGCCACAGTTCGCAGCTTTGAACACCTTGTAGCTGCACATGCCAGCGGTCTGGCGATCTGGCTGTGCGGGCCGCACGGGTTTGCCAACGCACGCCATTCAGTGTGATGTTCAGCGTGTGGTGATCCATGCTGGTTTGAACTTCAGCCAGCTGATTTTTGGTCGGACCGATTTGGGCCGTTTGTGGGGTGGGCACTTGTTCAATCTGTGCCCGATGCGTGGCACCCGTCTGGCCCATCCGCACCTGAACCTGAGCTTGTCCCAGTTCCTGCAGCACCGCTTGCCAGGGCTGCGTCTGCCCTGCAAAGTCTATGCGAATCGGTCGTTCAAATGGGCTGGCCAGGTGCTGTGCGGGGGGGCGTTGTGCGAAGAGTACCGCCATTGCAGCCACAGTCTGAGCATCAGGACTGGCTTGCAATTGCGCTCGAATGGTGTCGGCTTGATCGGCCAAAAAAGGAATCAAGGCCTCACCCGCCACAAACACCGGATGCTGCAAACACGCAGTCAAAAAAGCCCGGTTAGTGGGCAGGCCCAGCACGGCGGTCTGCTGCAGACCTGCACTCAAGCGGTCAATGGCTTGGCCACGTGTGGGCGCGTGCGCGATCAACTTGCCCAGCATGGCGTCGTAATGTGGTGTAACTTCGGCGCCGGTGTGCAGGGCATGGTCAAAGCGCAGGCCTTCATCTAGCGCGGGCGGCGCAAAGTGCTTGACCGTACCGGTATGTGGGCTGAAGTGTTCGTCTTCGGCGCACAGGCGCACCTCAATGGCGTGGCCTTGCAGGCGCACATCGGCTTGCACCAGTGGCAGTGGCTCGTCGCGGGCAATGCGCAGTTGCCACTCGACCAGATCAAGCCCCGTGCACATTTCAGTCACCGGATGCTCCACCTGCAACCGCGTGTTCACCTCCATCAGGTAAAACGCTGGGCTGGCTTGTGTGTTGTCCAGCAAAAACTCTACGGTGCCTGCGCCCACATAGCCGGCTGACCGGGTCAGCGCGATCGCAGCTTGCCCCAGTTGCTCACGCAGCGCGGGCGACACAGCCGGGCTGGGTGACTCTTCGATGATTTTCTGGTGGCGACGCTGCACCGAGCAATCGCGCTCACCCAGGTGAATGCAATGGCCATGGGCATCGGCCATGATCTGCACCTCGATGTGTCGGGGGCGCAGCAAGGCGCGTTCCAGCAGCAAGTCGCCATGGCCAAAGCCAGCCAGTGCTTCTGACCTGGCACTGTGCAATGCAGGAAACAACTGCAGCATCTCGGTGACCAGTCGCATCCCACGCCCACCGCCACCTGCCACCGCTTTCACCATGAGCGGCAGACCCAGTTGTTGCGCTTGCGCACTGAAGGTGGCATCGCTCTGGTCTGCGCCGAAATAGCCCGGCAGACATGGCACACCTTGGGCCAGTGCCAGCGCCTTCGCAGCCGATTTGTTGCCCAGCGTCCGAATGGCCTGGGGCGGCGGGCCCACCCAGGTCAGGCCCGCATCCAGCACCGCTTGAGCAAAGTCGGCGTTCTCGCTCAAGAAACCATAGCCCGGGTGTACTGCATCGGCCCCTGTGGCGTGTGCGGCCTGCAGCAATTTGTCGATGCGCAAATACGAGTCGGCTGACAAGGCCCCGCCCAGGGCGTAGGCGGTATCGGCTTCTTGCACATGCAGGGCGTGGCGGTCGATGTCTGAATACACCGCCACCGTTTGAATGCCCATGCCTCGGGCGGTGCGCACCACGCGGCGGGCAATCTCGCCACGGTTGGCGATCAGCAGGCGGGTCAGTGAACGGGTCATCTTTTTCCCTCGTGGCGTTGGGCCCATGGCGCAGGCTGTTTGCTGGCAAACGCGGACAGTCCTTGCGCCGCTTCAGTGCTGCGCAGACCTTGGGCAAAAGCTTGAGCCGCCGCATCGCGCAAATCAGGCATGGGACTGCGCAGCATGCGCAGAAGTTGTTTGGTGCTGGCCACCGCGCCGGGGGCTGCACGCAGCAGACGCTGCAAAGTGGCTTGCCAGGCGGTGTCGTTGCTCAGCTCGATGACTTCGTGCACCAGGCCCATGGCATGTGCTTGCTCAGCGCTGTAGCTCAAGCCTTGTAACAGGCATTGGCGTGCAGCGTTCTCGCCCAGGCGTTGCCACACAAAGGGGGCAATTTGGGCAGGGGGCAGGCCCAGTGTGACTTCTGGCGTGCCCAGCACCGAGCGCGCTGTGGCCACCACATGGTCAGCGCAGCACACCAGGCCAAAGCCGCCGCCCATGGCCGCGCCATCGACCCGGCAGACCAGCAGTTGGGGCAGAGCGCAAAGGGCGTGCAGCAAGTCACCAAAGCTTCTGTTCATGGCCAGCAGCGGATCGGTCTGCCCGGTTTGCAGGGGCTGGCCGATCAGCTTGGCAAAGCCACCCAGACTGCCCCCCGCGCAAAAGGCACCCCCTGCACCGGTCAACACCACGATGCGCAAAGAGGCGTCTTGCCCAGCCCGCACACAGGCCTGCAGCAGACGGTCCACCATGGCATCGTTCAGGGCATTGCGCGAGGCTGGCTCGTTCAAGGTCCAGGTCTCGACGGCCCCTTGGCGGTCGATCAGCAAATGCGTCGGGCTCATTTCAAAGGCCGTTTGGCAATGCCCATGGTCTTGGCCAGGATGCCCAGCATCACTTCGTCGGCACCACCGCCAATCGAGGCCAGGCGCCCATCGCGGTACATGCGCGAGACCTTGTTCTCCCAGGTGAAGCCCATGCCGCCCCAGAACTGCAGGCAGGTATCGGGCACCACGCGGTTCAGCCGACCGGCCTTGAGTTTGGCCATGGTGGCCCACTCGGTCACGTCTTCGCCTGCAATGTAGTGTTCGCAAGCCATGTAGGTCAGGGCGCGCAGGCTCTCCACATCCGCCTTGAGTTCGGCCAGCTTGAACTGTACCCATTGCTGGTCGGCCAGGGTTGACCCAAACAGCTTGCGCTCTTGTGCCCATTCCACCGTCCACTGGATACAGTTGCTCAGGCTTTGCAGGCAACTGGCGGCGCACCACAGGCGTTCTTCTTGAAACTGCTGCATTTGGTAGATGAAGCCCTGGCCCTCTGCCCCGATGCGGTAACGCTGGGGCACCCGCACCTCGTCAAAATAAATCAGCCCGGTGTCGCTGCTGTGCATACCGATTTTCCGGATCTTTTTGCCCACCTCGATACCCGGCAGCAGCTTGCCGTTTTCTCGCATAGGGACCATGACCAGGCTTTTGTTTTTATGGATGGGGCCCTCACCCGTGTTCACCAGCATGCACATCCAGTCGGCTTGCAAGCTGTTGGTGATCCACATCTTCTGGCCATTGATGACATAGTCATCACCGTCTTTTCGGGCCACCGTCTTGATGCCTGCGACATCGCTGCCCGCACCCGGCTCGCTCACGCCGATGCAGCCCACCATGTCGCCCGCAATGGCCGGGGCCAGAAACTGTGCGCGCAATTCATCGCTGCCAAAACGGGCCAGTGCGGGTGTGGCCATGTCGGTCTGCACGCCAATGGCCATGGGGATGCCGCCGCAGTCGATGTGGCCCAGTGCCTCGGCCATGGCCATGCTGTAAGAGTAGTCCAAGCCAGCACCACCATAGGCCTCGGGCTTGGTCAGGCCCAACAGACCCAAGTTGCCCATTTTCTTGAAGACTTCGTGCGCTGGGAAAATCTCGGCCGCTTCCCACTCGTCCACATGGGGGTTGATTTCAGACTCGATGAAACGTTTGAGCGTGTTCTGGATTTCGCGGTGCTCGTGGGTGAACTGCATGGCTTGTCTCCTTGGGTTTGGCGTTACATGCGCGCCACGCCAAACGGCATGGTGCGGGGCTGTCTGGCAGCCGCTTCAAGGCAGGTGTCTAGGCAAAAGCTCAGCACGCTGCGGGTGTCGCGGGGGTCGATCACACCATCGTCAAGCACCAGGCCACTGGTGTAAAACGCGTCGGCTTGCGCTTCAAACAAGGCCACAATTTTGTCGAATTGGGCCTGCATTTTTTCGGGGTCAGGCGTGATGCCTTTGCGCGCCATGCCCGCCTCGGCCACGATCTGCATGGTGCGGGCGGCTTGCTCGCCGCCCATGACGGCTGTCTTGGCACCCGGCCAGCTGAACAAAAAGCGTGGTGCATAACCCCGGCCGCACATGCCGTAGTTGCCAGCGCCAAACGAGGCCCCGCACTGGAGGGTGATCTGCGGCACGTTGGCGTGGGTCACCGCCTGGATCATCTTGGCGCCGTGCTTGATCATGCCGCCTTGTTCGCTGTCTTTGCCCACCATGTAGCCTGTGGTGTTTTGCAAATACACGATCGGGTGGCCCAGCTGGCACATCCACTGGATGAAGTGCGTGGCCTTGTTGGCTCCGGCCACATCAATGGGTCCGTTGTTGCTGATGATGCCCACTGCATGCCCGCCGATGCGCGCTTGCGCGCACAACGTGGCGGCGCCATACAGAGATTTGAATTCCAGCAAGTCCGAGTCGTCGACCAGCCGCAACATGATCTCGCGCATGTCGATGGGTTCGCGGTGGTGGGAAGGCATCAGGCCCAGCAGTTCTTCGGGGTCATGGCGTGGCGGTTTGGCTTCGCCTTTAGCGCCAGATGCCGAGGTGTTCTCCGCCCAGTTCCAGCGTGACACCACATCGCGCGCGGTGCCCAGTGCGTGGCGATCGTCTTCGCACAGGTATTCGCCCAGGCCCGACAGGCTGGTGTGCATCTCGGCGCCGCCCAGTTCTTCTTCGCTGGCGAATTCGCCCGTGGCAGCCTTCAACAAGGGCGGCCCGGCCAGAAACGCGCGGGATCTGCCGCGCACCATGATGACGGTGTCGCTCAGGCCCGGCATGTAGGCCCCGCCTGCGGTGCCCGAGCCGTGTTGCACCGTGAGCACGGGTAAGCCCGCTGCCGACAAACGTGCCAGGTTGCGAAAAATGGCACCCCCCAGCACAAAGCCTTCGACCTTGTACTGCATCAGGTTGGCCCCAGCGCTTTCGACCAGGTGCACGAAGGGCAATTTGTTTTCCAGGGCCATTTCCTGCACGCGCAGGATTTTTTCTAGGCCCCGGGCCTGTATGGCGCCAGCCTCGATGCCTGAATCACTGGCGACCACCATGCAGCGCACGCCTTCGATAAAGCCGATGCCCGCGATCATGCCGCCACCTGGAATCGACTGGGTCGGGTCTGGCGTGTCTTGCAAAAACCCCGCCAGCGCGCACAGCGGCAAAAACGGTGTACCGGGGTCGAGCAACAAGGCCACGCGTTCACGTGGCAGCAATTGCCCGCGCTTATCAAACACCGGTTTGGAGCGGGCCGAGGCCTCGGCCGCACGCGCTTGCAGCGCTTGCCACTGCGCCAGGCGGGCCAGCCCCGCCTCGCGCCTTTGCACGGCCAAAGGGCTGTGGGTGTTCCAGGTGGATTCAAATTTCATTGGAAAACCTTGGGTGTCACGGCACGGTGAAAGCCGTCAAAGGGTTTCACCGCATCGCGTTGCTGTACCGCAGTTGGCGCCGTGGCTTGCTGCCAGCCCATGCGCATCTGGGGGCGGGCACCGTCCACACGCAGTACGCTGCCACTGATGAAACTGGCCGCAGGCGAGAGTAAAAAAACGATGGCTGCCGAGGTTTCGGCTTCGTTGCCGAAGCGGCCTTGTGGCACGGTCTGGCGCATCTCGCGCAGCATGGGACCCGCCTCGGGGGGGTAATGGTCCATGCCGCTGCTGGCGATGTAGCCCGGAGCCACGGCGTTCACGCGCACCCCGTGGGCGGCCCACTCCAGTGCGGCCGTTTCGGTGAAGCTGACCATGCCTGCACGTGCTGCACCGCTGTGGCCCATGCCAGGCATCGAACCCCACATGTCGGCCACGATGTTGACCACCACGCCGCCGTGTGCATTCATGCTTTGGTTGAAGCACTCACGCGCCACCAGAAAACCGCCGGTGAGGTTGGTGTCGATGACCGCCTGCCAACCTTTGGCGCTGGTGCTGGCCAGTGGCGATATGTATTGCCCACCTGCGTTGTTGACCAAGCCGTGGATGCGGCCGTGTTGCTGCACCACCTGCGCGACCATGGCTTTCACATCGTCCTCGCGCCGGATGTCGGTGCTGTGCCAGCTGGCCAGACCCCCGTCGCTGGTGATCTCCTGCGCGGTGATGTTCAGCTTGTCAGGGTTGCGGCCCACCAGCACCACGTGCGCTCCCAGGCTCGCCAGCTCGTGCGCGGTGCAGCGGCCAATGCCCGAGCCGCCACCTGTGACCATGAGCACCTGTCCGCTCAGCAGTGCAGGGGCGAATGCTGAGCGGTAATGCGCTTTCGGGGTGGTGGTGCTCATGGGGTGCCTCTCAAAAACAAGCTCAGTGCAGCTTCAGTCAATTCGTCAAGCGATGCACGTCGGGATTTTTGGCCTGCCCTGATCGGGGAAGGTGGTGCGTACCACTGCACCGCCCAATTCAAAGCTCCAAAAATCATCAGTCGTGCCAGACCCACTGGAGCCTGCAGCTGGCCGCTGTCGTGCAGGGCTTGCAGCACGGGCGTCCAGGCGGCTTCGTAATCGTCCTTGATTTGTGTGATGGTCTGGCGTTGCGCATCGTTCAGCGAGCGCCATTCGTACAGCATCACCGGGATGAAATCGCTGTCTGGTCCCAGCAGTACATCAAACTGGTTGCGGATCAATACGCGCAGACGGTCTCGCTCAGTTCGTTGCGTGCTCAGTGTGGCGCAGGCTGCGCTTTGACGCTCAAAGGCCTGTTTCATGCCCTCCACCATCACGGCCAGCAGCAGGTCTTGCTTGTTACCAAAGTGGTAGAAGGGCGAGCCTGGCTGCATGTTCACCCGTGCTGCAATTTCGCGGGTGCTGGTGGCGTCGTAGCCCTTGCGGTGAAACAGCTGCGCTGCAGCCGAGATCAGCGCCTGTCGTCGATTGCCGTCGTCACGCTCGTTTTCGGTTTTTTTAGGGCGTCCGCGGGCACGCTTGGGTTCTGCCAGTTCAGTCATGTGCGCTCATCGTCCCGTCAAACCCATGTCGCGCGAAATCACTTCCTTCATGATCTCGTTGGTGCCGCCATAGATACGTTGCACACGGGCATCGGCATAGGCGCGGGTGATGGGGTATTCCCACATGTAGCCATAGCCACCGTGCAATTGCACGCACTCGTCCATCACTTTGCATTGCAAGTCCGAGCACCAGTACTTGGCCATGCTGGCTGTTGCCGTGTCGAGTTTGTTGTCCAGGATCAGCTCACTGCATTTGTCGACAAACACGCGGGCCACTTGCACCTCGGTTTGCAACTCGGCCAGGGTGTAGCGGGTGTTTTGGTAATTGGCGACCGACTGGCCAAAGACCTTGCGGTCTTTAACGTACTGCACCGTCCAGTCGATGGCCGCTTGCGCAGCAGCAATGCCGCCAATGGCGATTTGCAGGCGCTCCCAGGGCAGTTGCTCCATCAGGCAGATGAAGCCCTTGCCCTGCATGGCCGTGCCGCCCAGCAGTTGGTCAGCACTGACCTTGACGTTGTCAAAGAACAGCTCGGAGGTGTCTTGCGCCTTCAGCCCCAACTTCTTCAATCGTTTGCCCTTTTCAAAGCCGGGCATGCCGCGCTCGATCAAAAACAGGCTGGTGCCTTTGGCCCCTGCAGCTGGGTCGGTCTTGGCCACCAGGATCACCAGGTCGGCATGCCAGCCGTTGGTGATGAAGGTCTTGCTGCCGTTGATGAGGTAAGTGCCATCAGGCTGCAGCAATGCGCTGGTCTTCACGCCTTGCAGGTCTGAGCCTGCTGCCGGTTCACTCATGGCAATCGCGCCCACCATCTCACCGCTGACCAGCTTGGGCAGGTACTTTTTCTTTTGTGCGTCGGTGCCGTAATGCAGGATGTAAGGGGCCACGATCTCGCTGTGCAAGCCATACCCAATGCCAGTGAATCCGGCGCGTGAAAGCTCTTCCATCTGCACCACCGAGTACAGCTTGTCAGCGCCCGATCCACCATAGGCCTCAGGCAGTGTCATGCACAAAAAGCCGTTGTTACCGGCTTTGTTCCAGACGGTGCGATCGACATAGCCTTGATCTTCCCAAGCCGCGTGGTGGGGCGCTATTTCCTTGTCCATGAAGCGGCGAAAGCTGTCGCGAAAAGCTTCATGCTCAGTGGAGAAAAGTGTGCGTTCAATCATGGCTGTCACCTTCAAGACTTCGGGGTTTATTTATACAAAGCGATTGCTTGGTAAAAGTCTATACTGAATGCCGAACCCCGCAACACAGGGCAAACCCCCTGATGACCTCCAGGAGACATTCATGAGCGAAGCATTTGTATACGACGCCATACGGACACCGCGTGGCAAAGGCAAAAAAGATGGCAGCCTGCACGAGGTCAAGCCCATCAGTTTGCTGGCGGGTGTATTGCGTGAATTACAAAGTCGCAACCAGCTGGACACCACCGCGGTGGACGATGTGGTCATGGGCGTGGTGTCGCCGATTGGTGAGCAAGGCTCAGTGATTCCCAAAGTGGCCGCACTGGCTGCGGGCTGGGACTGGCGCTGTTCGGGCGTTCAGATCAACCGCTTTTGCGCCTCTGGCCTGGAGGCGGTCAACATGGCCGCCATGAAAGTGCGCAGCGGCTGGGAAGACCTGGTGGTGGCTGGCGGCTTGGAGAGCATGAGCCGCGTGCCCATTGGTTCGGACGGTGGTGCCTGGGCGCAAGACCCCGAGACCAACAGCGCCACGCTGTTCGTGCCGCAAGGCATTGGGGCCGACCTGATCGCCACCATGAGCGGTTTCAGCCGCCGCGATGTGGACGCCTTTGCGGTGGAATCACAAAAACGCGCCACGGCAGCGCGTGCGGCGGGCTACTTTGATGGCTCGGTGGTGGCGGTCAGGGACAAACTGGGGCAGATCATTCTGGCGCAAGACGAATTCATCAAACCCGCCACCACAGTGGAAACTTTGGGCGGCCTCAAGCCTTCGTTTGAGCAACTGGGTGCCATGGGCTTTGACGCGGTGGCCTTGCAGCGCTACCCGCAGGTCGAGCGCATCCACCATGTGCACCACGCAGGCAATTCGTCAGGCATTGTGGACGGCGCTGCAGCGGTGCTGATCGGCAGCGAAGCCGCTGGAAAAATCTACGGCCTGAAACCCCGTGCACGCATCGTGGCGGCCGCCTTGTCGGGGGCAGATCCGACCATCATGCTCACCGGCCCCATGCCGGCAGCGCGCAAGGCTTTGGCCAAGGCAGGGCTGACGATTGACCAGATTGACCTGTTCGAGATCAACGAAGCTTTTGCAGCGGTGCCCATGAAATTTATGCAGGAGATGCATGTGCCACATGACAAAGTGAACGTGAATGGTGGTGCGATCGCCATGGGCCACCCGCTGGGCGCCACAGGGGCGATGATTTTGG
Source organism: Limnohabitans sp. (assembly GCF_044361985.1). GTDB lineage: Bacteria > Pseudomonadota > Gammaproteobacteria > Burkholderiales > Burkholderiaceae_C > Limnohabitans_A. Next base: position 34,582 of record NZ_JBIKHV010000001.1, on the reverse strand, counting down.
GCATCCTGATTGACGAGTTGCACCGTCGAAAGCTGCGCTACGGCCTGGCCACTTTGTGTGTGGGCGGCGGCATGGGCATCGCCACCATCGTTGAACGCGTTTGATTGGGGAGACACCGAGATGATTTTGAAAACACTGCGCTACGAACTGGTCGAAGGCATCGCCACCATCACCTTTGACGAGCAGGGCTCGCCGGTCAACACCATGTGCCTGCAATGGCAGGCCGACCTGACTCAGGCGGCCGAGCAAGTCCTCAAAGACAAAGCTCAGATCAAGGGCGTCATCCTGGCCTCGGCCAAGTCCACGTTTTTTGCGGGGGCCGACCTCAAGGGCGTGATGCGCTCGCAAGCCTCGGACGGCCCGCGTGTCTTTGTGGAGATTGAAGGCATCAAGAAAGCTTTTCGCACCCTCGAAACACTGGGCGTGCCGGTGGTCAGCTGCCTGAATGGCTCGGCCTTGGGCGGCGGCTGGGAAGTGGCTTTGATCGGCCACCACCGCATCGCCACGGCCAACCCCAAAACACAATTCGGTCTGCCCGAAGTCACGCTGGGATTGATTCCCGGTGGCGGCGGCATCACCAAAATGACGCGCCAACTGGGCCTGCTGGCCGCGCAGCCCTATGTGCTGGAGAGCAAACTCTTTGGCCCCGCTGAAGCCGTCAAGTTGGGCCTGGTGCATGAGTTGGTGGACAGCGATGACCAGCTGCGACCGCGTGCCTTGGCCTTTATCGCTGCAGCGCAAGGCCAGCCTGAAGCAGCCCAGCATGTCTGGGACCGCAAGGACTACAAGATGCCTGGCGGCACGCCCAGCAACCCCAAAATCGCGGGCATGCTGAACGTGGCCCCAGCGGTGCTGAAACAAAAAACACGCGGCTTGTACCCCGCCCCCGAAGCGGCACTGGCTGCCATGGTCGAAGGGGCGATGGTGGACTTCGACACCGCCATGCGCATCGAAAGCCGTTACCTGGCGGGTCTGATGACCAGCCAGGTGGCACGCAACATGATCAACACCTTTTTCTTCAACATGAACAGCATCAAGGGCGGCCAAAGCCGCCCGAAAGATGTGCCGCGTTACAGGCCACAAAAGGTGGGCATTCTGGGTGCGGGCATGATGGGCTCGGGCATCGCGTATTCGCAAGCCAGCCGGGGCATCCCCTCAGTGCTCAAAGACGTGAGCATTGAAGCTGCTGAAAAAGGCAAGGCCTACAGCCACAAACTCACGCAAAAGCGCGTGGACAAAGGCCGCATGGCGGCGGACAAACAAGCGGCTTTGTTGTCACTGATCCAGCCCACGGCCAGCGCGCAAGACCTGAAGGGCTGCGACCTGATCATCGAAGCCGTGTTTGAAAACCGCGAGCTCAAGGCCCGTGTCACGCAAGAGGCCGAGCCCATGTTGGCCGAAGGCGGTTTCTTTGCCAGCAACACCTCCACCTTGCCCATCAGCGGTTTGGCCCAAGCCAGCGCCAGGCCCGACAAATTTGTGGGCATCCATTTCTTCAGCCCGGTCGACAAGATGCAGCTGGTCGAGATCATTCGCGGGGCACAGACCGATGACGAGACCATCGCCCGAGCCTACGACTATGTGCAGGCGCTGGGCAAGCTGCCGATCGTGGTGAACGACTCGCGTGGTTTCTACACCAGCCGGACCTTTGGCACCTTTGTCATGGAGGGTGCGGCCATGCTGGGTGAAGGCATCCCTGCGCCCGTGATCGAGAACTTGGCCATGCAAGTGGGCATGCCCGTAGGGCCGTTTGCCGTGCTGGACGAAACCGCCTTGTCGTTGTCGGTGCACGTGCTGGACCAGACCCGGGACGACTTGGCCAAGGAAGGCAAAACATACCAGGCCACGCCTGGTGAGTTGCTGGTGGAGCGCATGGTCAAAGAACTCAAACGCGCTGGCCGCGCCGCAGGCGGAGGTTTTTATGACTATCCCGCTGGCCAGAAAAAACAGTTGTGGCCCGAGCTGAAAACCCGTTTCGAGAAAGCAGATGCGCGCTACAGCCTGCAAGACATCAAGGACCGACTGCTTTATCGCCAAGCCGTCGAGACTGCACGTTGCTTGCAAGAAGGCGTGCTGACTTCGGTGCACGACGGCAACATTGGCTCGATCTTTGGCATCGGTTTTCCGGCCTGGACAGGCGGCGCCTTGCAATTCATCTACGCCCAGGGAGTGGATGCGTTCGCCAAACGCTGCGCTGAACTGGCGGCGCAGTATGGTGCGGGGTTTGTGTTGACGGCTGAAGTCATGGCGAGCTTGAAGCAGCATCAGCCCGTGTACTGAAGCCGGGTCTCAGAACGCTCATTCACAACACACGCAGAGTCATCAGCCTGTGGGTGCGTGTGTTGTCGCACAGCACCACGGTATCGAATGGCTTGAAAATAAACACGTGTTTTAGAGCAGCGGTGTGACCGTTCTGAATGAGTGGGCATGCCGCCGAGTGTCACAAATGGTGGGATGGCGATGAAATTATTTTGTGCGTGGCTGCTTTGCGGATTCATGGGGACATGCCACGCCAGTGACAGTTGGAGCAGTGAGTTGAGCCATGCCACCGGCGGCGCTTTGTTGGCGGGCGCAGTCACGCGCTATTACAGTGATTCTGAAAACCGCGCATGGATCGGTTTTGCCGTCAGCAGCGCAGGCATTGTGCTTTCAGAAAGTTACCAGATCTCACAGGGTGCCAAGCGTTCCAGTTCTTACTTGGACATAGCCTCTCATGTGGCAGGGGCCGCCTTGGGCGCATGGTGGATGGAGAAATACGGGCTCACGCCCGTCATCAGTCGCCATTCTGTGGGCTTGGTGATGCGCCGGCAGTTTTGAAAATCGGTGATGGCCTTAAAACACCCTCAAATCGCCTTGACCCGCACCCCACCGATGACCCCTGCCACCAGCAGTGCAATGCCTGCCAGAGTGAGCGGTTCAGGCCATTGGCCGCGCAGCCAAAAAGCGTAGCCGAGCGCAGCCAGGGTTTCAAACACGATGAGTTGCCCAGCCAGGGCGGTGGGCAGGCGCTGACTGGCGGCGTTCCAGCACAGCGTGCCCAGCCAAGATGAGAACAGGCCGATGGCGACCATGAGGCCCAAAAATTCGAGTGGCCGTGGCCCCAGTGGCATGGGCAGTGGGTCGTTCGTTGCGCTTGTCCATAACCAGAAGGCAGCATAGCCCAACAAGGCCAGGGGCAGGGTGGCCAGGCCTTGGGCGGTGGCCCACACGCGGGGGTTGCGGTCGGGGTGGCCGCGCAGCCAGTCGGCATTTTTCAGGGGGTACCAGGTCCAGCAAACCACTGCGCCTATGGCCAGCACTGCACCTGTGATGTATCGCGTGGTGTCAGCATGTGGGTTTTGCACCAGTGCCGTCCACTCTACATGGTTGACGCAGGCAATGCCCAGCAAAATGAGTGCAAGCGGTGGTGCGAGTTGCAACCAAGGAAAACGCCCGTCGCGCTGGTGGTTGAGCAGATTGGCCGCAATGGCGATCACCACCGGCAGCGTGCCGATGATCATGGTGGGCAGGGCGCCTCCGGCACGCTGGATGGCGCTGGCCAAAAACAGGTAATAAAGCACGTTGCCAATCGCTGCCAGCTTGAGCGCAGCCAGCCAGTCGGCACGGCTCAGCCGCTGGATGTCGGCGCGGTCTACAAAGGCCAGTGGCAAAGCGATGAGGCCAAAGGCCAGGTAGCGGCCAAAGGTGTGCAACGCAGCGGGGTATTCGGGCAGCATCAGCGGGCCGACAAAGACCAGGCCCCACATCATTCCAGCGGCCAGAGAAAAGAAGACACCGCCCCACATGGCGGTTGCGTTTTGGGGCATGGGGTTTTCAGGCGTGGGTATCAGGTCTGACAGGCGGGCAACTGCCAGTTGTGCCAAATCGCCAAGGGGTGCAGGGGCAAGTTATCGCCGCAGGATTGAATTCGGTACATGCCAGAGATTATCCGTGCTGTCTCGGCCGTCGTTCAGCTCGACAGCCAGACCTTCTGATAACGCCCCTGAGGGTCGTGGTCCTGGGTTTGTTTGGCAGGGTTAAAGCGCCGGCCCTGACGCGGGTCTGTGCCACGGCCAGAGACATACAGCCAGTTGCCCTGGTTGCTGTACACATCAAAGTCCACCAGTTGCGATTCGAACCAGGCGGCGCCTGAACGCCAGTCGCAAGCCAGGTCATGCACCAGATAACTGGCCACGATCTGGCGTATGCGGTTAGAGGTGTAGCCCGTGCTGGCCAGCTCTCGCATGCCCGCATCCACAATGGGCTCGCCGGTGTTGCCATCGCACCAGCGTTGAAAGTCTTTGGGAAAGTGCGAGGGTCGGGCAAGCTCTGACAAGCCGCGGGCCGCGTAAAGCTGGCGGCCATGTTGCAGGTGCAAAAATCTGAAGTTGTCACGCCAAAGCAACTCAAACCAAAGCCAATATGTGCCGTCGTTGGCGCCGTGTTGCTGCTCGTAGGCCTGCAATGCGGCCCAGATGGTGCGCACTGACAGCGCGCCCGTGGCCAGCCACGGCGACCAGTGGCTGCTGGTGTGCTGGCCTTGTAAGGCATTGCGGGTTTGCTTGTAGCGATCGGGCCAGGGGGGCGTCAGGTAGCTTTGCAAATGGGCCAGGGCGCTGGTTTCGCCGCCTTGGCAGCGGGGGAGGTGGTGGGGGGAATTTGACGGGTCATCCAAGCCCAAGGGCTGGTCCAACGACATCAGGGTCCAGGGGGTATCGGTCCATCCAGGCAGTGTGCTCAACACGGCCAGTTCAGGGGGCGGCGGCAAAAGGCGGGGTGCTGCCAGCGGTGCCAAAGGCAGCACACCTGCCGCTTCAATGCGCTGGCGGAACGCCGTGAAGACTTGCGGCATGTCGACCACGCTGAAGGGCAGTTTTTCGGGCTCCAGCAAGCTGGACTGCCACACGGTGTTCACCGTGAAGCCTGCGGCCCGCAAGGCTTGCACCTGGGCTTGCTCTTCGGGGGCGGCGATGTCTTCACAAAAGATGGCTTGCGCCTGTACGCGCCTGGCGCACTCGGCCAAAGCCTCATGGGCAGGGCCATGCAGCAACAGCAATTGTTGGCCTAGTGCTTGCAGCGATGCGATCAGGTCTTGCAGGCTGTCGGCCACAAAGCGCCTGCGGTGTGCACCCATGCGCCGAAAGCCCCAGGCCGTGGCTTCGTCTTGCGCGGGGTCGTGGGCATACACCAGCAGCAAACGTTGGCCGTGTTGTGTGGCATGTGCAACCGCTTGCAGCAAGGTGCGTGAGTCATGCAGGCGCAAGTCGTTTCGGAACCAGAAAATCGTGCTGCGCATGGTATTAAAAATCAAAGCCCAGTTGCTGGCTGGGTGAGGTGTTGGATGCAGAGGACTTGACCGCTTTTTTGCGGCTGGTTTTGGGGGCGTCGTTGTCGCGTGTGAACACGTCGCGTTGGTGGCCGCTGCCGTGTTTGCGCGAGGCGTGTTTGTCGACAACAGCTTTTTTACCGGCTTTCACATCAGGGTCTGCCCGTCGTGCGTGCAACGCAGCTTTGGCGGTGCGGGTGGCTTCAGCCAGGTCCACCACCGGTTCGGGAACGTCCACACCCACGGTCAGTCCGCACTGGCGCTGCACTTCGGTGGGCATGCGCCAGGGTTCAAACAGCCAGGCATCGGGCACGCGCCGCATGTGCGGCAACCAGCGGCGCACAAAGATGCCCTTGGGGTCATGGTCCTGGGCTTGCTTGACTGGGTTGTAGACCCGGGTGGTGTTGATGCCGGTGGTGCCCGATTGCATTTGAAGCTGGCTCCAGTGGATGCCGGGTTCGTAGTCCAGAAACTGGGTGGCCAGCCACTGGCCCACAGGTCGCCAGTCGAGCCACAGCGGGTAAGCAGCCACCGACACCAGCATGGCCCGCATGCGAAAGTTGAGCCAGCCCGTTTCGCGCAGCATGACGACGCAGGCGTCCACCATGGGCCAGCCGGTGCGTGCCGAGGTCAGGGCTTCAAAGTGCGCATCGCTCCAGCTGTCTTCTCGCAGGCCATCGTAGCCCCGATGCATGTTGCGCCATTCGATTTCAGGCTCGCTTTCAAGCTTTTGAATGAAGTGGCAGTGCCAATACAAACGGCTAATGAAGCCGGTCAGGCCCGCCCGGTGCCTGAATGCTTGTGTTGGCAACGCATCCAGAGTGGCCCGAGTGCTTTGCACCACTTCACGCAGGCTGATGCAGCCCCAAGCCAGATAAGTCGACAGGCGTGAACACGCATCGGGCGAAGACAGGGGCGACGAAATTCCGCCCCTGTAGCCCAGCGCCCGCGCATTCAGAAAACTGTGCAAGGTGTCAACCGCCAGACTGCGCCCGCCATGCTGGCGCTGCGCAGGGTTGTGCCGCAGTGCAGTGGGTGCGACCATCACCTCAGGGCCTTGCGACTCAGTCGCATTGAAAAAATTCAGCGCGGGTAAAACCGCTTGCGGTTTGGCCATGTGCGCTTCCCATTGGCCTTGCCAGGTGTTGCGGTTTTTAAGGCGGCGCACCACCCCAAATGACGCAAACTCAGTCCATGTCAGCCCCAGGCTTCGGCACCACGCACCCACTTGCAGATCACGCTCATAAGTGAAAGCGTTACCAGTTTCCATGTGCGATACCAGCTCGGCAAAAGGGGCTTGCTGATACAGCGATGCCAGCACCTGGACGGCTGACCCTGCCCGCACCTGCAAGCTGCCACCCAAGGCGAGTAATTCGGTGTGCAGTTCGGCCAGCGATTCGCGCACAAATTCAAAGTGCTGCAAAGCTGCATCGGGCTGGGTCCACAGATTAGGCTCCAAGATGTAGAGGCACAGCACTGGGCCCTGGTTGGCGGCATGCACCAGCGCCGCGTGGTCGTGCAGGCGCAAGTCGCGTTTGAACCAGACCACTCGGTAAGTCACAGCCATGGCCCTGTTGCTGTGGCTGCGTAACGGCTGCCTTCAATGGGGACGCAACTCAACAAAGCCCGGGGCAATTCTGGAACCTGTTGTTGCAAATACCTTCGCACAAAGTCAGCGGCCAACCAGGGCGCGGTTGAGCCACTCCAGACAGCATTTTCTTGAATTCTCCAATCACCCTGGGCCTGGTGCAGTACCACGATGCTGGGGTTCAAGGTTTTGAAGACCACTTCGGCAATGGCCCAGTCGGTTTGTCTGTGCAGTTGCAGCAGCTTGGCTTCGAGCGAATCCGGCAGGCTGTGTTGTTGAATGACATGAAGGACAGCCGTGGCCGTGGTGGGGTTGGCGAGGTCGTTGTGCACCGGGCTGCAGTCTCGCTGGAGTTGCCGCCAGTGCTCAGCCATCCAGCCTTTGGGGTCAAACCGCTGCCCGCTGACCTCCAGCAGGGTCCTGTTGTCTTGCTGAACCCAGTCAACGTGGCCATCGATGATCAGGAAACCAAGCACCCCCAGCAGGGTCGCGGCGACGTGGCGTTTCATGAGCAGTCTTTGGCGTTGAAAGGATCAAGCACTTTCTGCCAATGAAATGCCTTCGTGTGTGGCCACCATTTGCAGCGCCTTTTCAAACAAAGCCCTGGCTGAAGCGGCCATGGTGTTCAGTTGCTGGTGCAGTTCGGCGTCCTTGGGACTTTCGTTAAGGCAATTGCGGCTGTAGTCTTCGAATCGACCCAGCTGGCCAATGAGTTCGGCAACGTGCCGGGGGCATTCGCACATCACCTGGCTTGGGATATTGACCACGCGTTGCAAAACCGCATCTGAAAATTGGCGAGAGGGAATCGGTGTGGCCAAACTCTCCACCACCCACGAGGGGGCATAAAGCGGAGGGCGTGCGCTTTGAATGATGGTGGCCAGGGCCAGATCGTTCAGTGGCTCATGGTGCACCAAAAAAGATGCGCGGCCCAGCTTGGCGATGGCGTTCAACTGTCCGAAGCTGTAAAGCACCACGGTTTGCCTTGCAGCCAGCTTTTGAGACAAAGTCAAAATCTGCTCAGCGGTGCTGTCGTTCAAGCCATTCACTGACACCACGAGCACGTCAGGGGCTGGGTCCAGTTGAGCGCCACTCGCTTCGGCCAGATCTGCCCACACCTTGTGAATGTGCATGGGTTGCCCGAGTCGTGTGGCACTGAATGTTTCAGACTGCATGCGGCTGGCCAAATTGGCCCCGACTACCACCCATGCGACATTGGCCAGGGCCGGCCGCTGAGTTGGTGCGTTTGCAATGTCTGCGCCTGTTTGCAGCAGTTGCTTCAACTGCTCTGTGGACAAACCCGCAATCAGGCTGATGCCGTGGCCTTGGCCCGTGAGCGATTTCAGCAACGCGGCTTTTCGCAAATCCTCTTCGTTGTATAGCCTGTGTTGCCCTTGGGTGGTGGTGGGCGAAAACGCGTTGTAGCGTGTTTGCCAGATGCGTAAGGTTGGCACAGGCACGCCGCTGAGTTTGGAAACCACACCGATGCGGTAAAGCACCTGACTTGTCAAAGGAGGATGGGTCATTGTCTTGTTTATGTATTGAGTAGTTATTTTACGGTATAAACAGAATAATTGTGAAAATAAATAGCTTGTGAGTGGTTTTTTATGGTTTAAAACATACAATAACCACTCCAATGAGGAGCTATTCATGATCCTGAAGAAAACAGCCAAGGCCGTCGACATTGCGGTTTTTATTACTTCACGCTCGGCGATAGAGCCTGTGACGACCGAAGAGATTGCTGCGGGTTTGGGGCTGTCGTCCTCTTACACAGAGTCGATACTCAAAGAACTGCGTGAGGCGGGTTTGATCCGCGCCCACCGCGGTCCCGGGGGCGGTTACCAAATTCGCGGCAACCCTGAAGACATCAGTCTGTGGGATGTGGTGAAACACTTTGAAGTGGTGCACAGCTTCGACGAGGTGTACCCCGACAACGCGCACCCAATGAAGGCGCTGGAGTCTGAAATTCAAAGGCACTTGCAAGAGGCCTTGGCATCTCAAACCCTGGACGATGTGGCTGTACCTTTCATGCCACGTGATGCCAGCGTCTCATCCATGTTGGGCCAATTTCGCCTGAAGCCAATGCCCGCACCTTTCATACCGAAGGCGCCAAACTCGGTGTTTCAACTGAGCATGATGCTTTGAACCCTGCCGACGGGTATCTGCCCATCGGTGAATGCAAACACACCCAAAGGCCAATGTTCAAGGGCGATGGCCTGCCCTAGCATGACTGGGTGACTGTTTTTCGCCACACCCTTCCTGTCGATACCCCACGTCCTGGGCCCATGCTGGACCGTTGGGCCCATTCCCAAGTATCACCGCTCACGCGGGGCGTGTCGACAGCGTCCTTGCGCATGGCATTTGACGACTGGGCCACGCATCTGTCCCTGAACCCTGCTGAGCAACTCAAGTTGCTTCAGTTGGCTTTGCAAAGCACGCAGCAGCTGGTCAACTACGCGGCCCAAGCCCAAAAAAAAGATTGCAAACCTTGCATCGAACCGATGGTGCACGACACCCGGTTTTCACACCCGAGCTGGCAGGGTTGGCCTTTCAATGCCATCAGCCAATCGTTTTTGCTGACACAGCAATGGTGGCATGAGGCCACCACCGGGGTGCGAGGCGTTTCGCCACACCACGAGTCGGTGGTCAATTTCACAGCCCGACAATGCCTTGACATGTTGTCGCCAGCCAATTTTGTGATAACGAATCCCGAGGTGCTGGAACGGACGGAAAAAACCATAGGGGCCAACTTGCGTCAGGGCTTTGTGAATTGGCTCGAAGACACTCAGCGCTGGCAGTCGGGCCAGCCTCCCAAAGGCACTGAGGCTTATCAGGTCGGGCGCAACGTGGCCATCACGCCTGGGCAAGTCATTTACCGCAACCACTTGATCGAGTTGATTCAGTACACGCCCGTCACCCCTCAGGCGAGACCTGAGCCTGTGCTGATCGTGCCATCGTGGATCATGAAATATTACATTCTCGATTTGTCACCTCACAATTCGCTGATCAAGTACCTGGTGGATAACGGGCACACCGTGTTTGCCATGTCCTGGGCCAACCCGGATGCCGATGACCGTGATCTGGACATGGAAGACTATTTGCGCATGGGCGTGCTGGACGCCTTAGAGGTGGTGTGCGCCGTGGTGCCCAAACACAAAGTACACGCGGTCGGGTATTGTTTGGGCGGTACGCTGTTGTCCATCGCGGCTGCGGCCATGGCCAGGGACGCCGACGACCGCTTGGCCAGCATGACGCTGCTGGCAGCACAAACTGATTTTTCTGAGCCTGGTGAGCTGGAGCTGTTCATTGACGACAGCCAGGTGGCGCACCTGGAGGACATCATGTGGGACCGGGGTTACCTGGACAGCACCCAGATGGCGGGTGCGTTCCAGTGGATGAATTCAAACGACCTGATCTGGTCGCGCTTGCTGAAGGATTATTTGCTGGGCGAGCGAACACCGATGACGGACCTGATGGCCTGGAACGCCGATGGCACGCGCTTGCCCTACCGCATGCATGCCGAATATTTGAGGCGGATGTTTTTAAAAAATGATTTGGCCAGTGGACGCTACCGTGTGAATGGCAAACCCGTGGCATTGACTGCGATCCAATGCCCCACTTATTGCATCGGTACAGTGCGCGACCATGTGTCGCCCTGGCGGTCGGTGCACAAGTTGCACCTGCTGACAAATGTGGACACCACCTTTTTATTGACATCAGGGGGCCACAATGTGGGCATCGTTAACCCGCCGGGTGTGCCGGGGCGCAGCTACCAAGTGCTAACCCGTTTGCACGACGGCCCGTACCTGGACCCTGACGCCTGGTTGCAGGCGGCTGTCCAGCACGAAGGCTCTTGGTGGACGCACTGGCTGAATTGGTTGCAAATTCATTCAGGTGAAGCCGATTCGCTGCCCGCTATGGGAGCGCCTGATATGGGCTTGGCGCCGTTGATCGCTGCACCAGGGCAATATGTTCTTAAAAAATGAGCGATAAAAATGGACACAAGCAGGCACCCATTTCATGAACTTTTTGCGCAGATGGGCTTGCCCTGTGATGCGCCAAGCATTGCGAAATTCATCCAAGATCACAGTCCTTTACCAGGACACATTGCGCTACCAGACGCTGAATTCTGGACGCCTGCCCAAGCAGAATTTTTGCGCGAAACATGGCTGGCCGATGCCGAATGGGCCAATCAGGTGGACCAGTTGAGTGAGGCCTTGAGGGCCAACTGAGGCATCCACAAATTTCCACCCCTTTGAAGGCATGTGATGGCCCTGCGTCCGATCAGACCAATTTTCTGAAGACTGCCCCCCATATAACGATGCCCTGAAAGTGCGTTTTGTGGAGGGTCTTGGAAAAATCAATCGTGCTTGGATGTGTCAAGGAAGGCGGTATTGAAGCAATTGAAATTCCTGATGTTGGACATTAAAACTACGCGTGTCATGCAAATTTAATCAAAGATACTTTTTCTCGTCATCACGACCCTGAATGATCCAAGCATTGTTTTGAAGGAGTTGTCGTGATGAATGAGTTGTCAAACCCTGCGATTTCATTGGCGCCTGTCAACTTACCCCGGGGACCCCTTCATGCAGCGCGAGCCCACGCCAGTGTAGAGTTTTTGCCTCGTCATACTCGAGGGGCCATTGAGGTCACATGGGCAAAACACCAGGATGAAGTGCGCGAAGCCCAAAAACTGAGGTTTGACGTTTTCGGCACGGAAATGGGCGCTCGTCTTTCGACCAAGGTGCCTGGCCATGACATTGATCTGTTTGACGATTACTGTGAGCATTTGCTGGTGCGCCACAGTGATTCGGGTTTGGTGATTGGCACTTATCGCGTGCTGACACCCGAGCAGGCCCAGCGTGTGGGCAGCACTTACAGTGACACAGAGTTTGATTTGACGCGTCTGCGCAGTCTGCGCAAACGCATGGTGGAACTGGGTCGAAGCTGCGTGCATGCCGAGCACCGACAGGGCGGGGTCATCATGGCCTTATGGGGGGCCTTGTTCGAATTCATGGACCGCAACCGCTTGGACACCATGATCGGTTGTGCCAGTATTCCCATGCTGCACAACGGGGTGATCAACGGGAATGCAGCGGCCAGCGTTTGGAACCAACTGCGGCAGACCCACTTGGCCGGCATTCAGTTTCATGTGCGCCCGCGTCTGCCCTTGCCTGTTGATGCGCTGGATCATGACTTGACGATCGAGCCACCTGCGCTGATCAAGGGCTATTTGAGGCTGGGTGCCAAGGTTTTGGGGGCGCCGGCTTGGGACCCAGATTTCAACACGGCTGACTTGCCGATGATGATGCGTACCGCCGACTTGCCTGCCCGTTACCGCAAACATTTTTCAGCCGGTGCCCAATGATGGCTGGGCACAACTCAGCGCCAAGCAATGCGCTTTTCAAGACCTCTTACGCCGGCATGGATGAGACCTTGGTGACTGAGGTCAATCCATTCGAAGGACGAGATCTCGCTGACGATGAAGATGACTCTGCTGCGGATGGACATCGTCTGCGGGCTATTTTTATATCAGACTTGCACATTGGAACGCCTGGATTCCAGGCTGAGGCCTTGCTTGATTTTTTGAAACACCACCCCAGCGATATGTTGTACCTGGTGGGAGACATCGTGGATGGTTGGCAGCTGCGCAGACGCTGGTTTTGGCCACAAAGCCACAACGATGTGGTGCAGAAATTGCTGCGCAGGGCACGCAAAGGTTGCCGCGTCATTTATGTGCCGGGTAACCACGACGAATTTGCCCGGCATTTTGTGGGGCATGCCTTCGGTGGCGTGGAGGTGGTGCATGAAACGGCGCACACCACAGCCAAAGGGCTCAAATTGTGGGTGGTGCATGGTGACTATTTTGACGGTGTGATCCAGTGTGCCAAGTGGCTTGCCTATGTGGGCGACTGGCTCTACGAATTCACTTTGAAGGTAAACAGGCACCTGAACGGTTTCAGGGCTCGCATCGGACTGGATTACTGGTCCTTGTCAGCCTACCTCAAGCACAAGGTCAAAAAAGCCGTGAATTTCATCAGTGATTTTGAAGTGGCCGTGGCGCATGAGGCAAAACGGCGTGGTTTCGATGGTGTGGTTTGTGGACACATTCACCATGCCGAAATCCGCGATGTCAACGGCATTCTTTATTGCAACGATGGCGACTGGGTGGAAAGTCGAACAGCCCTTGTGGAGCATGCTGATGGGCGCCTGGAGATTATCCGATGGGGTGCCAAATCTTTGCCATCCAACCGAGCCGCTGACCTGGTGGCGGTGGCTGCATGAAGCTGGCGCTCATCACCGATGCCTGGCATCCCCAGGTGAATGGGGTGGTCACCACTTTGCATGAGTTGGTGCAGGCTCTTGGGCCTTTGGGGGTCGATGTGTCTGTGATGCATCCTGGGCTTTTCAAAAATCGGAGCTGCCCAGGTTATGCAGGGATCGACTTGGCGGTAAGACCCTACAAACCCCTGGCGGCAATGCTCGATGCATTGCAAGCAGATGCTGTGCACATTGCGACAGAGGGTCCTTTGGGGTGGGCCGCACGCAAACATTGCTTGAAAATGGGTTGGCCATTCACCACGGCGTTTCACACCAAGTTTCCTGAAATTCTCAAGGCCGCATTGCGTGTGCCTTTGTTTCTGGGCTATGGCTTGTTTCGTCACTTTCATGCCCCCTCTTCGGGTGTGATGGTGCCGACGCAAGGTGTGCTCGATATGCTGAAAAGTCGCGGGTTCAAGTCGCTCAAACCCTGGACACACGGCGTTGACTTGTCATTGTTTGCACACCACGTAAAACCGCTCGAAATACCTGAGTTGCAAGATCTGCCAAGGCCCTTTTCTTTGTTTGTGGGGCGTGTCTCTTACGAAAAGAACATTGACGCTTTTTTGGACTTGAAACTTTCAGGCACAAAAATTGTGTGTGGCGTCGGCCCCCTGGAGGCGCAACTCAAGGCGCGTTATCCAGATGTGGTGTGGATGGGTGTATTGCCACGCCAACATCTTGCCAAGGTCTATGCCGCTGCGGATGTGTTTGTGTTTCCCTCCCGCAACGAAACATTCGGCTTGGTCATGCTGGAGGCGATGGCTTGCGGCACACCTGTGGCGGCCTACCCGGTAGACGGTCCTTTGCAAGTGCTTGGCGATGGCAATGGGCTTGCGGTGGGGGGTGTGTTGTCGGAGGATTTGCACACTGCAGTGATGCAGTCCCAGTTGGTTGACCGGAACGAGGCACGTCACCGCGCTGAAACTTTTGGTTGGCCCAAGACGGTGGAGATTTTTGTGTCGAATCTTGTGCCGGTTCACAAAGCGGCATAGGATGAATCCTCTCTTCACAATCTTGTCATCAAAGTGACACGGTAGCTTCTTAGAATGATTTTTCAATTCATTCACAACGTGCCATGGCTCATACAAAAGTCGAGACTTCACTTCCAAGCGATCGGTACGCCTTGCTGGACAGGGATCTGAGCATCCTGGCCTTTAACGAACGGGTGCTCGATTGGGCCCACCGCCCTGAAGTGCCTGTGCTGGAGCGTTTGCGCTATCTGTGCATCGTGTCCTCCAACATCGACGAGTTCTTTGAGGTGCGCGCCGAGCCGCATGTGATGGGCAGTTTGCAAGGCTTGAAAGCAGGGTCATTCACACAAGAAAGCTTGGCGGCCATTGCCGAAAAAACCAGCGCCATGGTGGCGCGCCAATACGCGCTGTACAACGACGATTTGCTGCCAACTTTGCAGCGCAAGGGTTTTCGCATCCTGTCGCACGGCGATCGCAATGCTGCGCAGCGTCAATGGGTGAGAAGCTATTTCCAGCGTGAAGTGCAGCCGTTGCTGCTGCCTGTCAGCTTGGACCCGGCGCATCCTTTTCCGCAGGTGGCCAACAAGTCCCTCAACTTTATTGTTCAGTTGTCGGGCAAAGACGCTTTCGGGCGGTCGAACGAGATTGCCATTGTGAAGGTCCCCCGTGTCTTGCCCCGGCTGATTCCCCTGCCTGCCAGGGTCTGTGACGGCACCACCGCATTTGTCATGCTGTCCAGTGTGATCCGGGCGCACTTGGCCGAATTGTTTCCCGGTCGTGAAGTGGGCCAGTTCTCTCAATTTCGGGTCACGCGCCATTCTGAACTGGCTGTGGATGAAGACGAAATTGCCAATTTGCGCATGGCCTTGCGACAAGGCCTGCAACATCGGCATTACGGTCAAGCCGTGCGCCTGGAAGTGTCTGCTAGCTGCTCACCCCGATTGACGGAGTTTTTGCGCAAGGAGTTTCAACTGCCTGAGCATGCGGTATTTCGGGTCAATGGGCCAGTCAACTTGGTTCGCCTGATGCAGCTCATCGATTTGATCGATGCACCTGATTTGCTGTTTCCACCTTATGAGGCCAGTTTTCCTGCACAGGTTCCGCAACACGGGTCGGTGTTTGCGCGGCTCAAAGAGGGGGACGTGATGATTCACCAGCCTTTTGAGAGTTTCGATGGCGTACTCGCGTTTTTACGTGAAGCGGTCATGGACCCGAATGTGCTGGCCATCAAGCAGACGATATACCGCGCGGGCAGCGATCCGACCATGATGGATTTGCTGCGTGAGGCAGTGCGCCGTGGCAAAGAAGTCACGGCGGTGGTGGAACTGAAAGCACGCTTTGACGAAGAGGCCAACATCAACTGGGCCGAACAGCTTGAGGCAATTGGTGTGCAGGTGGTTTATGGCATCGTCGGCCTCAAGACCCACGCCAAGATGCTGCTGATCACTCGCCGCGAAGGGCGTTCTCTGCGACGTTATGGCCATTTGTCGACAGGCAATTACAACCGCCGAACCGCATCGCTGTACACCGACATCAGTTACCTCACAGCGGATGCAGACATAACCTCTGACATGGACCAGTTGTTCAGCCATCTGGCCAGCCAGAGTCGGTTGCCCAAAATGAAGCGCTTGTTGGTGGCGCCTTTTCAGTTGCATGACGATATGCAAAGGCGCATTGCAGCGGTGGGAGATGCTGCGGCGCGTGGTGCTGTTGGCCGCATAGTCATCAAGATGAACGCCTTGACCGATTTGCCCTTGATCGAGGCCTTGCTGGAGGCTGGGCAAAAAGGGGCCAAAATCGATTTGATCGTTCGGGGCGCTTGCATGTTGCCTGCCCGTGTCGCGGGATTGAGCGAGAACATTCGGGTCCGCTCGGTCATCGGCCGTTTTCTGGAACATTCCCGGGTGTTTTATTTTTGCGCCGACCAGGATGAATCGCTCTATTTGTCGAGTGCCGACTGGATGAGCCGAAATATGACGCGCAGGATCGAGTTGGCCTGGCCTGTGCTTGATCCGGTTTTGCGCCAGCGCATCATCGATGAATGTCTGACAGCCTATTTGCACGATGGCCGCGACGCATGGGACTTGGCCGCGGACGGCCAATACCACCGGGTGGGCTTGACGGCCCCTGGTCACGGTGCTCAAAGTGCCCTGATGCAACGCTACGGCGCTGCCACAAGCCAGGATTGACTGCGATGGATTTGATGTTGTGGCGCCATGCCGAAGCCCATGATGAAGATCTTGCTGAAGACGACCTGCAAAGGGCCTTGACGCCCCGTGGGCGCCGTCAGGCTGAACGCATGGCAGTTTGGCTAGAGAGCCAATTGCCCCAAGGCACCCGCATCCTGAGCAGCCCTGCCGTGAGAGCTGAGCAAACGGTCCGTGCCCTGGGCCGGAAATACAAAGTGCGCGATGCCTTGTCACCTGGTGCCTCGGTCCAGGATGTATTGGAAACTTCGGGCTGGCCCAACGCCAAGTACCCCGTTTTGCTGGTAGGGCATCAGCCAGCGCTGGGGGGTGTCATTGCCCAATTACTGGGGATGCCTACAGACTCATGCGCCATTCGCAAAGGCGCTGTTTGGTGGTTGCGCAACCGCACTCGGGAAGGCTCAAACCACACCGTTTTGCTGGCTGTCACCTCGCCAGAGCGTTTGTGAACAGGCTCAGTCCTTGGCAGGTCGTCCGGTCTTGATGGTCGGGATGCTGGCCAAAGCTTTCTTGAAGGAGGCGTCTGTCATGCTGGCGAGTGCCTGCAAGCCTGCGCGGATGAGCTCGCTTTTCTTGATTTCGACACTCAGGCCCAAAGCGCGTTTTTTCATCTCACCGATTTGCAAAAGTTCACTTTTTGGAAGGGTGAAACTGTCACGAACCACTTTGATTTTTTTATCCTTCAAGGGTTTGGCGGGTGCAGCGGCTGGTTTTTTGACGACGGGCGGTTGAGGCGCGGTGCGTGCTTTTTTGGCAGGGGCTTTGACCGCCGTTGACTTGGCTGTTTTAGAAACGGGTGCTTTGACTGGCGATGTGACCGTCAGTGGCTTTTTGCGTTCTGGCGTCTTGGCCACTTTGCCGGGTGTTGGGGCTGCTGTTGACTTTTTCAGGGCACCTGAACGGGGCCTTTTTTTAGTGAGGGTGTTGGTTGGGGTATCCACAGGGGAGGATACTTTTGAAGCACTTTGTGTCAAGTTCATGGTGGTTAAAACTCAAAAAATAACGGTGCATACAGTTTATACGGTTGTGTTGCGCATGACAAGACCTTGGCGTGATGCCATCGTTGCCCGCCCAACACACTGAAATACAAGCTGCACTGTGTATTTGAGGGTTCAGATCACTGAAACATGCAAGGTCCAGTCTGTTTTTTGCCAGGCGGCTTTTTCTTCCCGTAACAAGTGCGCAGATTGTGGCCAAAGTTCAGCCCACGCGCTGTTGATTTTCAGGTGTGCAGTGCGTCGCAATGGATCACATCCGATGTTAAGGCCCGACAGGTCGGGGTCGCGTCGGGCATGACACAATATGACCGCGAGCCGCAGCGCCATCAACTGTTGCACAAAGCTGGCATCTTCCATTTCGGATTCGAGTTTGCGCAATTTTCCCCGGTGGCCAAGCACCAATTGGCTCAGGCGGTGCAACTCGTTCAGGGTGAAGCCAGGCAGGTCGGTGTTGTCCAGAATATAAGCACCATGCTTGTGGTAATCGCTGTGTGAGATGCGCATGCCGGTTTCGTGCAGCTGACAAGCCCAATGCAGTTTTTGTAAATACCGCTGGCGTTCTTCTGTGGGGGCATCCCGCGTGATGGGAATCAATGCTTCCAGCAGGTTTTGGGCTGTTCGTGAAACCCGCTCGGCCTGTAGCTTGTCGGTGCCAAAACGTTGTGCCAGCCAATCCACCATGGACGACCGAACGTCCTGAATACCTTCGCGGTCGATCAAGTCATACAGTGCGCCATGCCTGAGTGCGCCTTGGGCGGGGTGCATGACATCGATTTGCAGCAAGTCAAAGACTGCCTGTAACACCGCCAAGCCCCCGCCAATGACGGGTTTGCGGTCTTCTTTGACCCCTTCAAGTCGCAGGTTGTCAAATTTCTGGGCTTTGATTAAACGGTCTTTCAGCCAGGCCAGCCCTTCACGCGAGATGTGATCTGCAGGCCAACCTGAGGCGATCAATATGTCTGATACGGCCCCCACGGTGCCAGAGGAGCCATAGCACTTGTCCCAATGGCTGTGATTGAACAAGCCTTGGGCTTCGTCCAGGACCGCCTTGGCCCCGATTTCAGCCGCATTGAAGGCCTGCGCCGTCCACAAACCGTCAGGAAAATACTTCATCGACCAGCCTACGCTGCCCACCCGGTAAGACGCCAAGGTGCTGGCCCGTTCTCGCTGGCCCAAAATCATTTCGGTGGAACGCCCCCCAATATCGATCACCAGACGGCGCTCATCGGACTGAGGCAAAAGGTGCGAAACCCCCAGATAGATCAGTCGGGCTTCTTCCCTGCCCGCGATGACCTCAATCGGAAAGCCCAGGATGCGTTTGGCGGTGCTCAGGAAAACATCGCGGTTACGCGCTTCGCGCAAAGTTTGTGTTGCCACGGCACGCACCTGGCTGGGCTTGAAGCCGGCGATGCGCTCACCAAAGCGTGCCAGGCAATCCCAGCCTCTTTCCATCGCTTCTTGGGTCAGGTTGCGTTCGGCGTCTAGGCCGTTGCCTTGACGTACGGTCTCCTTGATGTATTCAACCCGCCGCAATTGACCCGAATCCATTTGGCCAATTTCGAGGCGAAAACTGTTGGAGCCCAGGTCAATGGCGGCGTAAAGGGACTTGGTTTGCATGCGGAAAACGTCTTGGGCGAGAAAGATTCAGATTATGTGACGGCGGTGTGAAGTTTTGATGACGCCGATGCATATTGTCATGCTGGTGGCTCTCAAGAAAATTCATACCGGACGCGGGACAGTTTCTGACCCTATGCAGCCGACACACCACTTTCAGCAATGGGCAGTGTCGCGGATCACAGCAGGCATTTCATTGCAAGTAACGCCCTGGCAGCAGTGCGCGGTCAAAAAGTCCATCAGACTTTGCATGGCACCGAGGTCAGCGCGGTAGCGCAAAAACCGGCCTTCACGCTGCACGCTGACCAAGGCCGCATGGTGCAATTCTTTGAGGTGAAACGAGAGCGTGTTGGCTGGCACATCCAGCGCCAGAGAAAGTTGGCCGGGCTGAATGCCCTCAGGGCCAGCACCCACGATGGCCCTGAACACTTTGAGGCGTGAACTTTGTGCCAAAGCAGCCAGGGCCTTCACGGCAACGTCTTCGTCCATGATGCTGAATAGAGAAGTGGGGTTCATAGTGTGGTCTCTTGCTTTGGGGTGTGTGTCAGCAAACCCATGGGTAATCGCAAGGTCATCAGCCAGCACACCAACAACATCAGCGCCGAGCCCAGCAAGGCATACACCAGCCCACCCCACTGGTACAAAAGGCCTGACAGCAAGGTGCCCATGAAACGCCCCAGCGCGTTGGCCGCGTAATAAAAACCCACGTCTTCGGCCGCTTTTTCAGAGCCCGCGTAGGCCAGCACCAAGTAACTGTGCACCGACGAGTTGATGGCAAAGGCAAAGCCGAACAGGCTCAGCCCCCCCACCACCCACCATTGCAGTTGTGGCGCTTGCAGCCAGATGGCGGCGGCAATGCCCAGTGGAATGAGCGTGAGTATCGCCGACCACCATTGGGCCGCAGGTACTTCATGGCTCAGGCCATCGGCACTGCGCCGCACCAGTTGCGGGGCCAGGGCCTGCACCAAGCCGTAGCCAATCGTCCAAGCCGCCAAAAAGCCACCCACCATGGTGAAGGTCCAGCCCACTGAGTACAAAAACACCGGTACGCCCACCACAAACCACACATCACGCGCGCCAAACAAAGCCACGCGAGCGGCGGCCAGTGCGTTGATGCCTGGGTTTTTGGCAAACAGCTCTTTGGTCGAGCCTGAAGGTTTGCTCTTGCCCATCATGGGAGGCAAGCTGGTGACCACACCCACCAACACCAAAGCCAAGAGGCCCGACATCACCCAGAGTGAGCCCTGAAAACCCAGCGTCTCCAACAGCAAACCGCCCAAGAAAAAGCCAAAGCCCTTCATGGCGTTTTTGCTGCCGGTGAACCAGGCCACCCACTTGAAGAGTTGCCCCTTGCCTTGGTCTTTGGCTTGCGCCTGTGTGATCTTGATGGCCGATTTACTGGCGGTTTTGGTCAGGTCTTTGGCCACCCCGCACACGCCTTGCGCCAACACCACCCAAGCCACCGACATGGCGGCTGTCCACTCTGGTTGCAGGGCCGATAGCAAACCAAAGCCGATGATTTGCGTGACCAGGCCCACGGTGAGCATGCGGGCAATGCCAAAGCGTGTGGCCAGCCAGCCGCCGATCAGGTTGGCCAGCACGCCTGCGCCTTCGTAGAGCAAGAACAAAAAGGCCAGCGTAAAGGGCGAATAGCCGAGCTTGTAAAAGTGCAGCAGCACCAACATGCGCAAAGCGCCGTCGGTCAGGGTGAAGCCCCAATAGGCAGCAGTGACAATGCCGTAATGGCGTTCTGCGGCATTCATCTCAGATGCCCACCTCGTGCATGTGGCAAGCCAGATCTACCATGCGGCAGGCATAGCCCATTTCGTTGTCGTACCAGGCGTAAATCTTGAGCAGTGTGCCGTCGGTCACCAGGGTCGACAGCGCATCCACAATGGCGCTGCGGGTGTCGCGGGCGTAGTCCACGCTGACCAGAGGGCGCGTTTCGTAGCCCAAAATGCCGGCCAGCGGGCCTTGGGCTGCGGCAGCAAACAAGGCGTTGACTTCTTCAGCGCTGGTTTCGCGCTTCATCTCGAACACGCAGTCGGTCAGCGAGGCATTCAGCACCGGGGCACGCACCGCGTGGCCATTGAGCTTGCCTTTGAGGTCGGGGTAAATCAAAGCAATGGCCGTGGCGCTGCCGGTGGTGGTGGGGGCCAAGCTGACCATGGCGCTGCGGGCGCGGCGCAGGTCTTTGTGCGGCGCATCAACCACCAAGTTGGTGTTGGTCGGGTCGTGGATGGTGGTGATCTGGCCGTGTCGGATGCCAATGGCTTCGTGCACGACTTTGACCACCGGGGCCAGGCAGTTGGTGGTGCACGATGCGGCCGTGACGATGCGGTCTTTGGCAGGGTTGTATTGCGTGTGGTTGATGCCGACCACGATGTTCAGCACATCGCCCACCTTAATGGGCGCCGCCACGATCACGCGCTTGGCGCCCCGGTCCAGGTGGCCTTGAATCGTTTCAGGGGTCAAAAACTTGCCGGTGCACTCCAGTACCAGGTCTACGCCCAAGTCACCCCAAGGAATATCGGCTGGGTTGGCGTGTGAAGAAAAGCCCAAGCTGTGCTCCCCGATTTGGATTCGGCGGTCACCTTCGGCCTCAATGCGTTCGCGCCACCTGCCTTGCACGCTGTCAAACGCCAACAAATGCGCGGTGGCCGCTGCGCCACCTTTGAGTTCGTTCAGGTGCACCACCTCTAGGCGGTTGCCTGCGCGCGGGTCATCTTGCTGGCGCTCGGCAGCGCCCATGGCCGCACGCAAGGCCAAACGGCCAATGCGGCCCATGCCGTTGATACCGACTTTCATGGCTTGTCTTTCAATGGTTCTAGAAATGTGATGGTCTGGACTTTGCCACGAATTTGTGACGGTTGAATGACAAACCCGCGCTCAATGTTTCGTTGCTGGCATGTCTTTAAATTTTCAAAATTTCGCCATCAAAATGTCACGCGCAAGGCCTGAAATGGTACTTTTCCACCTGGAGTTTTTTCATGTCCCACCACGACCACGACCCTGTCTTCAACACCTCCGAAAACCCCCATTTCCAGGACGTCTTGGCCCAATCCTTGCAAAACCCGGCACGACGTGGTCTGTTGCGCGGTGGTTTGGGTTTGGCGGGCTTGGCCATGCTGCCCGGCTGCGCCACTTTGACTGCGGGCCAGGCTGCTTCGCCATCTGCTTTGGGTTTTGCCGCCGTTGAGAAAAGCCTGCTGGACAACGTGATGCTGCCACCCGGCTATCAGTACAGCGTGTTGCACGCCACGGGCGATGCGCTCGATTCGGCCTTGGCCGCTTACTCCAACAAAGGCCTGGAGTCTGACGACTGGTC
This sequence comes from Limnohabitans sp., assembly GCF_044361985.1. Lineage (GTDB taxonomy): Bacteria > Pseudomonadota > Gammaproteobacteria > Burkholderiales > Burkholderiaceae_C > Limnohabitans_A. Next base: position 12,250 of record NZ_JBIKHV010000001.1, on the reverse strand, counting down.
GCGCAGGGTGGGTGATCACCACGATGGCATGGATATTTATTACATCGATGCCAATGGCCGGTACTCCGAAAAGGAAACAGCGCGTGCTGTGCTGTGCGTGAACCACGAAAGCTCGGCCGACTCGCATTTCTTGCACCCGAATGGCCAGACTTCCAACAAGGTCAGTGGCAAAAAATTCACCCAGTTTGGGGATTGGGATTTGGGCGCTCGCCCTGAGCTGGAAGTGCTCAAAGAGATCAACTTGCATGGAGTGAGTGTGGTCGAAATTGTCAAGAGCCCGCAAGGCTGGCGTATAAAGCAAGACTCGGCGCTGAATCGCCGCATCACGCCGCAAACGCCGGTACGCATCAGCGGTCCACGTGCGCACATTGAGCAAATTCGCGGCTTCATGACCACCCGTTGGGATACGGCTGGGGCCATGTCCCGTGGCACGCTGAACAACTGCGGCCATGGCAAAACGCCTTGGGGCACTTATTTGGGCTGCGAAGAAAACTGGGCTTACTACTTTCAAACTACAGCGGGTGGTTCGGCTTTTCCAGCCAAAGAAATGGCTTCGCTAAAGCGCTATGGCGTGGCCTCTGCGGCCCCGGCGTCAGGCGTGACCAAGGCCGCAGGGCAAGGCTGGCACACCGTTTCGGGCACAGACGACCGCTTTTCACGTTGGAACCTGGCGGCAGTGGGTGCCACTGCAGAAAAAGATTTCCGCAACGAAGCCAACACTTTTGGGTTCAACGTCGAGATTGACCCCTTGGCCCCCAACGCCACACCCGTCAAGCGCGTGGCCATGGGCCGCTTTGCCCACGAAGCGGCTGTTTGCAGTCTGCCTCAGGCTGGCCAGCCTTTGGCGTTCTACATGGGCTGCGATGCCCGCAACGAGTACATCTACAAGTTTGTCTCTGCTGCCGTGTGGGACCCACGCGATGTCGGTGGCGGCTTGGTGGCCGGTGACAAATACCTGAGTGAAGGCAAGCTTTACGCTGCCCGTTTTGACGCTTCGGGCCAGGGTGAGTGGTTGGAGTTGACGATGGCTGACCCGCGCATTGCCAATCACAGCGCCTACAAATTTGCCAACCAAGGGGATGTGTTGGTCAACGCTCGTCACGCCGCTGATGCAGTGGGGGCGACCAAGATGGACCGTCCAGAGTGGGGCGCTGTGAACTATCGCAATGGCGAGGTCTACTTTGCTTTGACCAACAACAGCGCAGCCAATCGCACACCCACCAAAACCGACCCAGCCAACCCGCGGGCTTACATGGACATGGACGGTAAAAAAGGCATGGGCAATCCCAATGGCCACATCATCCGCTTCAAAGAGTCAGGCCATCAAGCCTCAGCCAAATCCTTTGTCTGGGACATCTTTGTGTTTGGCGCAGAAGAAGACTCAGGGGATGCCAACTTGTCGGGCTTGACTGCCAAAAATGCCTTTTCTTCACCCGATGGCTTGTGGTTCAGCAAGGCCACTGGCATTTGCTGGATCCAGACGGACGATGGCGCTTTCACGGACGAAACCAACTGCATGATGCTGGCTGCCATTCCAGGACAAGTGGGTGACGGCGGCAAAGTCACCGTCAAAAACAAGATGGTGGTGGGCGGTGTCGAGCAAACCGGCATGCAAGAAACCTTCTTGGGCGCGGCTCTGGGTGAGGCCAAACTGCGCCGCTTTCTGGTGGCCCCCAAGGGCGCTGAGGTGACGGGCATCACCGAAACCCCCGATGGCCGCACCTTGTTTGTCAACATCCAGCACCCTGGCGAATTGTCCAAGCCCCAGTCTTCTGGGGGTGCCCCACAAAGTGTCTGGCCTGGCAACCAAGGCTACGGCGTGGCCGGTCGCCCGCGTTCAGCCACCATCGTGATCACCCGCAAAGACGGCGGTTTGATCGGTTTATAAATCCAAGCCAGTCTCAAGGCGGCATGGTTATCCAGGCCCGGCGTGATGACAGACGTCGTGGCCTGTTTTTCCTCTATTTTGGGCGGTTTTGTGGTGCGTTTTCGCTGATCACCAACTGCCGGTGGTGCAGATGGGAAATTCAAGGCCTAGTGGGCCTGTAATCGTCATGAATATTAATGGTACTCATGCAGACATGCCCCCTGTAATTTTTTTGTGAAACTGCTTTGGTCTGTGTGTGAAACTAAGACATTTAAGGTGGATCAGTTCGCAATTTAAAAATCTATTAATTTTCAAAAATGTGTCATGAATTTTTCGTTATTTTGACACGTTAGCCGGCTACTTTATGGGAGTTCATTAACCCATGAAAGTTAGATATGAAACGGCTATTTTCCGGTAGAGGATTGACAGCATCCATCGCCTTCGCGATGGTTTTGAGCGCGTGTGGCGGCTCCGATGCGGTCGTGCCTGAAGCGGCTTTCACCTTGCAGTTGTTGCACATCTCAGATGCCGATGGCTCGGACAGCACGGCACTGAACAGCGTGGCCAACTTGTCGGGCTTGATCAACAAGTTTCGCGCGCAGTACCCCCAGCAAACCCTGACGGTCAGCTCGGGTGACAACTACATTCCGGGCCCACGTTTCAATGCGTCTTACGACACCACCTTGAGAGTCAGTTTGGGCAAGGAAGAAGTGGGCCGTGCTGACGTGGCCTTTTTGAATGCTATGGGGATTCAAGCTTCGGCCATCGGCAACCATGAGCTGGACTTGGGGACCCGGCAGTTTGCAGGCATCATCAAGCCCGACGGCGCTTGGGGCGGTGCACGTTTTCCCTATTTGGCCTACAACGTGGACTTCGCAGCGGACACTGATCTGGCTGGCTTGAAGTTGGTCAACGGGGGCAAGGCAGCTGATCAAGCAGGCAAGCTGACAGGTTGGTCGGTGGTGGAGGTGGGTTCGCAAAAAATCGGTGTCATCGCTGCCAGTTCCCCAATCTTTGCCAACATCACATCCACTGGTGGCTTGCAATTCAAGCCTGCATTGAGCGGCGCTGAGGTGGACATCACCGGTCTTGCTGCCGAGATCCAGCGCGGTGTCGATGAGATCACGGCGGCCGGGATCAACAAAGTGGTTTTGTTGGCGCACATGCAAACCCTGTCGGTTGAGAAAGCCCTGGCGGCCAAGCTCAAAAATGTCGACATCATCGTTGCGGGTGGCTCGAACACTTTGCTCTCAGATGCCAACGATGTACTGCGCACAGCTGACAAATCGGCGGGTGAGTATCCCTATCAGACCCAGGATGCTGCTGGGCAACCCACTGTGGTGGTCAACGTGGACGCCGATTACAAATACCTGGGTCGCTTCATGGCCCCGTTTGACGACAAGGGCGTACTGATCCCCCAACGATTTGACAGCAAGCTTTCGGGTGCTTGGGTGACCAGTGAAACTGATGACACTGCAGGCGGTGTGACCGTATCTGGTTTGGTGGTCCAGGTTCGAGATGCCATCAAGGCAGTTGTGACAAGCTTGGATGGCCAAGTTTTTGGCAGCACCAGCGTTTTCTTGGATGGTCGACGCGCTCAGGTGCGCAACGAGGAAACCAACCTGGGCAACCTCACGGCAGATGCCAACCTCTGGTACAGCAAATTGCAAGATCCGACCGTTCAAATCTCATTGAAAAATGGCGGCGGTATCCGCTCCGAAATCGGTGAAGTTCTGGCTTTGTCAGGTTCTTCAGCTTTTGAGTTGACTGCGCCCAAAGCCAATGCGCAATCGGGTCGCCGTGCGGGTGAAGTCTCGCAGCTGGCCATTGAAACTGCATTGAAGTTCAACAATGAGCTTTCAACTTTCGATGTCACGGCCGAACAGCTCAAATCTTTGTTGGAGCATGGTGTGGCCGTGTTGGGCAGTCAGGGGCGATTCCCACAGGTTGGTGGCATGAGTTTTAGCTATGACCCAACCCGAACCGCGCAAGTCTTGACCAGTTTTGCAGTAACCACGCCAGGCGAGCGGATTCGTTCGCTGAAGGTGGGTGCGGAGGTGGTGGTGCAAAACGGCGTGGTGGTCGGCGATCCGCAGCGGAGATTCCGCATGGTGACGCTGAAGTTCCTTGCAGCTCGAGGCGACGGCTATCCCTTCCCCGTGACTGCCGATTTGCTGAACTTGAACTTGGTGAATTTGAAAGACATCCTCACCGCTGCCACTGGGGGGGGTGTGGCCAGCTCCAGCACTGCGTTTTTGGGCAGTGAGCAAGACGCCTTCATGAAGTACATGAAGAGCCAGTTTGGCAATACGGCCTTTGGTGTGAGGGACACGCCAGCGGCGCAAGACTTGCGCATCCAAAACCTTAGCCAGCGTACGGACACTGTTTTGAACTGAACCCACAGGAGATGACCATGAATTTGAATTTCAAAAAAACCCTTGTCTACGGTGCTTGCGGTTTGACGCTGCTGGCTGTGCTGGCCGCATGCGGTGGCTCTGATGAAGTGGACTTGACGCCAAGCGGTTTGGCCATAGCAAAACTGGGTGCGTTTTCACACCAAGGCGGTGAGGGGTCAGCAGAGATCACTGCATATGACGCAGGGACAAAAAAACTGTTCGTGGTCAACGGTGCGTTGGCCAGTTTGGATGTGTTGGATTTGACCAACCCGGCGCAACCTTCGTTGGTGCAAACCATTTTACTGACCAGCTTGTGGGCGGGTGCTGGTGCGGCCAACAGCGTGGCCGTGCACGAGGGCATGGTGGCTTTGGCTGTGCAGGCCCTGGACAAAACACAGCCAGGCCGACTGATTGTTGTGCGTGCTTCAGATTACGCTGTGTTGGGCACTGCCGTTGTGGGCGCGTTGCCAGACATGGTGACCTTTACACCGGATGGCAAAACCCTGTTGTTGGCCAATGAGGGGGAGCCCAATTCTTACGGATTGTCGGATTCGGTCGATCCCGAGGGCTCCATCAGTGTGGTGGATGTCAGTGCCCTGACGTTGAGCAGTGCCAACCTTGTGTTGACAGCCAAAACAGCAGACTTCAAAGCGTTCAATGATCAAAAGGACGCCTTGATCGCCTCTGGCGTACGGATTTTCGGTCCGGGTGCCACGGTGGCCCAAGACATGGAGCCCGAATACATCACGGTTTCTGCTGATGGAAAGACCGCCTATGTCACTTTGCAGGAAAACAATGCCATGGCCATAGTGGACATTGCCACCGCTAAGGTGACTGCTATCCAACCCTTTGGTTTCAAGGACCACAGTCTGGCTGGGAATGGAATGGACGCCAGCGACCGTGACAGCGCGGTCAACATCAAGACTTGGCCGGTTTTTGGGATGTACCTGCCCGATGCGATTGCCAGCTACAGCGTGGCAGGTCAAACCTATTTAATCACCGCGAACGAGGGCGATGCGCGTGCTGATTGGCCCGGTTTCACTGAGGAAAAAAGCGTCAAAGACCTGGCCTTGAGCCCAGCTTTGGAGGCCTTGAAGTCCGATTCGCAGTTGGGCCGTTTGAACGTTACAGCTTCTTTGGGTGCGGTCAATGGTGTTTACGAAAAACTTTATGCCTTTGGGTCGCGGTCTTTCTCCATCTGGAACGCGAAGGGTCAGCAAGTCTTTGATTCGGGCGACCAATTGGAGCAGTTGACCAAAGATTTGCCGCAGGTCAAATTCAATGCCAGCCACTCCGGTAACGCCCAAGACAACCGCAGTGACAATAAAGGACCAGAACCCGAAGGTGTGATCGTGGCCAAGTTTGGTCAAAAGCATTACGCTTTTATCGGTTTGGAGCGTGTGGGCGGCGTGGTGGTGTACGACGTGAGCACACCAGCGCGGCCGGTTTACCAAACTTACATCAACACGCGCATTGGCGCGACGGGTGATTTGGGTCCAGAGGGGTTGCACTTGATCGCAGCTGACAAATCACCCAACGGTAAACCCCTTTTGGTGGTGGGCAACGAAATCAGCGGCACCACGGCTATATACCAAATCAACCTGGCGTATTGACATCGCTTGAACCCCGGTTGGAACAGGGCGGTTTAGAGCAGTGTCGCCCTGTTTTGATTTTTTTCGCAGGAAATGAAAAATGACCGTCATGAAAATTGTCTTTTTGACACGGCATTGTCACAATGGCTGATTAAAGTCACATCAGTCCCCACAAAAAGCTCTTCGGGCGACTTCGTATTTACACCCCTAAACAGGAGTTCACATGTTGAAATTGAAATCTTTAGTAGCCGCCATTGGCCTGAGCGCTGTTGCGGTTGCCAGCTTTGCCGCTGACATCACCGGCGCAGGCGCGACTTTTCCGTTCCCTATTTATGCCAAGTGGGCTGAGGGCTACAAAGCCGCCACCGGCACCGGCATGAACTACCAGTCCATCGGTTCTTCCGGCGGCATCAAGCAAATCCGCGCCAAGACCGTGACTTTTGGTGCGACCGATGCCCCCGTCAAAGGTGAAGACCTTGACAAAGACGCCATGGTCCAGTTCCCCGCCATCATTGGCGGCACTGTGCCCGTGATCAACCTGGATGGCTTCAAGCCAGGCGAATTGCGCGTGACAGGTACCGTCATGGCCGAGATGTTCATGGGCAAAATCAGCAAGTGGAACGACCCCAAGTTTGCCGCTTTGAACCCAGGCAAGAACTTGCCCAACGAGATCATCACTGTGGTGCACCGCGCCGACGGTTCGGGCACCACCTTCAACTGGACCGACTACCTGAGCGCTGTCAGCAAAGAGTGGGCTGACACAGTGGGCAAGGGTGCTGCGGTCAAGTGGCCAGCGTCTACATCGGTGGGTGGCAAGGGCAACGAAGGCGTGGCAGCCAACGTGAACCGCATCAAAGGTTCTTTGGGTTACGTGGAATACGCCTACGTGAAAAAGAACAAGATGAACTTCATGCAAATCCAGAACGCCGATGGCAAGTACGTCAGTCCTGATGACGCCACCTTTGCAGCGGCCGCAGCCAGTGCCGACTGGTTCAGCGTGCCGGGCATGGGCGTGTCCATGGTCAATGCCAAAGGCGCCAACAGCTGGCCCGTCAGCACGGCTTCTTTCATCTTGATGTACAAAAACCCGGCCGACAAAGCGGCTTCTGCCGAAGCCCTCAAGTTCTTTGATTGGTCCTTCAAAAACGGCAAGAAAATGGCAGCCGATCTGGACTACGTGCCCTTGCCTGACAGCTTGACCGATCAGATCCGTTCCAAAGTCTGGTCACAAATCCAGAAGTAATTCAGGCTTCGGTCTGCCATCCGTCGGTTGTAATCCAGCGACCGACGGATTTCTTGTTTAATTGGATGCTCTTTGTTTGATCGGTCAAGACATGCAATCCCCCCCCTCCAGTGCGGACAGCACCAGCCACATGCTGAGCGTGGTCAAGCGGCAGCGTTTGCAAGACCTGTTGTTTCACCGACTGACACAGCTGTTTTCACTATTGGTTTTGGTGGCTTTGGCCGGGATCATCGTGTCCTTGTTCATCAATGCCTGGCCTACCTTTGCCAAGTTTGGTGCTCGCTTCATTTGGTATGTGGAGTGGGACATCATCAACGAAGAATTTGGTGCCGCGATTGCGATCGTGGGTACGTTGGCCAGCGCGGGCATTGCCATGTTGGTGGCGGTTCCTCTGGCCTTTGGCATTGCCGTGTTCCTGACAGAAACCTGCCCAGTTTGGTTGCGCCGCCCCTTGGGCACTGCCATCGAGTTGCTGGCAGCGGTGCCATCCATCATCTATGGCATGTTTGGCTTGTTCGTGTTTGCGCCCCTTTTTGCCGATTACATCCAGGTACCGTTGCGCGATGTGCTGGGCGGTATGCCGTTGATCGGTTTTTTGTTTGGCGGTGCGCCCAATGGCATGGGCATTTTGGCGGCCGGTATCGTGTTGGCCTTTATGGTCTTGCCATTTGTGGCCGCTGTGATGCGTGACGTGTTCGAAATTACCCCCCCCATCTTGCGTGAATCGGCTTATGGCCTGGGTTGCACGACCTGGGAAGTGGTGCGCAAGATTGTGTTGCCTTACACCCAAAAAGGCGTCATCGGCGGCATCATGCTGGGCTTGGGCCGGGCCTTGGGTGAGACCATGGCGGTGACCTTTGTGATTGGCAATGCCAACCGCATGCCCACTTCGCTTTTCTCACCCGGTACATCGATTGCCTCCACACTTGCCAATGAGTTTGGCGAGGCCGATGACTTCCATATTTCCTCACTTTTCGCGCTCGGCTTTTTGTTGTTCGTGATCACTTTCGTGGTCTTGGCCTTCGCCAAAATCATGATCAACCGGGCTGAAAAAGCCAAGGGGTTCTGACATGGCGATGAACATGAATGAAGCGTTGTACCGCCGTCGCCGTTTGGCCAATGCTTGGGGCATGGTTACTTCCATGCTGGCCATGGGTTTGGGCTTGGCGGTGTTGTTGTGGATTTTGGTGGTGTTGTTTTCCAACGGTTTTGCCGCGCTGGATTGGAACTTGCTGACTCAGGACACACCTGCACCTGGAACAGAAGGTGGCGGGTTGCGCAACGCCATTGTGGGCAGTTTGATGATGGTGGGGCTCACTGTGTTGGTGGCCACGCCTGTGGGTATTTTGGCGGGTATCTACCTGACTGAGTACGGCGATCAAAGCAAAACGGCCGAACTCACACGTTTTGTGACCGACATCATGCTGTCGGCACCGTCGATCGTGATCGGCTTGTTTGTGTATGCGATTGCTGTGGCCACCTTGGGCACTTTTTCTGGCTACGCGGGCAGCCTGGCACTGGCCTTGATTGCCGTGCCTGTGATCATGCGAACGACTGAAAACATGCTCCGATTGGTGCCTGGCAGTTTGCGTGAAGCGGCCTTTGCTCTGGGCGCGCCGCGTTGGAAGGTGTCGCTGTCGGTCACGCTGCGTGCGGCTAAAAGCGGTGTGATCACCGGTTTGTTACTGGCTGTTGCCCGCATCAGCGGAGAGACCGCGCCATTGCTTTTCACGGCGCTGAATAACCAATTCTTCAATGCCGACATGGCCAAGCCCATGGCCAATTTGCCTGTGGTGATTTTTCAATTCGCCATGAGCCCGTATGAAAACTGGATTCGTCTGGCTTGGGCGGGCGCCTTGTTGGTCACGCTGGCTGTTTTGGTGCTCAATATTTTGGCCCGTGTATTTTTCAGGGACAAGCAGTCGGTTTGATGCCGTCTGACCCCAAGCCTCCCGATTTTTCAATTTGCATTCACAGGAATCCACATGCCTGACAAGACACCAACCCGAAACGCACTGGAAGTGCGCAACCTTGACTTTTATTACGGCAAGTTCAAAGGCCTGAAAAATGTCAACCTCGATATCGCTGAGCACCGCGTGACGGCTTTTATTGGCCCTTCTGGTTGCGGCAAGTCGACCTTGCTGCGCACGCTTAACCGCATGTACAGCCTGTACCCGGGTCAACGCGCCGAAGGTGAGATCAAGTTTTATGGTCAAAACATTCTGGACAAAGGCCAGGACCTGAACTTGCTGCGTGCTCAAATTGGCATGGTGTTCCAAAAGCCCACACCTTTCCCGATGTCGATCTACGACAACATCGCTTTTGGGGTGCGCTTGTACGAAAACCTCAGCCGTGCCGACATGGACGATCGCGTAGAGTCAGCCTTGACCAAGGCGGCCATCTGGAACGAAGTCAAGGACAAACTTGGCCAAAGCGGCCTGTCACTTTCGGGTGGTCAACAGCAGCGTTTGTGCATTGCACGCACCGTAGCCGTCAAGCCCAAGGTCATCTTGCTAGACGAGCCGACCTCGGCACTTGACCCGATCTCGACCGCCAAGGTGGAAGAGTTGGTGAGCGAGTTGAAAAAAGAATACACCGTGGCCATCGTGACGCACAACATGCAGCAGGCTGCGCGGGTGTCGGACTTCACCGCCTACATGTACCTCGGCGAGTTGGTCGAATTTGGCCAGACCGAGCAGATTTTCATGAAGCCTGCACGTCAGGAAACCGAAGATTACATCACCGGCCGTTTTGGCTGATCAGGAGAAGCACCATGGAAAAACACATTTCAAGTCAATTCGACGCCGATCTAACCAACGTGTCATCCCGCGTTTTGGAGCTGGGTGGTTTGGTGGAATCTCAAACACGCCATGCGGTCTACGCTTTGGCCCAATTCAGTTTAGAAGTGGCTGACCAGGTCATTGCCACTGAAAAGCAAGTCAACACCTTGGAAGTTGAGATTGACGCCGAGTTGGCCACCATTATTGCCCGTCGACAGCCGACTGCGCGTGACTTGCGCTTGCTGATGGCGATCTCCAAGATCACCGGCAATCTCGAGCGCGCTGGTGATGAAGCCGAGCGGATTGCCCGAATGGTTAAAAAAATTCTGGAGCATGGCAGCCCTCGAAACCTGCCTTCTTCGGAATTGCGGATCGCTTCAGACCTGGCCTCTGGCCTGCTGCGCAAGGCATTGGACGCATTTGCGCGGCTTGATGTGAACACGGCCTTGGTGATCTTGAAAGAAGACGATCTGATCGACGCTGAATTCAATGGTTTCGTCCGCAAGTTGATTACTTACATGATGGAAGACCCCCGTACCATCTCGGCCAGCCTGGATTTGCTGTTTGTGGCCAAGGCGATTGAGCGCATCGGTGACCATGCCAAGAACATCGCCGAATTTGTGATTTATGTCGTCAAAGGTTCTGATGTCCGCCACACGGCGCTGACAGAAATTGAAAAAGCGGTGCGATGAAAAGTTTGCCGAGAATTTTGATCGTTGAGGACGAGGCGCCGATTGCCGAGCTGATTTCGGTCAATTTGCGGCACAACGGATTTCAACCAGTCTGGGCCATGGACTCTGAGTCTGCTCAACGCGAGTTGGATGAAATATTGCCCGATGTGATTTTGCTCGACTGGATGCTTCCCGGCGAAAGTGGTTTGACACTGGCGCGGCGTTGGCGAAATTCGGCACGAACCAAGGCCATACCTATCTTGATGCTCACTGCACGTGGGGATGAGGCGGATCGGGTCGCAGGCTTGGATGCCGGAGCCGACGATTACATTGTCAAACCATTCTCGCCACGCGAACTGCTGGCCCGAATACGCGCTGTGCTGCGCCGCCGGGTCCCTGAGTCTGTGGGTGGGTCCGTTAAAATTGGTGAACTGCAGTTGGACGCTGATACCTACCGTGTCAGTTGGCAAGACAAGCCGATTAAAGTCGGCCCTACTGAATTCAAGCTGTTGCAATATTTAATGCGACATCCGGAGCGTGTTCACACACGCGGCATGTTGCTTGACAAAATCTGGGGTGACCACGTTTACATTGAAGAGCGTACCGTGGATGTGCACGTCAAACGCCTGCGCGAGTCTCTGGGTGGTGCTGGCACTATGATCGAAACCGTTCGAGGTGCAGGTTACCGCATGACCGGAACGCCCTCCAATTAAGGGTTTTTTTGAATGTTGGTTCCGATACTTGAACTTGTTTTTGCCGGGGTGGTCGTGGCTTTGCCGGTTTGGTGGTGGACTGGCTTGACCCAGGCGGTATTCGCTGCCCTGCTTGCAGTGCTTATCTACGCCATTGTCCTGATTTGGAAAACACAACGCATTGAGCTGTGGTTGTCGCAAGCTGACTTGCACAGTCCTGTGCCTTGGAAGGGTGTTTGGGCAGAAATTGCTCAACGAGTTCAGCGCTTGCTGCGCCAGCGTGAAACTCAAACTGCCATGGCCGAGCAGCGCTTGCAGTATTTTTTGCAAGCCATCCAAGCCTCTCCCAACGGCGTGACTTTGTTGGACGCACAAGGCCGCATTGAATGGTGTAACTCCACGGCATCCAGCCACTTGGGCATGGATGTCAGCCGAGATTTGAAACAACACATTGTTCATTTGGTTCGCGACCCTGTTTTTGCCAAATACATTGCAGCAAATGATCACACGGCAGAAGTGGTGATTGACGGTCGTGCCAGTTCATTGGCACAAACCCCCAAGTTGTCGGTGCAACTCCATATGTATGGAGAAGGACAACAGTTGTTGCTCACACGAGACATCACATCGGTCACTTTGGCCGATGCAATGCGCCGAGATTTTGTGGCCAACGTGTCTCACGAAATTCGAACACCGCTGACCGTGCTTGCCGGCTTTGTTGAAACATTGCAATCGATTCCCTTGCCACCTGAAGAGCAGCAACGTTATCTGCATTTGATGGCGGTTCAGGCAGACCGCATGCAAAGTTTGGTGGCTGATTTATTGACCTTGTCCCAGCTGGAAGGCAGTCTGCCGCCTGGTTTGCACGAAAAGGTGAACCTGCCGGACTTGATGAGCAGTGTGGCTGCAGATGCGCAGGCGCTGTCTTCGGTGTTGTCGGGGCTGGAAGGTGAACAGGGCGGATTGCTGCATGATTTGGTATTTGAACCCGTGCCGAATTGGACTTTGTTGG